>JBBINC010000004.1:0-60027 GCA_037444085.1 Acidobacteriota bacterium | reverse complement strand
GCGGTTCACCCGCTGCATGACCATGCCGCTGCAGCGTGACGACCTGAAGCAGGGCTGACGTCGCGTTGCGGCGCCTGCTGTTTTAAGGCATCAGCCAGCGGGTGTCGTGGGGGTGAGCGGCGTGCCAGGCGAAGGCGAAGGAGCAAAGGGAGGGCGGAGGGGGATCCTCGCCCGCGAGGGACATGGCCGCGGGACGGGCGGTGAGGCGCAGCATCAGGGGTGAGCCACCGTCAGCGAAAGCCACGACACCGCCGGTGCCGGCCCGGCCTGCGGCGGTCGGGTGGGGAATCGCCAGGAAGTTGCCGGCGGGTAAGGGCACGATGAGCGTGACCGTCTTCTTGGCAAGGTTGCCGTGCGGCCACGCCGGTTCCACAGGGAAGCGCAGCAGGTCCGAGCCGAGGTAACTCCCAAACGGCTCCCTCCGGTACTCCCGGCGCATCGCCGGGTCCGGCGCGAGCACGGTGGTGTCAGGATGCTGCACCCGCCACTCGGCCCAGGTGGCGACCTGAGACGGCAGGAGCTGGAGGGTGGCGCGGCGGCCGGCAGCGCCGCCGGTGATGGCGCGGGCGAGGAAGGGGCTCCACAGGCTCTCGTCGCGCGGCGCGCGGTCGTACAGGATCGGCCCGGAGTTCCAGACCAGTCCGGAGACGCCGAAGGTGGGGATGGAGCCGTCCGGAAGCCGCCGCGCGAACACGGCGGAGAAACCGGACAGGGCGTGGTGCACGACCAGAAGGGGCTCGCCCGCCATGTCGTCGTTGACGACCTCGTGCCACACCAGGAAGCGAAGCGGCCAGGCGCGGGGTTGACCATCCCGGACCGCGCCGATCACCAGATCCGAGGGCACCAGCCGGGGAGCGCGCCGCTTCTCGCGCTGGGCGTCCATGCGCGCGGCCGTCCAGACCTCCGGCGATCGCAGGGCGCGCGCGCCGTCTCGGGGCATGCCGGCGGCGACCAGCGTGCCGTGTGGCAGGGTCAGGTTGGTCAGGTCGAAGCCGTAGCTGGCGACGGTGCGGCCGTCGCCCAGGCGAGGCTGGCCACGGGTGGTGGCCAGCACCAGCAATCGGACGGCGAGAGCGACGGCGACGAGGGCGACCAGCGCCGCAACCCACACCCCGGGGCGCCTGCCGCTCATGGACGCCTGGCGCCGGGGGCGAGGCTGACCGCGCTGGCGATCGACGGTGGAGCCGCGGTGGTCGTCGGGGCAGGTGAGTACCCGTCACCGCGATTCATCAACATGAGAGTCAGGACGAGGGGTAAGAAGCCGAGGGTGGAGAGGAACAGGCGCCGCGCCGAGGCGTCGCTGCGCTGCTGTGCCATCCTCACCGCCGCGGACAGCAGCCAGCCGACGAGCACGACTCCACCCGCCGCACTGATCCACCCGGCGAGCCCGTGCAGCGTCGCCAGCAGCGGGATCGGGGCGAGCGCGGCAGTGTGCAGGACCGCCGCCAGTCCGGTGAGGTGACCGTCGGGGTCCTCGGCCGGGAGCATGCGAAAGCCGCCGCGGGCGTAGTCGGCGCGGTACATCCAGGCGAGCGCCAGGAAGTGCGGCACCTGCCAGAGGAACAACACGGCGAACAGCAACCACGCCCCCACCCCCAGCTCGCCCCGCGCCGCCGCCCATCCGATCATCGGGGGGATGGCTCCGCACACCGCGCCGATCAGAGTGTTGGCCGAAGTGCGCGGCTTCAAGGGGGTGTAGACGAGGGTGTAGAGAAGCACCACGGCGGCGGCGAGCAGCGTCGGGCGCAGCCCGGTTCCCAGCGCCAGAGTGAGCACGCCGAGGAGGGCAGTCAAGATCCCCACGGTGGTGGCGGTGGCGGGGTGCAGGTGTCCGGCCGGGAGGGGACGAGCCCGCGTCCGCTCCATGCGCGCATCGCGGTGCATTTCCAGGCGCTGGTTGAGCGCCATCGAGCCCGCAGCCGCCAGAGCCGTCCCCAGCACCGTCCACAGCAAGGTCTTGCCGGACCAGGCGTCCCCGGCGCCGAGCAGGTAGCCGGCGGCGGCGGTGAGCACGACCAGGGTGACGAGCCGGAGCTTGAAGAGTTCCGTGACGATGCGTGAGCCGGAAGGACGGACCGGAGCCAGTTCGGCGGCGTTGCCACCGGGTTGCGGGCAGGAGGGGGTTGCGAAATTCAAACGCGGAAACCTCTCGTGGCCGCCAACACGACGCACCGCCGCCGGCATTCCCGCCCCCGCCGCTATACTCCAGGAAGTGGTCATCGCCGAGACGTTCGTTTCGCTGCAGGGCGAGGGGGTTCTGGCGGGCACGCCGTCGTTCTTCATCCGCACGTCGGGGTGCAACCTGCGCTGTGCCTGGTGCGACACCCCGTACACCTCCTGGGAGCCGGAGGGAAGCCGAGTGGGCGTCGGCGAGCTGCGCGCCGCCGCCCGCCGTGCAGGGTTGCACCACGTCGTCGTCACCGGTGGCGAGCCACTGCTGCAGCGGCAAATCGGTGCCCTTACCGCGGGCCTGGCGGAGGACGGCCATCACCTCACGGTGGAGACGGCCGGCACCCTCGCCCCGCCGTTTGTCTGCCATCTCCTCTCCGTGTCCCCCAAGACCGCCAATTCGACGCCCTCCGGATCGTGGCGGCAGCGGCACGAGCGGCGGCGCTCGCAGCGCGGGCCGCTGCGCGCCCTGCTCGCCGCGCATCCCGACTACCAACTCAAGTTCGTTGTGCGGCACCCCGGTGACATGCCCGAGATCGAAGAGTTGATTGAGGAGATCGGTGGTGCGCGCTCCAGGGTCGTTCTCATGCCCGAGGGGCGCAGCGCAGCCGATGTCGCGGCGCGCGCCCCGGCGGTGGCGGCGCTGTGCCTCGAATACGGCTTCCGCTACTCGCCTCGCCTGCATCTGGACCTGTTCGGCAGCGGGCGGGGCGTGTAGCGATTCAGGTGCGGCCGACGGCGGCCTCGATCGGTCCGGAGCCGAGGGCCCGGCGCCCGGCCTCCACCGCAAGGATGACAGCGAGCACGAACAGCCCGGCCGCGATGCCGCCGATCAGCGTGAGGGCGCCGTACCGCAGGACGAGCTGTCCCAGCGCCACCATGGTGACCACGAACATGAACAGCATGGGCAGGGCGATGAAGGCGTGGCGCCGCCCCTCGTTGCGCAGCCAGATCGCCACCACCAGCATGGCCAGAGCGCCAAGAAGCTGGTTGGTGGCTCCGAAGATCGGCCAGATCACCCGCCAGGCCGCCGCCGGCGTGCCGTCCGGGAGGTGCAGCGTCATCCGGGTGAGCAGCGCCGGCAGCGCCAGACTTCCCAGGGTGGCGACGATGGTTGTCTGCAGGCCCGCGCGCTGCAGTCCGAACAGCTCCTCGAGGACGTAACGGGCAAGGCGCGTGCACGTGTCGAGAGTGGTGAGGAGGAAGGTCGAGATGGCGAGGGCGCCGAAATGTGCGCCAAGCGAGGCCGGGATGCCGACGGCGCTGAGGATGTGGCCGATCCCCTGGGCGAAGACGAACGTGGGGGCCTGTCCGCGCGCCGCCTGCGCCCCGATCAGCACCACAGTTCCCACGGCCACCAGAGCGAGGACACCTTCCAGCAACATGCTGCCGTACGCCACCGGCCGGGCGTGGGTCTCGGCACTGAGCTGCTTGGCGGTGGTGCCCGAGGCGACAATGGCGTGGAAACCGGAACAGGCGCCACAGGCGATGGTGATGAACATGGCTGGAAAGAGCAGTCCGAGGGATGCGTCAGAGAACGTGGCGATGGCGGGCAGCGCCACCACCCCATCGGGCACGCTGCCGCCTCCCGCGGCAATGCCGAGGACGGCGCCGGCCAGGGCGCCGAAGAGCAGGAACGACGAGAGGTAGTCGCGCGGCTGCAGCAGGGACCAGACTGGGAGGACCGAAGCGACGAGGCAGTAGGCGAGGAGCAGGAGGTTCCATCCGAATCTCGGTTGGGCGAGAGGGAGGGCAACGGGCCACTGCTGGCCGAGCCAGATCCCCAGGAACACGAGGGGGACGAAGACCGCGGTGGCGGGAGCGAGGGAGGCGCCGCGCCGGTAGACGAGCAGGCCGAAGACCACGGCCAGCCCAACGTACATGATCGACGATGAGGCCACGCCCGGGTCCTCGACGAACGTCGTGGCTGTGAGGTCGACGAAGACAACGATCACGTAGACCAGTGCGAACCACACGAAGACCAAGAAGAGGCGGTGGGCGAGGGGGGAAATGTGTTGGCGCGCGATGTCCGCGACGGAACGGGCACGGTGGCGGATCGACGCCATCAGCGAGGAGAAGTCCTGGACGCCGCCAACGAAGATGGAACCGGCGACGATCCACAGGACGGCAGGCAGCCAGCCAAACGCGGCTGCGGCGATTACCGGGCCGACGATCGGCCCGGCTCCGGCGATGGAACTGAAATGGTGGCCGAACAGCACCGGAGCTCGGGCGGCGACGTAGTCGCGCCGATCTGGGTCGGCGAACGCCGGGGTTGAGCGGGCTGGATCGACGCCGAGGCGGCGAGCGAGGAAGCGCCCGTACACGACGTACCCGAGAGCGAGGGCGACGAGGGACGGGAAGAGGATGGCGGCCACCATGGGGTTTGTAACCTCCGCTGTTTCAGTGTAGCGCTCCCGACCGCAACCAGCCGGGGCCGAGAAGATGCCCGCTGGCCATGGGCGGGCGAGGCGGGTACCCTGGGCGCGGATCTCGGCACGAGGAGCTCGTGGAATGCCGAGCGCTGAACGAGGAGGATGGCGGAGGGGATGAACACTGCGAGGATGAGTTTGTCCACCCTAACGGTGCTTCTCGTGTTGATGGGGGCTGTCCTCCCGGCGGCGGCCGGCGAACCGGCTGGGCCGCTGAACGTCGCCGAGCGGGAGGCGATCAATCCCGGCCTGCCACCGGTGCCGGCTGCGCTGAAGCGTTCCACGGCGGCATCGGCGTGGCAGTCGCTGCTCGAGGCGTGCGCTGAGGAACGTTTCTCTCATGGCGCGCACCTTCTCGACCTCACCGAGATCCGCATGGCGGAGCAGCTCTCTCTGGGCCGGGTGCTGACGGAGAAACTATGCAGAATACTGCAAGACGTCTCGGTTCAGCGATCACCGGCGGGCGCGCTGGCCGAGGCAGGGGAAGCCGACGCTGGCAGGGACCATGTGGCGGTGGTCGCGCGCTTGCAGCGCCCCGGTCTGGCTGGCGAGGTGTGGCTGAGACGCACGCGCGATCTCTCAACCGGTGAAGAGGCCTGGCTGGTCACGCGCCGCACGGTGTCGAGCATCCCGTTCTGGTACTCGACCCTGGTCGAGGGACAGGGCCTCGCCGAGAGCGGCGCTCTCAACCAGGGCCTCGGGGCGCCTCCGCCCGGACTCAGGCGGTCGAGCCCCCGCGACGCGGTGAACAGCTTTCTTGCCCTGGCGCGGCGAGGCGACTTCGCCGCCGCCGCCCACCTGCTCGATCTTGGCGAGGTCCCGGCCGGGGAGCAGGCGAAGGTGGGCGCACTGGCCGCCCGCCGGCTCATGCTCCTGCTGGTTCGCCAGGGGTGGGTGCGGCCGTCGCAGCTCTCCAACGACCCGGCGGGAGCGCCCGAGCAGGGGGTGGCGGAGGACCGGGAACTCATCGCCACGGTGGTGAAGGGTGGACGCGAGGTGGAACTCACCCTGCAGCGGCGACTGGATGCCGAACTGGGGCCGATGTGGACGTTCGCCGCCGACACCGTGGCGGAGATCCCCGCGCTCTACGGTTCCCACGGCTACTCGGTGATCGGCGACCACCTGCCCGTCGTCTTTTTCGCCGTGACCTTCGGCGGCCTGCAGCTGTGGCAGTGGGCCGCGCTGCTGCTCACGGTGGCTGTGGGGTGGTTTCTCGGCCGCAGCGCCGGGCGCTGGTCCGTGTCGCTCATGCGCGCACTCGTCCGGCGCACGGAAGCGAACTGGGACGACCTGGCGGTGCACACCCTCGACGGCCCGCTGGGCATCATTCTGTGGGGTATATGGTTGTCCTTCTCGGCCCCTTGGGTAGGGCTCGACGCAGCGAGTTTCGCGGTCACCCACACCGTTTTCCGCCTGCTTGTACTGGTCGGCCTGGGGTGGCTGCTGTTCCGGACCGTCGATGCCATCACGGCGCAGATGCGCCGCGCCGCCGGGGAGGTCAACACCCTGGCGCGCGAGTTCATACCGATCTTGACCAAGGTATTGAAGGCGCTGGTCGTGGTGTTGGGGGTCCTGGCCATTCTCGACACCGTGGGGGTCAAGGTCCTGGCGCTGGTGGCCGGCCTCGGTCTTGGCGGTCTGGCGATCGCCTTCGCGGCGCAGCGCACCATCGAGAACCTCTTCGGCGCGGTGGCCATCGCGGGGGACCGGCCGTTCAAGGTCGGTGACTTCGTCAGCATCGGCGACGTCACCGGCACGGTCGAGGACGTCGGGCTGCGTTCGACGAGGATACGGACCATGCAACGGACCCTGGTGACCATCCCCAACGGTGCCGTGGCCGGGGAGAAGGTGACCAACTTCACGGCGCGCGACCGTATGCTGTACAACCCGACGATCGGTCTGGTGTACGGCACCACGGTGGAGCAACTGGTGTTCGTCATCGACGAGATCCGCAAGCTGCTGCTCACCCACCCGCGGGTTTTTCAGGACACCCAGCGGGTGAGGTTCAAGGCCTTCGGCGCCTACTCGCTGGATATCGAGGTGGTGGCCTGGGTTCTGACGCAGGACGTGGGAGAGTTCACGGCTCTCGCCGAGGAACTCAATTTCGCCGTGGCCCGCATCGTCGAGACGTCGGGGTCCACGTTCGCCTTTCCGTCGCAGACGTTGTACCTGGGCCGTGCCGGCGGCCTCGATGCCGCCAGGGCGGAAGAAATCGCCCGCGAGGTGGAGGAGCGGCGGGCCGCCGGCGCCCTGGCCGTGCCCGAGCCGTCACCTGAGCTGCGCGCCGCCCTGCAGCGCCAGTTGTCGGCGGACGGAGAGGGGATCTAGGAGCCTGCCAGGTGATGCCCCGGCCGCGGCTCGGGCTGGCCGCCGGCATGCTGCGCTGGCCTTCGCGCACGTCCTCGAGGTAGTTTCAGCGATGCCTGCCAGCGTCCTGCGCGGCAGTCTGGCCTGAGAAGCGCCGTCGAGAACCTTGCTTTCGTTGGTTCCTGCGGCCGACTGCCTTCGGGGTGCGATAGACTTTCGACCTTCTGGCGGGCACGAGGCTTCACATGAGTTTCGCACGCAGCCGGGCAAACTTTGACACCGCGTTTGCGTAGGCAAGCGTCGAGGAGAGGGTGGATGAGCAAACCTGATGTGGGCGCACTGCGGATCGATCCGAGCGCCAGGGTGTCCGAGAGGCCGGCGCGGCGGGGCTGGTTCGCCGCTGCGGCGGTGATAGCGGTGGTCTTGGGGCTGGTGGTGATCTGGCTGGCGGTCCGGCGGCCGATGCAGGTGGAGGTGATGGCTGCTCAGGCTGCGGGGCCGGTCGGGGCAGGAACGGTGCTCAATGCGTCGGGATACGTGACCCCGCGGCTGCGCGCCACGGTGGCGGCCAAGATCACCGGCAGGGTGCGCGAGGTGCTGGTGGACGAGGGCATGCCGGTACAGGCCGGTCAGGTTCTCGCCAGGCTGGACGATTCGGACGCGCAGCACAGGCTCGCCGCCGCTGAAGCGGAGGCGGCGGTGGCGCAGGCGGGGGTGGCTGACCTGACGGTGCGCCTGGAGAATGCACGGCGCGAGCTGGCCCGTGCCCTGGCCCTGCTGGCGGAAGGGGTCGGTACGGAGCAGGCGGCGGATGCGGCTCGAACCTCAGTCGAGAGTCTGGAGGCGCAGATCTCGCTGGCGAGAGAGCGGGTTCGCGCGGCCCGGGCGCACGTCGGCGTGCTGCGCCAGGATCTGGACAACTACACGATTCGCGCGCCCTTCGCCGGCATCGCCGTGTCCAAGGACGCACAGCCCGGCGAGATGGTCTCGCCGGTGTCGGCGGGCGGGTCGTTCACGCGTACCGGGATTTCCACCATCGTGGACATGGCCTCGCTGGAAATCGAGGTGGACGTGAACGAGTCGTACATCGCACGCGTCGCCCCCGGCCAGCGCGTCGAAGCCACCCTGGATGCCTACCCAGACTGGAGGCTACCGGCGTCGGTGCGGACCGTCATTCCCTCGGCGGATCGCCAGAGGGCGACGGTCAAGGTGCGCATCTCCTTCGGCCAGCTGGATCCGCGGATTCTACCGGATATGGGTGTCAAGGTGGCGTTCCTGGAGGCGGAGTCGTCCGGGGAGGGAGCGGTGCGGGCGGTCGTACCCAGGGCTGCTGTCCGCCGCGACGGAGTGGACGACGTGGTGTTCGTGCTGGCGGGGGGAGTGCTGGAACGGCGCGCCGTGCGCACCGGCCGGGATCGCGGGGGAAACGTGGAGATTCTCGCCGGGGTGAGCGGCGGCGAGCTGGTGGTGATTGCCTCAGCCGGTGAGCTGGAGGAAGGCCGGGCGGCGAGGGTGAGGCAGTGACGGGCCGGGCCTTGAAGCCCGTGCAGCGGGCAGCGAGGAGATCAGGGAGGACTGCATGGTGAGGGTGGACGGCGCCGACGCGCCCGAGACACTGATTCGGGTGCGCAACCTGGGCAAGCGGTATCAGCGGGGCAGCGAGGAGATCCACGTGCTGCAGGGGCTTCATCTGGACGTGACGCCGGGGGAGTTCGTGGCGTTCATGGGGCCGTCGGGTTCGGGCAAGACGACGCTGCTGAACCTCCTGGGCGGACTGGACGCCCCCTCCTCGGGCAGTATCACGGTGGCTGGTGACGAACTGACCCGCATGTCGGCCGCCAAGCTGACGCGCTGGCGGGCCCGCCACGTCGGCTTCATCTTCCAGATGTACAACCTGCTGCCGGTGCTCACGGCCTTCGGCAACGTGGAATTGCCCCTCTTGCTGACCAGGCTCAATCGCGCCCAGCGGCGGCGGCAGGTGGAGACGGCTCTGGCCCTGGTGGGCCTGTCGGATCGCTCGGACCACTTCCCGCGCCAGCTCTCGGGAGGTCAGGAGCAACGCGTCGCCATCGCCCGCGCCATCGTCGCCGACCCCTCGTTCCTGCTGTGCGACGAACCCACCGGCGATCTCGACCGGGCGAGCGCCGAGGATGTTCTTAGTCTGCTCACCGCACTGGCGAAGCAGCACGGCAAGACGATCCTCATGGTGACCCACGATCCTCGCGCCGCTGAACGCGCAGACCATGTCCTGCACCTGGACAAGGGTGTACTGGTTGAGGCCGCCGGGGGGGCGGCGCGGTCGTGAAGTACCTGGGGCTCGTGCTGGCCAACCTGCGCCGCAAGAAGACGCGCACCGTCCTGACGGTGGGCTCGTTCGCCGTGGCGCTGTTTCTATTCGGGATGCTGGCGGCCATTCATTTCGCCTTCTACCAGGGGGTCGAGGTGGCGGGAGCCGATCGGCTGGTGGTGATCAACCGGGTTTCGATCATCCAGCCCCTGCCGCTCGCCTACCGCGAGAAGCTGCTCCAGCTCGCCGGTGTGCAGGCGGTGACGTCGGCCAACTGGTTCGGTGGCGTCTACCAGGACGAGCGCAACTTCTTCCCCCAGTTTGCCGTGGACCACGAGACCTACCGCGAGATGTTCGCCGAGTTCGTCATCGACGACGAGCAATGGGCGGCTTTTTCCCTCGACCGCGAGGGGTGCGTGGTGGGCGCCGCCCTGGCCCGGCGTTACGGCTGGAAGCTGGGGGATCGTATTCCGATCCGCGGCACGATCTTCCCCGGTACATGGGAGTTCAACATCCGCGCCGTCTATCGCGGCAGCCGGCCCGGGGACGACGAGGGACAGTTCTGGTTTCGCCGTGACTACCTGGAGGAACGGGGTCCTCAGTGGGTCAAGGGGTTGGTGGGGTGGTACACGGTGCGGGTTGGCGAGGCGGGCGATGCCGTGGCCGTATCCCGCGCCATTGACGACCGTTTCGCGAACTCCCCGTTCGAGACCAAGACCGAGCCTGAACGGGCGTTCGCCGCCTCCTTCGCCAAACAGATGGGGAACATCCAGGCGCTCATCTTGATCATCGGCGGGGTGGTGTTCTTCACGCTGCTGCTGGTCACCGGCAACACCCAGGCGCTGGCGGTGCGCGAGCGCACCACCGAGCTGGCGGTGCTCAAGACCGTGGGGTTCTCCGATCGCTTCGCACTCGTGCTGGTGCTGGCCGAGTCAACCCTGCTGGCGCTGGTTGGGGGTACCGCCGGGATCGTTGCGGCAAGACTGGTCACCCCGGGGCTCACGCAAGCGCTGCCGGGCTTCACTGTCTTCCTGCCGGCCTCCGACCTGGTGATCGGGCTGGCGCTGGCGCTCGCGGTGGGCGTGGCGGCAGGGATGCTACCGGCGGTGTCGGCCATGCGCCTGCGGGTCATCGACGCGCTGCGGAGGGTGTAGCCATGGCCATACCTTTCATCTACAACGTGCGCAGCGTGCGCCAGCGTTGGGTGTCGGCGATTGTGGCGGTGGCGGGTATCGCCGGCACGGTGGCGGTGTTCGTGGCGATGCTGGCGCTGGCATCGGGGTTCAGGGCGACGCTGGTGGCCTCGGGTTCGCCGGAGAACGCCATGGTGCGGCGGGCCGGCGCATCCTCCGAGATGGAGTCCATTCTGGCGCTGGATCAGGTTCGCGTGCTGGAGACCGCGCCCGGCGTCAGGACCGACGAGCAAGGGCCGCTGGTCAGCGCCGAGGTGGTGGTGGTGGCCGCGTTTCCCCTGGCGGCGACGGGGACGGACGCCAACGTGCAGGTGCGCGGCTGTTCCCCCCGCGCCTTCGCGGTGCGGCCGGCGGTACGCATTGTGGCCGGTCGGGTGTTCGAGCCGGGGTTGGCGGAGCTGGTGGTGGGCGCCAACGCCGCGCGCGCCTACGCCGGGTTCGAGCTCGGCCGGCAGGTTCGCTTCGGAGGCGGGAGCTGGACGGTGGTGGGGTTGTTCGACGCCGGCGGAAGCGCTTTCGATTCGGAGCTGTGGTGCGACGCCAACGTTTTGAACCAGGTCTTTCAGCGCCCCCAGCACATTTTCCAGTCCATGACCGTGCGCCTGGACGACGCCGGGGCGTTGCGGCAGTTTGAGGACGCGGCCACCTCGGATCCCCGGCTCACCGTCCAGGTTGACCGGGAAGTGGAGTACTACGAGAAGCAGTCCCGCCTGCTGACCCGCCTGATCACCGTCCTGGGTACGCTCATCGCCGCGGTGATGGGGATCGGCGCGGTGTTTGCGGCACTCAACACGATGTACTCGGCGGTGGCGCAGCGAGCCAGGGAGATCGCCACCATGCGGGCGCTGGGGTTCGGGGGTGCGGCGGTGGTGACGTCGTTTCTCCTCGAGTCTCTGCTCATCGCCCTGGTGGGAGGGGTGCTGGGGTGTCTGCTGGTGCTGCCGCTCAATGGCCTGACCACGGGGACGATGAACTGGCAGACGTTCTCACACCTGTCGTTCGCGTTCCGCGTGTCCCCGCCGCTCCTCCTCGGAGGGCTGGCCTTCTCCCTGCTCATGGGTGTCATCGGCGGGCTGCCGCCGGCCCTGCGCGCGGCAAGGCTGCCGGTGGCAAGCGCGCTCCGGGAGTTGTAGCCGGAGGTCGCCCTGCGCGATGCGGCCGGTGACCGGCAAACTCAGGAAATGCGCGCCGCCGGTGATGACTCGCCCGGCAAGAGGACTCGGCGAAGGTGTAACATGTTCCGGGTGCGGGAGGGGCGGCAGGGCGTGCGTTCGCGATGACAGCCTGGGAGGTCGGCGATGACAACATGGCGCGCAGGCGGTTTGCTGGTTGCGGCGACGCTGTTGGGTGGGTGCAGCGGCGAGCCGCGGGTCGGGGTGGTGATCCCCGAAACCGGCGAGGCAGCCGTGTACGGCGCCTCGATCAAACAGGGCGTGCAGCTGGCCTTCGAGCACGGCAAGGCCAAGGGCAGCATACCGGCCGACTTGCTCGTCGAGTACCGGGACAGCCGCTCGCAGGTTGACGTCGCGGCGGCGCTCGCCAGGGAGCAGTACGACCAGGGGGCACTGGCGGTGATCGGCGGTGTTACGACGGCCGAGGCGCAGGCCATGGTGGTGGTGGCCGACCGCGCGGAGCGCGTGCTCATGTCACCCTCGGCCTCCGCCCCCGACCTGTCGCGAAACAGCCTGTTCTTCTTCCGCACCTGCCCTTCTGACGATCTTGAAGGGCCTCAGATCGTCAAGATACTCACGCGATCCCCGGATACCCGGGCGGTGCTCATCATCCAGGAACCGGGCCCGTACGCCATTGGCCTGCTTCCCGTGGTTCTCGGAGAAATGCGCAAGCGCAACGTCGAAGTGTGCGGCACCGCACCGATCCAGATGACCGACGCAGACTGGGAGCGCAAGCTGCACGACCGCATCACCTCGCGGCAGCCCCAGGCCGTCTTCGTGTGTGCCTCGGGGGGAAATCTGCTGGCTGCAATTCGAGCCCTGCGCGCCGTCCAGTACGGAGGTGTCATTGCCGCCCCTTCGGGGCTGGCGGCGAGAGAGTTGATCAGGCGGGGCGGCGCAGACCTGGAAGGTGTCTTCTTCCCAATGGTGGCGGTGAACTGGTTCGAACCCAAGGAGGAGATCGTCAAGGAGTTCCTGTCGTCGTTCCAGAGCCGCTACGGTGCGCGCCCGGACATCTATGCCGCGCAGGGGTACGATGCGGCGCTGGCCGTCGGAATGGCGCACGCTGCTGTGCGTATCCGCTCGGGGAAGGAGTTGCAGTTGCGCTTGAAGGGTCTCGCAGAGGTCATGGGAGTCACTGGCACGCTGGCGTTCGACGATTACGGCAGCATCAAGCACTTCCCCCGCACCTACTGGATCCGCAACGGCGAGGTGGATGATTTCGAGGAGTATCTGGACGAAGAGAAGAAGAAGCTCCAGCGGCAGTGGGAGGAGCTGATGAGTGGCGGGCGCTGATCAGCCCGTCGTGCTTCTTTGTCATCACGGTGCCCGCTACCGTCGCCACAATCCCAGGCCGAGCGATGCCGCCGAGGCGATGAGAAGTCCTGTGGAGAGGCGGGTGTCGGCCCCGTCGTCGCGCAGCACCGCCCCCGCCACGAGCAGCCCCGCGGCAGCCACGAACCACGCCAGACGGTCCAGCGCTCCTTCCAGCCGTCGCAGTCGCAGGCGCGCGTCTGGGCTGAACGACGACTTCACTGCCATCCCTCCCCGCTCGACGTGGGCGAGGAGGCGATCGAGTTGCGCCGGGGCGCGCATCAGCGCCCGCGCCACCTCCCCCAGCTCCTCGATCACTCCCCGCCGGGAGTCGTCGCGCAGCAAGCGCTCGGCGAAGGGCAGCGTCTCGCTCCACGGGTCGAAGTCCGGGTCCAGCGCCGTGCACAGGCCGGCCAGGATGCCCACCGCCCGCAGGGCGAAGAGCATGTCCGCCTGCACCTGGATGGGGGCCTCGAACAGTAGGTCCCGGTACTCGCGCGCGAGGTGCCGAGCTTCGGCGAACGCCACCTCTTTGAGCTGGGAGATGCGAACCCCCCAGAAGCGGGCCAGGATCGCCTCGTGGGCTTCGACCAGGCGGTCCAGGTCGGCCTCGGGTAGCAGCGTGCCGGCGGTGACGTAGGCGTCGACGATGCGGCGGGCATCGCGGGTGCCCAGGCCGATGGCGAACTCCTTCAGGCCCTGGCGCAGCCGCTCGGGGATGGTGGTCATCATGCCGAAGTCGACGAACGCCAGCTCGAAGGGGGTGTCGCCGCTCTCGACCGCCCCGCTCGGGGGGGGGCAGGGGCGCACGAAGACGTTGCCAGGGTGGGGATCGGCATGCACGAAATGGCTCAGAAAGAACTGGCGCATGTAGACGCCGTAGAGCTTCTTGGCCACGCGGGAGCGGGAGATGCCGGCCGACTCCAGGGCCGCGAGGTCGCAGACCTTGATGGCGGCCACGTTCTCCAGGGTGAGCACCGTCCGGCACGAGTGGGAGCGGTACACGCGCGGCACGCGCACCCCCGGGTCGTCGGCGAAGTCGTGGGCGAATCGCTCCGCGTTGTTCGCTTCGCGTTCGAAGTCCAGTTCGCGGCGGGTCACCGAGGTGAACTCCTTGAGCAGCCACTCGACGTCCACCCGGCGGCGGATGGGAGCCGCATGGCTGAGCCATCGGAGGGTACGGGAAATGGCCGCGAGGTCGGTTTCGACCAGGCGCTCGATGCCCGGACGCTGGACCTTGACGGCCACGTCCTCGCCCGAAGGAAGGCAGGCGGCGTGCACCTGGGCCAGCGACGCAGCGCCAAGGGGCCGCTCCTCGATGCGGGTGAACCTCTCCTCGCATGGGGCGCCCAGCCCGTTCTCCAGGGCCTTTCGGATGTCCGCGAAGGGCGCCGCAGGCACTTCATCCTGCAGGGCAGCCAGCTCGCGCGTGATGGCGAACGGCAGCACGTCCACGCGGGCAGAGAGAAACTGCCCCAGCTTGATCAATACCCCCCCCAGCTCTTCCGCCAGCTGGCGGTACCGGCCGGCGATGCGCCGCCAGCGTTCCAGGGGGGGGGTGCGGAAGCGCTGCAGGACGGGGCGATTGAGGATGAAGTCCCACCAGACGGCGTGGAGCATGGCACGCACGAAGAACGTTCGCACCCGCCTGTAGCGGCGCCGGTCCATCGGCGCCTGTGGAGAGCTTTTCAGGGGAGACGCAGAGCGGCTGTTCACGGGGCAACTGTAGCGCAGGTGGAGAGGGCGCGTTGGCGCACCTGGCTGGGGTGCGCTCGACAGCGAGGGCGGCGGATGGAGCCCGAGGGGCGGGTCAGGCTCCCGCCACCTCGCGCCAGAGAGCGAGATGGAGGCGGGCCGATTCCTCCCAGGTGAAGCGAGCAGCAAGGGCGCGGGCGGCGCCGCGCAGGCGTTGCTGCCGAGCGGTGTCGTCGAGCACGCCGGCGATGGCGGCGGCCAGGGCATCGGCGTCGCCGCTTCGAAACAGCTCCACCGCACCGGCGAAATGCTCGACGTGCACGGGGATATCCGAGGCCACCACGACGGCGCCGCAGGCCAGCGCCTCGAGGACCGGGAGATCGAAACCCTCGCCGCGGGAGGGGGCCGCGACGGCTGCGGCGCCGGCCAGGAGAGCGGGCAGTTCCTCGTCCTCCACCCAGGGAATGACCCGTACCCACCCGGGGGGCCGGGAAAGCTCGGCGATGGGAGCGCGCACGCCGCCCGCCAGCACGACCTCGAGGTCTGTGTGCAGCCGCCGCAGGGGGGCCGCCGCCTGCAGCAGCAGGTCCACCCCTCGGCGTGGCTCCACCGCGCCCAACTGCACGAGCCAACGGCCGCGCAGGCCGAACCGATGCCGGACAGCGCCGACGGCGTCCGGTGAAGGCGGCGACCAGACTGCGGTGTCGACGCCGTGGGGGATCACCCGGATACGCTGCAGCGGTACCCCGCAGCATTCCTCCACCGTCCTCGCGACGTGCAGCGAAGGAGTGACGAGAGCCGCCGCAGTGCGGGCGCCGCGCCGGATGAGGCGGCGCATCAGGGTGCCCCAGGCGCGCGGAAACCACTCCGGGTGCTCGAGCACGAGCGCGTCGTGGACGGTGGCCGTGACCGGGCAGCCGGGAAACAGGGGAGGGTAGTAGAACGGGCAGTGCAGGACGTCGAGGCCTTTGGTGGTGGCCCTCTGCAGGGAACAGAGCACCCACAGGGTGGTGGGCAGGGGGCGGCGCGGCGTGTGCAGAGTGAGCTCCAGGTTGCCGCCGGCGATCGTCTCGAGGCCCCGGAGCAGGCCGGCGGTGTAGCGATACACACCGGTGCGGGGCGGCAGCAACGGCTTGCCGTCCAGTCCGAGGCGCAGCACGTGGTGAGTCGTCGCTGCCATGACCAGCCTCTCATGCTAACCCACGAGCGTCTATAATCCGCGGGTGGCGCGACCGCTGCTGCTGGTCTCCAACGATGACGGCTATCACTCCGAGGGCATCCACGTGCTCGTCGATGCCCTGGAGGGGGTCGGGGAGGTATGGGTGGTGGCGCCCGACCGGGAGAACTCGGCCGCCTCCCATTCCCTGACCCTGTCGCGACCCCTGCGGGTGAAGAAGTTGGCGGAGCGCCGCTTCGTTGTCGACGGAACGCCCACGGACGCCGTGACGCTGGGTATCGGTGAGGTGCTGGGCGGGCGCCCGCCGGACCTGGTGGTGTCAGGGATCAACTTCGGCGCCAACATGGGCGACGACGTGCACTACTCAGGGACGGTGGCGGGGGCGTTCGAGGCGGTGATCCTGGGCGTACCCGCCATCGCCGTCTCGCAGGTGCTGGGGGAGGGCTTCACCTTCGTTCACGCGGCCCGCCTGGCCCGCGTGCTGACGCTGCGGGTGCTGGAGCGCGGCCTGCCGCCCGGGACATTGCTCAACGTCAACGTGCCCCCGGTGCAGCCGCGCGGCGTGCGCTTCACTCGCACCGGCCAGCGACGTTACACCGAGGCGGTGGTGGAACAGCTCGACCCGCGCGGCCGGCCCTGCTACTGGATTGGCGGGGGCGAGCCGGTATGGGAGCCCATTCCCGGCACCGACTTCAACGAGGTCCATGCGGGCTTCATCTCGATCACCCCACTGCAGCTCGATATGACCGAGCACTCCCTGCTGGCGAGGCTGGTCGGCGAGAGCGAGGCGTGGCGGCTGGAGCAGGAGTGACCACTTCCTCCGTGCCTGCCCGGCGCTCGCTGATGGTGCAGCGCCTGCGGCAGGGCGGCATCGGCGATGACCGGGTGCTGGCGGCGATGGCGGCGCTGCCGCGTGAGTCGTTCGTGCCTCCCGGTGTTCGCCATCACGCCTACGAGGATTTCGCTCTAGAGATCGGCGACGGGCAGACGATCTCCCAGCCGTCGGTGGTCGCCCGTATCACCGAACTGGCGGCGGTGAGATCTTCCGACCGGGTGTTGGAGATCGGCACCGGCTCGGGCTACCAGGCGGCGGTCCTGGCCCACCTCGCCCGGTTTGTGTTTACCGTGGAGCGCATCCCCAGGTTGGCGGAGGGGGCGCGCGCCAGACTTGCCCAGCTCGGCCTGCGCAACGTCACGGTGCAGGTGATGGACGGCTCGCTGGGCTGGCGGGCACAGGCGCCATTCGACGCGGTCATCGTCTCCGCGGCGTCCCCGGCCGTTCCGGCGGTGCTGAAAGAGCAGCTCGCGGACGGCGGCAGGCTGGTGGCCCCGGTTGGTGACCTGAAGCGCCAGGAGCTTTTCCTCATCGTCCGACGCGGTGGCCAGTACGACGAGTCTCGGCACGGCCCGGCCGGCTTTGTGCCGCTTCTGGGCCGGGAGGGGTTTCGATGATCGAGCGTCTCACCCAGTGGATGGTCGCCTGGGCGGCGACGCCCTACGGTACCTGGGCGTTGTTTCTCATCGCCGTAGCCGAGTCGTCGGTGTTCCCGATCCCGCCCGACCTGCTGCTCATCGCTCTCGGCGTCGCGAACCCCGACCAGGCCATCTGGTTCGGCGCGGTGTGTACGGCCGGCTCGGTGCTGGGCGGGATGCTGGGCTATCTCATCGGCCTGCTGGGGGGGCGTCCGGTGTTGTACCGCCTGTTCAACCAGGCGAAGGTGGCGCGCGTCGAGGCGATCTACAACCGCTACGACGCCTGGGCGACCGCCATCGCCGGTCTGACCCCCATCCCGTACAAGGTTTTCACCATCGCGGGCGGCGTCTTCAAGATCCGCTTCAAGGTGTTCGTGCTCGCGTCGATCGGGGCGCGGGGGTTGCGCTTCATGGCCGAGGGCGTGCTGCTGTCGCTGTACGGCGAGCACGTGGCCACGTTCCTCCGGAAGTACTTCGACGTGGTGGCGCTGGCGCTGGTGGTGGTGGCGGTGCTGGGGTTTCTGGCGGTGGGCTGGCTCGGCAGAATGCACGCGGCTCGGGCTGGAGAGGAGCCGTGAGGGCGGCGCTGTATCTGATCAGCGGGCGCGTGCAGGGCGTGGGCTTTCGCTACTTCGTGCTGCGCCAGGCGCAGGCACTGGGACTCGCCGGCTGGGTGCGCAACCTGCGCGACGGCCGCGTCGAGGTGCTCGCGGCCGGTGGCGAGGGGGCGATGGCGGCGCTGGAAGGTCGTTTGTGGAGCGGTCCGCCCACCGCTCAGGTGGTTGAGGTCCAATCATGTCATTGGGAGGATGCTGTAGCGGGAGGTTTCGAGGTCTTGCCGACCAGGTAGGCGTCGACCTGTGGCCTGATCCCGGTTCAGCGCCCTGCATCAGAGCGGTTCGAAGGGAAGCGACTCCACCAGGTGATGGCAGAGGTTCCCGACAACCACTACCTCTGCGTGCCCCACGACTCGCAGGGTGAGGGGGATGTTCGGGGGGATGAGGGCGAAGTGGCCGGCGGGAAGGTCGATCCGGTTTCCCAGCAGGGTGCATGCCAAGCGGCCGGCCCACACCGAAAGGACACACTCACACTTTAGACCCGTGGAAGCGAGGCGGGCGCCCGCGCGAAGATCGAGACGCCAGGTAAGCGTGTCGCCGCCGGGAAGGCGGCGGATCGCGGCCTTGTCTCCCAGGCGCTGAGCCGGCAGGGACTGCCAGTCGCCGTGGCACAAACGAAATGGGGGGAGGGCCTTGGGTCGGCTCATGGCAGGTCGCTCCGGATACGGGGTTGTGGATTGGCGGTGGTTCTCATAGCATGAGCAGCGAGGGGCTGTAGCTCAGTCAGGATAGAGCAGCGGTTTCCTAAACCGCGTGTCGGTGGTTCGAGTCCACTCAGCCCCGCCACCCTGGATCGCGCCGTCCCTCCCCCCCACGCGTCGCCAGCCGGCAGGGATGGGAGCCGCTGGATCGGCGGAAGGACCTCTCGCACTTTTGCCGCCACGGAGCGCAGCGCCCGGGACGATCTCGCGTTCTCGGTCGGAAAGACCGCGACGAACTGCCCGCGAGCCTCGTGCCAGGTGGGCATCAGCGCCCGGCGTAGGCCGGACCCGGCCGGCGGGTTCCGCCCTCGCCGCTGATCAACAGGTTGCCGGCGGCGCGCAGGCAGGGTGGGCAGACCCGTCGAGTGGGTTGCAGTTCGTTGTCGAGGACGTCACCCTCGACGAACAAGCCGACCGCTTCCCTGAAACAGATGTCGCAGAGCCCCGCGGCGCCGGGCTCGAAGCGCCAGACTGGTCCACTCATAGATCCTCCGCAAGCTGACCGGCCGATGGGCCCGGTGCGTGCGCGGTCATCGTAGCGCGCCTTGAGGAAGCGGTGAACAAGCCCCGGCCGCCCCCAACGAGGCGGCGGCCGGGGCAGCGTCTTCAGAACGGAATGTCGTCCTCGTTGTCGGGCGGGAACTCCTGGCTTTCGACCGGCGCGCCGGCTTCCGCACCCTGCGGCCGCGAGCCGAGGAGCTGAATCACGTTGGCGCGCACCTCGGTGAAGTACCGCCGGTTGCCCTTCTCGTCATCGTAGGTGCGGGTGCGAAGAGTCCCCTCGACGTAGAGCTGCCGTCCCTTGGAAACGTAGGTGCCGCAGATTTCGGCCAGCCTGCCCCAGGCGACGATGTTGTGCCACTCCGTGTGTTCCTGGCGCTGGCCGCCCTTGTCCTTCCACACCTCGTTGGTGGCCAGGGAGAACTTGGCGACCGAAGCTCCTGACGGGGTGTGGCGCATCTCCACGTCGCGGCCGACGTTGCCTACCAGAATGACTTTGTTGACGCTCATGCGGATTCCTCCCGGCGTGGACGGATGTCAAGTCTACCACAGTGGTCGGGGCACCGGGGATGAGCCGGTCGGGGTCGAGAGTCGGTGCTAAAGTCCCGCCGTGTCGACCACGCGACGATTGCTGCGGGCAACCGGGGGCATGGCGGCAGTAACCCTGGTGAGTCGGCTGTCGGGGTACGGTCGCGACAAAGTGGTGGCGGCGCTGATCGGCGCCGGAATGGTGGGCGACGCGTTTGTGGCCGGCTTCCGCATCCCCAACATGTTCAGGGCTTTTCTGGCGGAGGGCGCGCTGCACGCAGCGTTCGTGCCGGTTCTTGCCGGCCTGCGGGAAGAGGGGAACGAGCAGCGCACCCGCGAGTTCGTGGGTGCGATGGTGTCTGTGCTGCTCCTGGTTCTTCCCGTTCTCGTGCTGGGCGGTATTCTCGCCGCGCCGGCACTGGTGCATCTCTTCGCCTCGCGGTTTGCCGATGATCCTGCCAAGTTCGCCCTCACCGTTCGCTTGACACGCCTCATGTTCCCCTACCTGGCGCTGATCTCGGTGGCGGCGCTGGCGCAGGGGGTGCTCAACAGCGCAGGCCGCTTTCTGCTGCCGGCGGCGACGCCGGTGGCGCTCAACCTGGCCATCGTCGCCGGCGCCGTGACCGCCTCCGAGTCGTTCGGAGGGCGCAGCGAGTGGTTGGCGGGAGGGGTGTTGGCCGGGGGTTTCCTGCAGCTGGCCATGCAGTGGCGGGCTTGTCGCCGTCTCGGCCTGCCTCTCCTGCCCGGAAGAGGCGCACTGCATCACCCGTTGGTGCGGAGGGTGCTCCGGCTGATGCTGCCGGGCGTGCCGGCGCTGGGCATCTATCAGATCACCATCCTGCTGTCCACGCGCTTTGCGGCAAGCGTGGGTGACGGCGGCGTGATGTGCGTCTATAACGCATCTCGAATCAATGAACTGGTGTACGGAGTGGTGGTGGTGCAGCTGGCCACGGCGGTGTTGCCGATGCTCTCCGCCGAGCGCCTGCGCTCCCCGGAGGCGGCGCGCCGTACGCTGGCGTTTTCGCTGCGACTGCTCTCGCTGGTGACGCTGCCGGCCGCGGCGTTGAGTGCGGTGTTGGCCCGTCCCCTGGCTGGAGCGTTGCTGGGTGGAGGCAAGTATGGTGCGGAGGCGGTGGCCATGACGGCGTCGGCGCTGTTGATCTACTCCCTCGGCATGCCGTTCCTGGCGCTGGTCAAGGTTCTGGGGGGAGCGTCCTTCGCCTGGCTGGATACGCGCACGCCGTTGTGGGGGGCGGTGGTGAACCTCGGTGTGTTCGCCTGGCTGGGCGCAGTGTGGACCGCGCAGTACGGGGTTGCGGGCGTGGCCGGAGCGGCGGTCGCGGGGCAGGTAGCCAATGCCCTCACGCTGCTTGTACTGAACGGCTCGCAGCAGCGCCTTCCGGCCGCGGGAGAGGTGCTGCCCGCACTGCTACGCCATCTGGCGGCGACGGCGATGGCGGGCGCGGCGGCGTGGGCGCTTGCGCGGCAGGCGCCGCCGATGCTCGTCACCTCGCTGCCGTCCCTGGCCATCCTTGGGGGAATCGCGGCTGGCGCCGGGGCGGTCTACGTGGGTGCGCTGGCGCTCGTGCGCGCCCCGGAGCTGGCCGAAGCGGCTTCGTTCCTGCGTCGTCGGCGGGGCACGGGCGAGGCCGGCGGCTCGGCGGGAGGGGAGGCGGAGGGCCGGCGATGAGAATCGTGGTGCAGCGCGTTTCGCGAGCCCAGGTCACGGTGGCGGGGTGTGTGGTGGGGGCCATAGGCCCGGGCCTGCTCTTGCTGGTGGGGGTCGAGCGTGGAGACGGCGCCGCGCAGGTGGAGCGGGCGGCGCATCGTCTCGCCACGCTGCGGGTCTTCTCGGATGCCGACGGCAAGATGAACCTGAGCCTCGCCGAGGTCGGCGGGGAAGTGCTTGTGGTGTCGCAATTCACCCTGGCAGGCTCGATCCGGCGGGGAAGGAGGCCGGACTTTTTTGCCGCGGCGCCGCCGGAGGACGCGGAACCTCTGATCGGCCAGTTGATCGAGCAGCTCTCCCGGCGGGGAGTGCGGGTCGCCACCGGGGTCTTCCGTGCCATGATGGATGTTGAGCTGGTCAACGCCGGCCCGGTTACACTGGTATGGGAGGATCGCCCCGGCGAGGAGTCTACGGCACGATCGTGATTGGCTGCGGCGTGAAGCAAAGGGCGAAGATGGCGATACACAACCACCCCAGGCGCGCCCGCCCGGGATCGAGGGGATAGGGCTCGTCGGGCACTCTCGGGTGGCGCACCCCCATGACCAGGGCAATCACGGCCCAGATCCACCATCCGGTCCACATGAACCCGAGGGCGACCAGCACCAGCAGAAGAGGCCACGCGGCGCGCCGGTGCAATGCGCCGAACATGGCGTACGTGACGTGACCGCCATCCAGTTGCCCGAAGGGCAGGAGATTCAAGGCGGTGACCAGGAGGCCGACCCACGCCGCGAAGCCAGTCGGGTGGATGAACATGTCGCCGCCGGCAGCCACTTCGGCGTGGAGCAGGTGGCTCAGCGCCTTGAACAGCAGGGGATCGCCGAAGAGAATGTAGCCGGTGTCGGGGAGCTTGGCGACCGGGTCCGAAAGCGCCACGCCTGCCACCAGGAACGGCAAGGTGATGAGAAAGCCGGCGATGGGACCGGCCGCTCCGACGTCGAACAGCTCGCGCTTGCTGGCGATGGGGGTGCGGATGCGGATGAACGCCCCGAGAGTTCCGATTCCCAGCGGAATGGGCAGGGGCAGGAAGTACGGGAGCGTTGCATCCAGGCGATGGCGCCGGCAGGCCAGGTAGTGCCCCATCTCGTGCGCCAGCAGGATGATCATCAGGGGGATCGAGAACTCCAGGCCGGGCAGCACGACGCCGGGGTGGAGGAGGGTGCTGGCGATCCCGGGGCTGACGAAATCCTCGGGGAGGCGGGCGAAAGTGACACCGCCCACGAACGTCGTGGATAGCCAGGTGACGACGAACAGGGCGGCGTGCAGCCAGAGCCGGCGGGGGGGCGGCGGCACGGGACGGTAGACCTCGATGGGGATGTCATCGCCTGGAAGCCACTCGATCAGCTGTGGATGTCCCGACACGACAGGGGCCTGCGGCGCCCACCCCGCAGCGCAGCCCCAGAGAGAGAGTCGGCCGGTCCGCCGGGCGGCGCGCGGGAGCGGCGACGCCTAGTCGATGACCCGGAGAGCCTTACCGGGCTTGAATCGAATCGTCTTACCAGGGGGAATCGGCACTTCGACGCCGGTCTTGGGGTTGCGACCAATGCCCCGCTTGCGGTTCTTGACGATAAACACGCCGAACCCGCGCAGCTCGATGCGCTCGCCGTTGGACAGCGCATCCCGCATCGAATCGAAAATCGCGTTCACCGCTTCGCCCGCCTTTGTCTGCGGGATTTCCACAACGTCCATCACCTTGCGCACGAGATCAGCTTTGATCATCTCTCCCTCCGTCCTTCGGGAGCGCCACCCTAGAGCGACCTCTGCCCGCTGTCAAGCGCGGCTGGGCGCGGATCTTGTTGCGCAAAACCAGCACCTCCAGGGCCAGGCCCGCCAGCGCCGCCGCCTCGCGGGCAAGGGGCATGGAGATACCGGCGACGCCTTCGGGGCCGTTGTCCAGCCACAGAAACCCTGCCGGCTTCCCGCGTACGACCAGCGCAACGATCACCGCGCCCAGCGGCTCCGGCTGGCCGAGAGCTTGCAGAAGGAGGTCGTTGCCGTTGCCGCGCAGAACGGGACCGCAGTACACCTCGGCGCCGGCTGCGAGGTTGAGAAAGACCGATGGGCGGTCCAGCGCCAGGGTCATGGCGTTGAAGCGCCGCTGCACCTCCTCGTCCCCGCCTCGCAGTGCCCAGCCGACGACCTTGCCCTGGTGCAGTGCAAACAGCGCCGACCGGGCCACCTGCGGCGCGAAGAATTCCAGGAGGCTGCTCGCCACCTGCTCGCGCTCGCTGGCTTCAGCCAGAGTTGCGGCCAAATCCTCGAGACTATCCGGGGCGCTCCGCCGGGCCGTGGTCGCCTGGGCGGCGAGAGGCGCCAGTTCAGGGAAGGTGGCAGCGGCATGGCTGCCGGCCAGGGCAGGTTGGAAGGCGAGGGCCTGAAAGGCTTCCTGCGGGGTGGCGGCAACCCGCCAGAACTGCGTCCACCGGCGGTGTCGGGAGCGCGGCGCCCCCGGGGCCGGCGCGTCGGCGCTGCGTGGGCGCACCGCCGGGATGGCGAGAGCCGCCGTCAGCGCCGCCTCGGTGGCGACGTGCGGGCGCACGACCAGGCCGGTCAGGGCCGAGATCTCCTCGATGAGGCCGGCATCGTTGGGAGTGGCGGTGGCGACGTCGAGGAGCTTGCCGCGGCGGCCGAACGGGACCACCAGGTGGCACCGGCTGAACGCTGCAGGCAGCAGCGCGCGCACCTCACTGGGCGCCGTGGCCAGCTCCAAGGCGCGCGCGGCGGGGCAACGGCTCTGTTCCGATAGAGCCTCCAGCAGTTGCGCCTCATTGATGAAGCCGAGCCGGACCAGCCAGGTGCCGAGTCGGCCTCCCTGGCGGCGGCACGCTTCCAGTCCGCTGCGCAGCTGCTCGGTGCTGAGGGCACCCTTCGCCGTCAGGATCTCCCCGAGCCGGGGCATGGGAAGACGACCCCCCTTTCTGTGCCCAGAGTATACCCCTAACCGGAGCCTTCAGCGTCGGACACCGGGAGGAACATCACGGTCGCATCCTCGCCGTCGGAGTAGTAGCGCGAACGGCGGCCCAGCACGTGGTAGCCGAGCCGCCGGTACAGGAGGATGGCCCCGCGGTTGGAAGGCCGGACCTCAAGGATGAGCCCCCTGCCGCGCTGGCGCCGCGCCTCTTCGAGGGCGAGATCGAGCAGCAGCGTGGCGAGCCCTTGACGCCGGTAGAAGGGGTGGGTGGCGACCTTGAGAATGTGCAGTTCGTCCACCTGCCAGCCGGCGAAGAGGTAGGCGGCAAGGTGGCCGCTGCGGTCGACGATGAGACGCTGGAAGCGGAGGGGCTGGCCGATCTCCTGAAGGAAGAGGTGGCGGGGCCAGGGATCCGGGAAGACCTCGGCCTCCAGCGCCGCCACCGCGGTGCCGTCCTCGACCCTCGCCGGACGTAACTCGAGGTCGTTTGCGAGGGCCGCCATTCTCAGGACTCCCGTGTTGGAGGCGTGGCTGGAGGAGGGTCAACGTAGATGGGTGCCAGGGTCGCCCCGTCGCAGGCGGGCAGAGAGGCGGCAAGCTCCAGGAGCGCTTCGGCCGTCGAGCACCTGACCGGAGCGAGCGGGACTCCCGGTGGTAGATCGAGTCCGGCCGGCGCCACAACGAAAAGCGAGCTGCCGGCCAACCAGCCGACGGGGCGAGCGGTGGCGCCTGCGCTTGGACGCACGACGCCACCCACCCGCTCGAACGGCTGGGCGTAGACCTCGCCCCGCCGCGCCGGCTGCACGGCCAGGACCTCCGTCAGGTCGGTGCGAGCAGCCTGCGCCAGAAGCGAGCAAAAGCCATGCGCGGGAATATGTGAGCCCATGGCGATCCCCTGCGCCGTCGCGAGCGCCACGCGCACGCCGGTGAACGAACCGGGTCCCCTGGTGACCACGACGGCGCGCAGTTCGCCGGGCGTGAGGCCGGCGCTGCGCAGGAGCAGGTCGACGGCGGCCACCACCAGGTCCGAGCGAGGCGTCGGTCCGGAGAGGGCGACGACAGCATCGGCCGAGCCGGGGCCGCGGCGAAGCGCCACCTCCAGTCGCGGTCCACACCCGGAGAGTCCCAGCACCATGTGCACGTGAGAAAGTGTCATTCGCCGCGACGCGGCCGTCAAGACGCGTTGCCGAAGGGTACAATCTCCACGGTCATGAAGCAGACGCCGATGCTGCAGCAGTATCTCGAACTCAAGGCCAGGGTGGCTGATGCGCTGCTCCTGTACCGCCTCGGTGACTTCTACGAGCTGTTCTTCGAGGACGCCGAGACGGCCGCGCCGATCTTGGGCGTCGTGCTCACCCGCCGCCGGCACAACGACGAGGTCACCTCGCCCATGTGCGGCGTTCCCCACCACGCGCTTGCGTCCTACGCGCGCAAGTTGCTCGAGGCTGGCCTGAAGGTGGCGGTGGCCGAGCAGGTGGAGGAGCCCCAGGGCGCCGGGGGACTGGTACGCCGGGACATCGTCCGAGTGTTGACGCCTGGCACGGTCACCGAGCCGGAGCTGCTGGGCAGCGGGGAGCGGCGCTGGGTCGCGGCCGTGCATCGTCATCGCGGCGGGCTGGCGGTGGCGTATCTGGATGCGTCGGCGGGCGAACTGGGAGGCACGGTCGGGAGTGTCGGGGAGGTCCGCGAACTGCTCGCCCAGCTGCGTCCCGTCGAAGTGCTTCTGGAGACCGGCAGCGACGAGCTTCAAGCGGTGTGGCCGGCGGAGCTGCCGCCGCCGGTGCCGGCGCTGCGTCCGGCTTCGTGGTTCGAGCCGGGGCGGGGTGCCGAGGCGCTGCGCCGGGCGCTGGGAGTCGCCAGCCTGCGGGCGTTCGAGCTCTCCCCGGCCGATCCCCTGGCCGGCGCGGCCGGCGCGCTGCTGGCCTATCTGGATGAGACTCAGGGGGTTGTGCCCCGGCATATTGGCGGGTTCACGCGGCGGCAGGCCGGGGGAGATCTCGTGCTGGACGCGGCCACGGTTCGCAATCTCGAGCTGATCAGGGATGCGAGCGGAGAACGCCGTGCGTCGCTGGCCAGCGTTCTGGACGTCGCGGTGACCAGCATGGGATCACGCCTGCTGCGGGAGTGGCTGCTGCGGCCGCTCGGCGAGGCCCGCGCCGCGGCGGCGCGCCACGACGCCGTGCAAGCGCTGGTGGAGGATCCGGCCCTGTTGGGGGGGGTGCGCGACGCCCTGCGTCGCCTCGGCGACCTGGAGCGCCTCGCCGCCCGGCTCGGTCTCGCCCAGGCACGCCCAGGTGAACTGGCCGCCCTGCGCATGGCGCTCGCCGAGCTGCCCTCGCTTCGCGCTCTTCTGCGCGACGCGCCGGCGGCGCTGCTGGCGTCGCTGGGGGAACAGGTGGACACACTTCCCGACCTCGTCGGGGAGCTCGATCGCACACTCGCCAGCGAGCCGCCTGCCCTGTTCGGCCCCGGCACCATCCGAGCCGGCCGGGATGCCGAGCTGGATGAAGCGCGCGCGCTGGCCAGGGGAGGCAAGGAGGTGCTCGCTGACCTCGAGGCGAGCGAGCGCGCGCGCGCCGGAATTCCCACGCTCAGGGTGAGGTACAACCGCGTCTTCGGCTATGCACTGGAAGTTCCCAACGCGCATCTTGGCAAGGTCCCGGCGGACTACGTGCGGCGGCAGACGCTGGCCAGCGGTGAGCGTTTCACCACGCCGGAGCTGGAGGACATCGAACGCCGTATTGCCTCGGCCGAGGCGCGGGCGCAGGAGCGTGAGGCCGCACTGTTTCGGGAGCTTGTGGAGTTCTGCGCGGGCTGTGCCCTGCGCCTCGCCAGCTCGGCTCGCGCCCTGGCTGCGGTGGACGTGTTGGGCGCGTTTGCCGAGCGCGCCCGCAAGGCAGGGTACGTGCGACCGCGCCTGGTGCCGGAGACTCGCATCCATCTCCTGGGGTCGCGCCACCCGGTGATCGAAGAGCTGCACCGTCGAGCCTTCGTCCCCAACGACGCGGAGCTGGACGGCGGGCGCCGGCAGATCGTTCTGCTCACCGGGCCCAACATGGGTGGCAAATCCACCTACCTGCGGCAGGTGGCGCTGGCGGTGATCATGGCGAGGGCGGGCTCGTTCGTGGCGGCGGAGGAGGCGGAGATCGGAGACCTCGATCGCGTCTTCACGCGCGTCGGAGCGGCTGACGACATCGCCCGCGGCGAGTCTACGTTCATGGTGGAGATGACCGAAGTGGCGCACATCGTCCGCCACGCCGGTGGCAGGTCGCTGGTGATCCTCGACGAGGTGGGGAGGGGCACCGCGACCTTTGACGGGCTGTCACTCGCCTGGGCCGTGGTCGAGGCCCTGCACGATCCACCGACCGAGGGCGCCGGGCGGCCGCTCGTTCTCTTTGCCACCCATTACCACGAACTCACCGACCTGGCGCAGCGTCTGGAGCGCGTGGTGAACGCGTCGCTGGCGGTGAAGGAGTGGCAAGGGCAGGTGATCTTTCTCCACCGCGTGGTCCCCGGTCCGGCGGACCGTTCCTACGGCATCCACGTGGCTCGGCTGGCGGGGGTGCCGGCGCCTGTGTGCCGGCGGGCCGAGCAGGTGCTGCGGCAGCTGGAACGGCAAGAGCTCAAGATCCTGGACGCCGCTCGGCCGGTGGAGGGGCCGCGCCAGATGTCGCTGTTCCCGCCGCCGGAAGAGGTGGTGGCCGAGCGCCTGCGGCGGATCAACCTGGATGGCCTTACTCCTTTGGATGCTCTCAACGTGCTCGCCGCCCTGAAAAAGGAGGTGGAAGAGTGAACCATTTCCTCGCTTGCGGTGTGGCTGGAACCGAGCTTGGGGACGGCGAACGGCGCCTCCTGGCGGAGCTGGCGCCTGGGGGCGTCGTGCTGTTTGCGCGCAACGTCGCCTCCTGCGAGCAACTCAAGGCGCTGGTGGAAGAGCTGCGTGCGCTCCCCGGGCCGCCCGCGGTGTCCATCGATCTGGAGGGCGGCCGGGTGAATCGGCTGCGCGCCCTGCTCGGCCCGCTCCCATCCGCTGCCGAGGCCGCCGCCGCCGGAGTGGAAGCCTGCCAGGCCCTCGGGGAGGCCGCCGGCGCCGCCTGCGCGTACTTCGGCATCAACCTGGACCTCGCGCCGGTCCTCGACGTCGCCTGGCCCAAAGGATGGCTGGCCGGCGAGGGGCGATGCTGGGGGCGTGACGGCGCCACCGTGACCTGGTTCGCCGGAGCATTCCTCGCCGGGCTTGAGAGCTTCGGCGTGCGCGGGTGTCTGAAGCACTATCCCGGGCTCGGGAGCGGAGCGGTGGATTCGCACCGGGAGCTGCCGGCGCTGGGGGATGGCGTCCGCGAGGAGGAGAGGGTGTTTCGGGCGCTGGCAGCGCCGCAGCGTGCCGTGATGGTGGCGCACGCCATGTGTCCCCAACTGGGTGACGGGTTCGCCCCGGCGTCACTTTCCGCCACGATAGTTGGGCGGCTGGGCGGTTTGCCCTGCGGTCTGGTGCTCGCCGATGACCTGGAAATGGGCGCTCTGGCGGATTGGGGCGGGGTCAGCGAGCGAGCCACGGCGGCCCTGGGCGCCGGGTGCGATCAGGTGATCCTCAGCAACCTGCTGGAGGAACGCGCCAATCTGGTCGCCTCCGTGAACCGTGCGGCGGCCGGCGATCGCTACCTGGCGGCGAGACTGCGGGGGGGGAGGCGGCGGGTGGACGCCTTCCGGCAGGGAGTCGGGCTTCGGGAGGTGAGTTGGAGCGAGGTGGAGCGGGCCGCGGACGCGGCGCGCCGCCTGGCCGGGACGGCGGCATGACCCGCACCGTGGTGCTGCTGTCGGGGGGCCTGGATTCGGCTGTTGCAGCGGCCTGGGCGGTGACGGCCGGACACGCCGTGTCGGCGCTGTCCGTCGAGTACGGCCAGCGCCACCGGGCCGAGTTGGACTCGGCCAGGAAGGTAGCGGAGATCCTGCGGATCGCCGATCACCGACTGGTGGCCGTGGACCTGCGCGCCCTGGGTGGGTCGGCGCTGACCGACGCGATCGACGTGCCGCGGCATCGAGACCGCATCGGAGCTGAGATCCCGATTACCTACGTTCCGGCGCGCAACGCCCTACTGCTTGCGCTGCTTGCCGGGTTTGCCGAGGTGGCCGGCGCCTCTCACCTGGTGATCGGCGCCAATGTGCAGGACTATTCGGGCTATCCCGATTGCCGCCCCGAGTTCCTGCGGGCCTTCAGCGAGGCTCTTCGGCTGGGCACGAGAGCAGGGGTCTCGGGGGGCGACCTGCACGTTCACGCTCCTCTTCTGCACCTCTCCAAGGCCGGGATCGTGCGGCTGGGAGTCGCGCTGGGTCTCGACCTCGGCCTGACGCTGTCGTGCTATGACCCGCCCGCGGCGAGGGTGCACTGCGGCGGTTGCGATGCGTGCCGGTTGCGGCGGCGGGCCTTCGAGGAGGCGGGGGTTGTCGACCCAAGCAGATATCTGGAGTACGAGCAGAACGTTCCTTGAGGGTCTTGGCGGCGCCGCGGCGGCGTCGCCCCAGGATCGCCCCTCGCCGCCGTGGCCGCGCCGCCAGGACTCCCCGCCAGGCAACCTCCGCCCGGTCGGCACACTTCATGCATGGTCGAGAGACCGAGGAGCGACGTGGGACTGCACCGCTGGCAGAGTGGGCGGCGGCGCCGCCGGGCCGGCCGCGTCGGGCAGGGGTGGAGGCTGAGTGGCGCGCGGCAGCGGCAGCTGTGCGGGCGGCACCGGGACGAGAGACCGTTACACTCGGGTAACCGAAGCGGCGGCTGTGGCGAACGTGCGTCAGGAAGTGTTGCGGGAACGGCATGAGCGCGCTTCTTCCCTGGGACGCCCGCGCCGAGGGCGGTGCCGCGAGCCGCCTTGGTGAACTGACGACCAGGATTCTTGAGCGCTGTCGCGGTGAGGGTCCTGCCAACTGTGTCGCCCGCTGTCCTCTGCGGGTCGATGCGCCGGCCTACCTGCGGCTGACCCGCCAGGGGCGCTTCGGCGAGGCGTTGCAGAAGGTACGCGAGAAGCTCCCTTTTCCCGGAATCCTGGGGTTTATCTGCACCCACCCATGTGAGTTCCACTGTAAGCGGCTGGACGATGACGCGCCCGTGAGGATCCGCGACGTCAAGCGCTTTCTCGCCGAGTGGGAGCCCGGAGAACCCGAGCATCTGCTCTCCCGCGAGCCCCGCAAGGGAAGAAGGGTCGGCGTCGTCGGCTCGGGACCCGCGGGACTGATGGCCGCCCACGATCTGCGCCGGCGCGGCTTCGACGTCGTGCTCGTGGAGGAGAGCCAGTTCATCGGCGGGGGGCTGGTGCGGGCGATCCCGTCATGGCGGCTGCCCAGGCGGGTGGTGGAACGAGACCTTTCGATTATCCCGGCGCTGGGGATCGAGATTCGCACCGGTCTCACCGTGGGCCGGGACGTGGCGCTGCATGAGTTGCGGCGCGAGTGCGACGCCGTTCTCTTCTGCGGGGGGATTGCCGGCGCGGCGCGGCTGGCGGCTTCGACCGGGCTTGCCGCGAGCGAGGATGGGATCCTGCTGGTCGAGCCGGCAACACTGGCGTGCCGTCTCGACGGCGTCTTCGTTGCCGGCACGGCCGCGCTGGGCCCGGTGTCCGTGGTCGACGCGATGGCGCACGGCCGCCAGGCGGCCGTGCTGCTTGCGGCGCACCTGGTGCCCGCCTCCTGCCGCGAGGGCGAGATCCCGGCAAGCAGCGGGCGCCTGCGATGGCGTATCGAGACGTCCGAGGCAGAGCGGCAGCGGCGGGTGCGGGCGCCCGACCTGCTGGCTCCGGCGCCGCAGCCGTTGGACGAGGCGCAGGCGAGCGCCGAGGGGGAGAGGTGCCTGCAGTGCTCGTGCCGAGCCTGCGTCGATGAGTGCGACTACCTTGCTCAGTACTGCAACTCACCCATGGAGTTGGCGCGCCTGGTCAAGAGCGAGCCCGGCGGCCACCTGCAGATGGTCTACTCCTGCGCCCTTTGTGGGCTCTGCGCCGAGGTGTGCCCGGAGTCGTTGGGGACCGGGGCGTTGATGCTGCAGGCCCGGCGCGTGGCGGTCGCCCAGGGGGTGGCACCGCTGCCAGGTCATGGGGGCATGCTGGCGGCGTTTCGTGACGCTGTGCGACCGAAAGCGACGCTGCTCATGAGCGAGCCCGGCCGCGGCAAGACCAGGAGGCTGTTCTTTCCGGGGTGCTCCTGGCCGGCCGCGGCCCCCGCCCAGGTGGCCGCATCCTACGACTTGCTGCGCGCCGCGCTTCCCGGTCTCGGGGTGTTGATGCATTGCTGCGGGTCTCCGCTCCTGGTGCTGGGAGTGGAGGAGGAGTTCGGTCGCCACAGGCGCGAACTGGCCCGGCTGGTCGCCGACTCGGGAGCCGAGGAGGTGGTGGTATCGTGCCCGGGCTGCGCAGCGGTCCTGACCGAGTACCTCCCCGACCTGCGCCTGTCGACCATGTGGGAAGTGTTGGCGAGGGTCTGGACCCCGCCCGCGCAACGGGAAGGGGTCGAGCTGACCCTACACGACTCGTGTCGCAGTCGCGGGGACGCGGGAGTACACCGCGCCGTGCGCCAACTGGTGGAGGCGACCGGGGCCAGGGTGCGTGAGGTGGAGTTCTCAGGCCGCAGGACGCGCTGTTGCGGCCGCGGCGGCGGGGTCGCGGCGGTGGATGAGGGGCTGGCGCGGCGTATGGCCGTCCGGCGGATGGGCGAGTCGCCTGTCGTGTGGGCGACGACCTGCGCCGGCTGCCGCACCACGCTGGCCGGCTGCGGCGCCCCGTCCGTGCACCTGCTGGATTTTCTCCTCCACGACGATTGGGAGAGGAGAGCCTGGCAGACGCCGGCCACAGGACTCGCGGCGCTGGGGAATCGCGCGCGCACCCGCTATCTCCTGCGCAGGCGGCGGCCTCTGGCGGGGGGGTCGGGTGCCTGAGGTGGTCTCGGTCACGGTCGACGGCCGCAGCCTCGCCGCACGCGCCGGCGAGACGGTGCTCGAGCTGTTGCGCCGGACGGGGATCTGGGTGCCAACCCTGTGCTTCGACCAGCGCGTGACGGCCTACGGCGGCTGTCGGCTGTGCGTGGTGAGCCGGCGGGACGGAGCTGGCGGTCTTCTGCCGGCCTGCGACACCGAGGTGGTCCCAGGCATGGTCCTGGAAACCTCGTCCACCGAGGTGCTCAATGCCCGCCGGAGACAGCTGGCGCTGCTGCTCACCGAGCATCGCCTGGACTGCCCCATCTGCCCGGCAACCGGCCGGTGCAGGCTGGAGTTCCTGCTGCACCGCATCGGGGTGCCAGGCGAGCGCCTGCCGCGCCGAACCGCCGAGATTGCTCCTGGCGTGCGCTCGCCGCTCATCGTCCACGACCCCGAGCGTTGTGTGACGTGCACCTTGTGCATCCGCCTGTGCGACGAGGTGCAAGGCGTCGCCGCTGTGGGTCTGGAGCGCATCGGCGACGCCGTTCGTGTCGCAACCTTCGCCGGGCGGGTCCTGGACTGCGAGTACTGTGGCCAGTGCGTCGCGGCGTGCCCGGCGGGGGCGTTGCTGGTGCGGCCACCCCTGGACTCGGTGTCGCGTTGGCGTACCGGCGCGGTCACTACCACCTGCTCGCTCTGCCCGTGTGGTTGCCAGGTGGAGGTCACGGTTCGGGATGGGCGAGTTGTGGCGGCGGATGCCAGGCTCGACCGGCCGCCAAATCGCGGCCTGCTGTGCGGCAAGGGCAGGTTCGGACACGATGTGCTGGTTTCGCCCGAACGGGTGACGACCCCCCTTGTGCGGCGCGAGGGACGGCTGTCCCCCGTCACCTGGGAGGAGGCGCTGCGGGCCGTGACGGATGGAGCGCGCGCGGCGTCCGCTCAGGGGCGAGCGCGGGTGGCTTTCGGCACGCCGCGGCTGACCTGCGAGGACGCGTATCTGCTGCAGGACCTGCTGCGCCGCGGGATGGGCTCGCCGCACGTCGGCATCGGCCTGGCGGCGGGGGCGCGAGCACTGGTGGAAGGGCTGTGGCCGGTGCTCGGCACGGCGCGCTCCACCGCCGACTTCGAGGACCTGGCGATGGCCGACGCGGTGCTGGTGCTGCGGGCGGACCCGACCCGCACCCACCCGCTGGTGAAGACGACGTTGCTCGCCGGCATGCGGCGGCGCGGCCAACGGGTGGTCCTGGCGCACGCGCTGTCGGGAGGGCTGGAACGGCACGTCACGGATTTCCTGGCGGTACGACCGCTGGGAGAGGAGGCGCTCTTGTACGGGGTGTGCCGCCATCTCCTCACTTCCTCGGGGTCGAGGGCGCGAAACGCGACGAGCAACCCGGATCTCCAGGCGTTCGCGGCGGCGGTGGCGGCCTGGGACGATGAGGTCGTGCAAGGCCTCAGCGGCATCGGCCGGCAGGGTGTCGGGGCCCTGGCCCGGTTGCTGGCGCGGGCTCGCAGAGTGGTGATCGCCCTGCCATCGGGACTGGGCGTGCCCGGCGACGAGGCCGCCGTCGCGCGGGCGGCGGCGGCACTGATCGTGCTTCTCGGGCGGCACGGTGCGCCCGGATGCGGCGTGCTGGTTCTGGGGGAGAAGTCGAATCTGCAAGGGTGTCTCGACGTGGGCCTGCACCCCCGCTTCCTGCCGGCCTATCGCCGGGCGAGTGCGCCTGGATGGGAGCCCGTCGAGGCCATGTCGAAGGCCGGGGAGGGAAAGGTCGGCTTCCTCTATCTGGTGGGGCATGATCCACTGGGCGGGTGGCCGCGCGCCACGCACCGCCGAGACGGACTGGAGAATGCCGGATTCGTCGTGGTTCAGGATGCCTTTCTGACGAAGACCACGCGCGCCGCCGACGTCGTTCTGCCCACGGCGATCCTGGCCGAACGGGAGGGCAGCGTGGTGGGCGGCGATGGGGTGCGCAGGCGGCTGCACGCCGCGGTGCAAGCGCCCGCCGGGGTGGCGGGGGATGGCGAGATCTTCCGCGAGCTGGGCCGTCGCCTCGGAACGCCGCTGCCCGATCGGGGGGAGGTCGAGAGGATTCTGTCGGGGATCTTCAGCGGCGGCCTTCCAGTCGGAGACGCACCCGTGCTCGTCCCGCCGGCGCCGCCTCCTCCTCCGCGAACCTGGCGCGGCACGTTGCTCGACGTCTCACCGCAACTGCTGCACTCCGGGTCGGTGACGCGGTACAGCGCCTTGCTGCGTGAGCTGGCGCCGATCGTCGCCGTGCGGCTCGCTCCCGAGGACATCGCCTCTCTCGGCCTCGCTCCCGGAGGCCGGGCGCACCTGACCACGGGAACCGGAGAGGAGATGATGGTGGTGCGGGCCGACCGCACGGTGCGGCCGGGCAGCGCGGTGGTCGTCTGGCAGTCCAACGCCGAGGGGCTGGGGGCCTTCCTGGCAGTGGACGGGGAGGCGCGTCTGGTCGATGTGCGGAGATCCAAGTGAGCAGCGCGGACCGGTTTGGGGAGGCGGGGTTCGCGCCGGACGAGGGCCAGGAGGGAGGCGCCATCTACGCGTCCGAGGGCGACCTCGCCGTCACCGACGAGGTGTTGAATGATGTGGGCCAGGGCGACGGTGCGCTGGTGGCGATGCTCGCGCGCTTGCAGGAACTCCTCGGCTGCGTCACGCCAGCGGTGCAGGAAGTGGTGGCACGGCGGCTGGCCCTGCCCCCGGTCGCCGTCCAGGAGGTGGTGAGTTTCGAGGGGGAGCTGTCCGCGTCGCCGCGACCCGGGGGAGTCCTGCGCCTGTGCGGCGGAGCGGCGTGCCTGGCATCCCACGGCTTGGGGGTCTTCGAGGCCGTGGGCGCGCTCGGCCCGGCCGGTGGCGGGGCGGTGCAGATCGTCCCCTGCCTGGGCGCCTGTTGGGGCGCACCTGCGGCCGAACTCGGGTCGGTGCGGTGCGAGCACCTGACGCCCGACTCGGCCCGCCAACTCGCGACGGGGAGCAACGCTCGGACCGGTCGACCGCATCGCCCGCCGCTGCGGGGGGTGCCCGCCGCCGCGTGGCGCCGGGAGGAACTGGCACAGATCCGGGCACGGCTGGGCGAGCGCATGGGGAGCCGTGCGCGGCCAGTTCCGGGGGGGGTGGTGCGCGAATTGCTGGTGTGTAACGGCAGCGCCTGCTCGCGCGACGCGGCTGACCGCGTTGCGGAAGTCGTCTCGCGCAGCCTGGCCGAGCGAGGGCTGGACCGTACTGTGCGAGTGGTCCGGGTGGGCTGCCGCGGCGAGGACGTGGGAGCCGTGACGATCACCGCCTGCCCAGCTGGGTGGAGGTTGCGAGGTGTGGATGAGGGCCGTGCCGCAGATCTCGTCGCGGCACTCCACCTGGATTCAGCTTCGGCGGTAGCTGACGCGGCCTGGCCACAAGAGCCGGCCGGCGGCGCACCCGGCGTCCTGCGCCGGTGTGGGTTCGTCGATCCCTGCTCGCTGGAGGAGTACATCGGCAGCGGCGGATTCAGCGCGCTGGAGCGAGTCCTCACCGCCGCCGACGGGCGGGCGTGGGCACGGCGCACTCTGGAATCCTGCGGCCTGCGCGCCCGGGGCGGGGAGGGAGGCCTGCTCGCCCGCCAGCTCGCCGCCGATTCCCAGGCCGGGGGAGCGGTTGTACTCTGCCCGTGCGTTTCGGCGGATGCGCACCTGCCGGCGGATACGCTGCTTCTGGGTGGTGATCCCTTCGCGGTCGTCGAGGGAGTGCTCCTGGCGGGCCTGCTGAGCGGCGCCAGCAGGGGCATCGTGATGCCGCCGGCCGGCGCCATTCATGTCGTGGAGCAGATGGAGCTCGCGGTCGCCCTGGCGAGGCGGCGGGGACTGGTCGGGTCGGCCGTCTTGGGTACGGAGTTCTCGTTCGATCTCAGGGTGATTCCGACACCGCGGCAGCTCGTTGCCGCCGATGGGGCGGCGCTGAGACGTCTGGTCCTGGCCGGCGGACCTCTCAAACCCGTCTCGAGATCCATGGCTGCCGGTCTGCCGCGGGCGTCCATCATCGATCCCGAATCGGCGGCCAGGCTGTGCGGCGTGCTGGAGCTGGCGGTGTCGGATGCGGGCGGACTGGAGGCGCTCGCTGCGAAGCGACTGGTGACAGTCACGGGACGCGCCGTCGCTCCGGCGGTGCTGGAAGTGCCGACCGCCGCCACGCTGGACCACGTGCTGGCCCTGGTGCGGCGGCGCGGCGCCGGCGTCACCGCGCGCGTGAAAGGAGTTCTGAGCGGCGGTCTGACCGGCGTCTTCGAGGCCGGCACGGAAGCTGGCACGAGCGTGGCGTCGCGGGGTTCGCTCCTCGTGCTTGACGAGGCGACCTGTGTGGCGAGGCTGCTCGCCGGCATCCTGGAGACGCTGGCGCGCGAGGCCTGCGGCGCATGCGCCCCGGGAAGGACCGGCGTGCGGGCGCTGCGTGACCTCTGGGCGCGAGTGGCCGAAGGCGGGGGCGACGACTACACGCTGGCGACGATCCGCGAGACCGCGGCGCACGTAGGTGCCACCGCCCGCTGCGCGCTGGGGCGCGGCACCGCCGGCGTGGTGTCCAGCGCTCTGGCGGCGTATGGGGAGGAGGTGGCGGCGCACGTGGCGGGCGGACGGTGTCCGGCAGGACAGTGTGGGATGCCACCGGCAGGATCGTGACCCCATCGGCGGTTTCGTCTGTGGCGGGGCAGGGGTGGATTCGGGCGGAACCTCCCCGGGAGTTCCCTGCCTTCGCCTCGTCCCAAGGATGCTACCGAACGGGCCGTGTGTGTTGGACGGCGCACCGCGCGAAGCGGCGCGGGGGGGCTTCTGGACGAGCGATCACACGAGTGCGCAGGAGGAGCCCTCTTTGCGATGGCCGCGTCATGGTGTATGGTTTTCCCGTGGGGCGGTGCGTCCTGTGCCGTTGGTGGAGGTGGGAAGGGGGACGCGACCGTTTGGCAGAGGCCGCGCTTTCATTCCGGGCTTCAGTTCCTCACCGGGGGGATCAGCCGGGTTGGCACGCATCTTTCATGGAGTGAGGCGGTGTCTGGGGGCCGCACGCCCTCGACAGGGAGGAGGGGTTCGATGGGATTCCTGCACGTCTGGGCGTATCTGACGCTGGCCGGCTTCGTCCTCGGATGCGCCTACAAGGCCATCAAGTACGCAACCATGCCCATGCATCTCCGCTGGGAGCTTTACCCGGTAGCTTCCGAGAAGGGGAAGGCCGCGTACGGCGGCTCCTACTTCGAGGAGGTGGACTGGTGGACCAAGCCGCGGGAGAGTTCCCGCTTCGGAGAGGTCAAGGTCATTCTGGAAGAGGTCCTGACCCTCAAGCAGGTACGCGAGCACAATCCCGGCCTGTGGTTGCCGTCCCTGCTCTTCCACTACGGTCTGTACCTTCTCTTCGCCCTGGGCGCGGCTCTGATTGCCGGCGGGATGGCGGTGGCGGTGGGATTTGAGCCTCTGGCCTTCCTCGCTGGCGGCACCCTGATGTCGTTCTGGGGCGCCGCGGGCCTGGCGCTGGGGACGATCGGAACCCTGCTGCTGTTGCTCCGCCGGCTGGGTCAGGCCGAGTTGCGGCGCAGCTCGTCGCCAGCCGATCTCGTGCACCTCTGGCTGTTTCTCCTGCTGTTCGCGGTGTCGTGGGGGAGCTTCCTGACTTTCGACCGCTCGTACTTGCAGGCGGGCAATTTCCTCGCGGGACTGGCGCGGGGCGAGGCGATTTCCCCGGGGTCGGGGTGGTTCGCGGCGCAGGTTGGGATCCTCGGGCTGTTTCTGATCTACATGCCGTGGAGTCACATGGCTCACATGTTCACGAAGTACTTCACCTGGCACAGGGTACGCTGGGAGGATCTGCCCAACCTGCCCGGCACAGGAATCGAGAAGAAGGCACAGAAGCTGTTGATGCTTCCCGTCTCGTGGGCGGCGCCCCACATTCGCGGCGACGGGAAGAAGACCTGGGTGGACGTTGCCCAGGAAGGGGGGGAATAGAAGGAGATGGCCCAGTCACGAGTCAATCCCATCAAGGTCAAGGACATCGGCAAGACTGCCGAGGTGCTCTCGCCGGTACGTTTGCAGGAACTGGCGCCCCTGCCGCCGCCCTACGACGAGGACGATCCCGCCAAGCTCTGGAAGGAACTCTCGGCGGAGCGGCGGGGACAGGTGGAGGCGTCGCTGGACGGGGTTTCGGCGCTCAGCCTGAAGCGGCCGGAGTCGCCCGAGGAGGAGAAGAAGCTCCTCGAGGGCTTCGTTTCCGGCCTGAAGAAGCTGCTGAGCAAGGAGAACAACTGGACCTTCCTGCAGCCACTCACGCTGTCGCTGGAGCACTGCACCCACTGCCAGACCTGCGCTGATGCCTGCCCAATCTTCGTGGGCTCGGGTCGCAACGAAGTGTATCGGCCCTCCTACCGGGCCGACGTGCTCCGGCGCCTGGCGGCCCGCCACGGCAAAGGCGGCAACCCGCTCAAGGCGGCGCTCACCGGCGCTGTAGAACTGAACTGGAGCACGGTGTCGCGTCTGGTCGAGCTGGCGCACCGCTGCACCTTGTGCCGCCGCTGTACCCAGGCGTGCCCCATCGGCGTCGACAACGGACTCATCTCGCACGAGCTGCGCAAGCTGTTCTCCCAGGAACTGGGCATCGCGGCGCAGGAATGCCACCGCACCGGGTCGGCGCAGCAGCTCAAGGTGGGCTCCTCCACCGGCATGCCGCCGGCGGTGGCGAAGGATAACGTCGAGTTCATCGACGCGGAGATGACCGAGAAGGTCGGATTCAGAATCGAGACACCGTGGGACAAGGTTGGTGCCGACGTGCTCCTCATCCACAACGCCGGCGAGATCCTGTCGTGGCCGGAAAACCCAGGCGCCTTCGCGGTGATGCTCGAGATGGCCGGGGTATCGTGGACGCTGTCCTCCGATATCGCCGGCTACGACGCGGTCAACTACGGCCTGTGGTACGACGACTTCCAGTTGGCGCGCGTCGCCTTGAAGCACGCTGAGATCGCCAAGAAGCTGGGCGTGAAGAAGATCGTCATCGGCGAGTGCGGCCACGCCCACAAGGCGCTGACCGTCATCGCCGACCGCATCTTCTCCCAGGAGTACAACGTTCCCCGCGAGAGCTGTTTGACGCTCATGGAGGACGTGGTGATGTCCGGGCGGCTGAAGCTGCTTCCGGAGCGCAACGACTTCCCGGTGACCCTGCACGATCCGTGCAACATGGTGCGAGCCATGGGGATCGTCATGCCGCAGCGGCGCATCCTGCAGAAGATCGCGCCGCGGTTCCGCGAGATGGTGCCGCACGGGGTGGAGAACTACTGCTGCGGCGGCGGGTCCGGGTTCGCGATCATGAACCCCAACAACTTCGGCTCGTGGAAGTACCTGGTCGCCGGTCGGCTCAAGCTCAAGCAGATCCTCGACGCCTTCGCAGGGGAGCTGGACCCGTCCATCCCCAAGTACCTTTGCGCCCCTTGCTCGAACTGCAAGGGCCAGTTCCGCGACCTGTTCCGCGCCCACAACGTGTTCGAGAGGTCGAATCTGTTGTACGGAGGCCTGGTGGAGCTGATCGTCAACGCCACCGAGGGAGTCCCCGAGGGCTTCCTGGAGTGGGAGTTCCATTAGGAGCAGGAGGCGGGGCCGAAATGTGCCCGACTCCTTGGATGAGGAGGTGTAAGGATCTGAGTCATCGCCAGCGTGCCCCGACCTGAGCCGGTCGCGGCTCAACGCGGTCGAGCTTCGGCAGGGCGCGCTGTGAAAGGGAGTCCTGCAATGGCATCCTCGCGGTCGTTGCTGAAAAGCGACGACTGAGTGTCGCTGTGGCTGGGCCTCTTCATCTTCGCCTTGTTCATGGGCCTGCTCGGCGGCGCCGACCTCCTCGGCTGGGCGGCCAAGACCAACGTCTGGACGACGTTCAGCCAGATCGTTGAGCCGGTCTCCAGGGGCTACGCCGGGGTCAGGGGCGTGGGCTCGCTGCTCCTGACATTTCTTTTCCTCCTGGTTGTCATGTCGTTGGCGGCGAAGGGCCTGGCAGCCAACGTGCGTCGCTTCGCGCTGGGCTTTGTGGTGATCTTTGCCGCCTCTTACGCGTGCTGGGTGGCCGGGCATTTCGCCCATGTGGCCGCCACCCCGGACAAGCTGGAGCATCTCGGCATTTCCTGGTCGCTAAACCTCACCGGGGAGGCCGGCTACATCCTCGCCTTGCTTGCCGGGTTGGTGGTCGGGGACTTCCTGCCCAAGACGGCGACGAGAATTGCGGAGGCCACCAAGCCGGAGCTGTACATCAAGACGGCCATCGTCATCATGGGTGCTGGCCTGGGCGTGAAGGCGGTTGAGGCTCTAAGTCTCGCTTCCGCCGTCATTTTCCGCGGCCTTTGCGCCATCGTCGAGGCCTAGCTGATCTACTGGGCGGTGGTCTATCTGGTGGCCAGGAAGTACTTCGGGTTCAGCCGCGAGTGGGCCGCGCCGCTGGCTTCCGGGATTTCAATCTGTGGGGTATCGGCGGCGATTGCCACCGGCGGCGCCATCCGCGCGCGGCCCGTCGTCCCGATCATGGTGTCGTCCCTGGTGGTGGTCTTCTCGGTGGTGGAGCTGGTCCTCCTGCCGTTCGCGGCGCAGGTGTTCCTGTACAAGGAACCGATGGTGGCGGGCGCCTGGATGGGATTGGCGGTGAAGACCGATGGCGCTGCCGTCGCCTCCGGGGCGATCACCGACTCGCTGGTGCGGGCCAAGGCGCTTGCCGAGTTGGGGGTGGAATGGAAGGAGGGGTGGATCCTCATGGCCACCACCACGGTGAAGGTGTTCATCGACATGTTCATCGGGGTGTGGGCCTTTATCCTCGCCATCCTGTGGTGCACGGTGATCGAGCGAAAACCCGGGGAGAAGGTGAGAGTCGGCGAGATCTGGGAGCGCTTTCCCAAATTCGTGCTCGGGTACGTGGGCACCTTCGCCGCTACCCTGACCCTCTGCCTGGTCTTCCCCCACCTGGTGGCCACCGCCAAGGTGGCCGCGGGGGAGGCCAACGTCTTTCGCCAACTGTTCTTCGCGATGACCTTCTTCACCATCGGGGTGGTATCGAACTTCCGCAAACTCTGAAAGGAGGGCATCGGCCGACTCGCCGCGATCTACGCCATCTGCCTGTTCGGTTTCATCATCTGGGTAGGCTTGTTGATCTCCTGGATCTTCTTTCACGGAGTCAAACCCCCCGTCGTGGGTGGATAGGAGGGGAGCATGGACATCGAGCGCCAACCCCGTCTCGCCGATGAGCTGCAGCGCATGCAGCGCGAACCGCTCCTGCCCTCCGAGAAGTAGCTCATCACCTGGAGCATCGTCCTGGGACTCTTGCTGCTCGCCGTGCTCACCTGGGCGAGCTACACCTTTTTCCCCGGCCAGTGAGAACCCCGGCGCCCGGCGCCGGCCTCCCGGTTACGCCACCGTTACCTCAACGAGACGTGATGCAGCCGTTGACATGGCGACAAGCCACGACGCTACTTTGAAATCGGTCCAGCTGAGCGGGTTGGGGGCCGCTGTCACTCCCAGGTAACAGCGGAGCTGTATGCTTGGGTCTCTCGCCTCACGAGGCGGCTGAAGCCCGCTCCGGAAGCGGGTTTTGCCCCGATCGAGCGGGCGCCAAGGTCGATGGCATAACGCTTGCACCGGGTTGTGGCGCAGGGTGCGCCGGGAGACGTGCGATGGGCGCACCCCAGCGAGGCTGCGAGGGAGTGAGTTGGGCAGGCATACGACCTGCAGCGGGGGGGTGGCAGACGGCCAGTGATGGAGTCTCCAGGGCTGCACGCCAGGCATGCCCCGCTGGCCGGCCGCCCGGCGCGAGGGTCCGGCCAGCCGCATCGCAGACCTCGTCGCTGACGGCCGCCGCAGTGGATGGCGAGATGAAAACCAAGGAGCCAAAGTCCAGGTCTGTTTCAATACCGGGAAAGGAGCTGCCATGAGCGAAAAGAAGAGAGAAACGCCGCTACTCGACGAGCTCGAGAAGGGGCCCTGGCCGAGCTTCGTGACGGAGCTCAAGAAGAGCGCCGAGACGCCTGTCATCCAGGATCTGCTCGGCCAGCTCGAGCGGTCCTACGAGGAGCACCTTGGCCACTGGAAGCACGGCGGCATCGTCGGCGTGATGGGGTACGGCGGCGGCGTCATCGGCCGCTACTCTGACCTTCCCGAGGAGTTCCCCAACATCGCGCACTTCCACACCATGCGCGTCAATCAGCCAGCGGGGTGGTTTTACACCTCAGATGCGCTGCGCAAGATCGCGGACATCTGGGAGGCGCGGGGTTCTGGCATCACCAATATGCACGGCTCCACCGGCGACATCATCCTGCTGGGCACCACCACCGACCAGCTCGAGCCGATCTTCAGCGAGTTGACCAACATCGGCTTCGACCTCGGTGGTTCAGGCTCGGACATGCGCACCCCGTCCGCGTGTTGCGGTCCGGCGCGCTGCGAGTGGGCCTGCTACGACACCCTGGCGGCGGTCTACGACTTCACCCAGACCTACCAGGACGAGCTGCACCGTCCGGCGTTCCCGTACAAGTACAAGCTCAAGTTCGCAGGGTGCCCCAACGACTGCGTCGCCTCGGTGGCGCGCGCCGACATGTCGTTCATCGGTACCTGGAAGGACGAGATCCAGATGGACGCCGACCAGGTGCGGCAGTACGCGGCCAGCGGCCGCATCGACATCCAGAAAGACGTGTGCGAGCGCTGCCCCACCCAGTGCATGAGCTGGGACGGCAACAACCTCGCCATCGACAACGGCGAGTGCGTCAAGTGCATGCACTGCATCAACGTCATGCCCAAGGCGCTGCGCCCCGGCAAGGAGCGCGGCTGCACAATCCTGATCGGCTCCAAGGCGCCGATCATGGGCGGAGCGTTGCTGTCCAGCGTGTTCGTGCCGTTCATCGAGATGGAGCCTCCCTACGAGGACATCAAGGAACTTATCAACGCGATCTGGGATCTGTGGGGCGAGCACGGCAAGAACCGCGAGCGCGTGGGCGAGTTCATCCAGCGTGTTGGCCTCGGGAACTTCCTGGAGCAGATCGGCCTGGAGCCGGTCCCGGAGATGATCGCTTACCCGCGCACCAACCCGTACATCTTCTTCGGCGAAGAGCTGCACGAGAAGCAGGCTTGAGACGTCGAGAGCCAAAGAAGGAGAACAGCGTATGTCAGCCAGTCCCCGCAAGACCGACATCGGGCCTCCCCACTACGAGCAGTTCTTGCCGCCGGTCATCAAGAAGAACTACGGCAAGTGGCTGTACCACGAAAACCCACGTCCCGGCGTGCTGGTGCACGTCGCCGAGTCTGGCGACAAGCTGTACTCGGTGCGAGCCGCCACACCCCGCATTCTCAACGTCAAATCGATCCGTCTGTTCGCCGACCTGGCCGACAAGTACTGCGGCGGCCACCTGCGCTTTACCAGCCGCAACAACGTCGAGTTCCTGCTCACCGACGAGAGCAAGATCGACGCGCTCATCCAGGAGCTGCACGCGCTCGGCTATCCGGTCGGGGGCACGGGGAACGCCATCTCGGCCATCGTCCACACCCAGGGTTGGGTGCACTGCCACTCCGCCGCCACCGACGCCTCGGGCGTGGTCAAGTCGCTGATGGACGAGCTGTACCCGCACTTCGTCAACATGCATCTGCCCGCCAAGCTGCGCATCGCCTTCGCCTGCTGCCTCAACATGTGCGGCGCGGTGCACTGCTCCGACATCGCCATCCTGGGTGTGCACACGCGCGTACCGGACGTCGATCACGTCAATTTGCCGAAGATGTGCGAGCTGCCGACGCTGATCGCCTCGTGCCCGACCGGTGCGATCCGGCCGGCAACGGTGAACGGCGCGCAGTCGATCCACATCGAGGAGCACCTCTGCATGTACTGCGGCAACTGCTTCACCGTCTGTCCGGCGGTGAAGATCAACAACGCCAAGACCGACGGCCTCTCCATCTGGGTGGGGGGCAAGGTGTCCAACGCCCGTACGGAGCCCAAGTTCTCCAAGCTGGTGATCCCGTTCCTGCCAAACACCCCGCCGCGCTGGCCGGAGACGGTCGAGGCCGTCAAGCACCTGGTGGAGGTCTACGCCGCCAACGCGCGCAAGTACGAGCGCATGTCCGAATGGGTGGAGCGCATCGGCTGGCCGCGCTTTTTCAAGCTTACCGGCCTGCCGTTCACCAAGTACCACATCGATGACTTTACGCACGCCGGCGAGACGTACAAGCGCTCGGCGCAGCTGAAGCACTGAATGCCGGGAGGCGCGCCATGGCCGATGCCGTGAGTGTGGACGAAGTCACCGCCGCGATGTTCGACTTGGTCAAGTCGACGTACGGCAAGAAGAACCTCAAGGCGATGGACCTCACCAAGGCGATGATCGAGCAGTTCGGCGAGGAACGCTGCGACAAGCAGCTCTGCAAGCTCGCCATCCGCCAGCTCATCGACTCGGGAAAGTGCACGTACAGCTACGTCGGTGGGAGCTACATCACTCTGCCGCCGCAGACGGAGTCATAGAGGAAGTCGCTGCGATCCTCAAGACCGGCCGTTGCCGGTCTTGAGCTGCAGCCAACGCGAGAAGAAAAGCGGAGGTGTGCCCATGTCCGAAGCGAAGGGAGCCAATCGTTCGGCGGCTATGGTCGAACTGCTGGAGCGATGGCAGGCGATCGAGCGTAGGAGCATCGAGCAGTGCTCGGAGATCATGTCCCGCACGCAGAACCCGCTGGTGCGCCAGGTGCTGGAGATCATCCGCAACGACTCCGGGCAGCACCACCGGGTGCAACAGTTCCTCATCGACACCCTCACCAAACAGGCGGTGTCGCTGACTCCCGAAGAGCTGGCGGAGATCTGGGACAAGATCGAGGAGCACATCGCCCTCGAGCGGGAGACCGTCGAGCTGGCGAAGGAGCTGAAGAAGAAGGCGTTTTCGGTGGTGCAGAAGGTCATCCTCGAGTATCTGCTGATCGACGAGGAGAAGCACGACCGCCTGCTCGATGAGCTGGAGCAGTTCAAGAAGGGGATGTATCCGTACGCCTGAGGCGCACCGGTAGGAACGGGAGGGGGCCGTCATGGGTCTGCTGAAGAAGAAGGATGACGTCAAGAAGCCGTCGTTTGCGTTTGCCTCCAAGGGCGCCGGCGGGCAGCTCTCGCCGCTGCGTCCGGTGCAGCAGGAGAAGCTACCGCCATGCACCGGCCACTGCCCCAGTGGCAACGACATCCGCGGCTGGCTGACGACCATCGCCCTGCGGGAGAAGCTCGGCTTGAGCCTCGAAGAGTCGTATACCAAGGCGTGGTACCTCGAGGTCGAGACGAACCCCTTCCCGGCGGTCATGGGGCGGGTGTGTCCGCATCCCTGCGAGAGTCGCTGCAATCGCAAGGAGAAGGACGGCGCGGTGGCTATCAACGCGGTTGAGCGGGTGATCGGCGACTGGGGCATTCAGCAGAATTTGCCCCTTCCCAGGCTCGACGAGGGCGGTCCCTTTGCCGAACGGATCGCGGTGATCGGGGCCGGCCCGGCGGGTTTGTCGTGTGCCTATCAACTGGCGCGCCGCGGCTACTCCGTGACCGTCTTCGAGGCGCTCCCGGCGGTGGGCGGAATGCTGCGCTACGGCATCCCCCAGTACCGCCTGCCGCGCCAGATCATCGATGCGGAGGTGAAGAAGATTCAGGACCTGGGAGTCGAGATCCGCTGCGGGGTGACGGTCGGCAAGGACATCACCTTCGAAGAACTCCGCCGGGAGTATCAGGCCATCTTCGTCGGCATCGGCGCCCACCAGGGCAAGAGCCTGGGCGTTCCTGGCGAGGACGGGCCGGGGCTGTGGACGGGGACGGAGTTTCTCAACCACGTCAACGCTGGCAAGCGGGTGGAGGTGGGCCCCAACGTCGTCGTCATCGGCGGTGGCGACACGGCCATCGACGCGGCGCGGGTCTCCAAGCGCGTCACCATGGACTCGGCGGCCATATCCAAGCGCATGGGCGCGGAGGTCACCATTCTGTACCGGCGTACCAGGGCCGAGATGCCCGCCATCGAGCGCGAGATTGAGGAGGCGCTGGAGGAGGGCATCCGAATCGAGTACCTGGCGGCGCCGGTGGAGATCCTGCGCAACGACGACGGCACGGTGCGTGCCATGACGGTGCAGCGCATGGAGCTGGGGGAGCCCGATTCCTCCGGACGGCGGCGCCCGGTGCCCATTGCCGGTGACGTCTACGAGCTCCCCGTGGACACCATTATCACGGCGGTCAGTCAGCAGCCGGACCTGGCGCGGCTGGGCTGCGCCGAGCTGGGCAAGGGCTGGCTGTCCTCCGACGAGTGGGGTCGCACCGGAGTTGGCGGCGTGTGGACCGGCGGTGACAATATCGGGCTCGGGCTGGCGACGATTTCCATCGGCCAGGGGAGGAAGGCCGCCCAAGCGATCGTGGCGGCGCTGCGCGGGCAGGAGCCGAATGCGCCGCCCGCAAAGCCCGCCGTGGGGCCCGAGAGGATCAAGATGGCGTGGTACCCCGACAAGCCAAGGGCGGTGCGCGCCGTGCGCTCGCCTGAGGAGAGACTGGCGAAGCCGCTGGACGAGATCGACCTGGGTATCACCCAGGACCAGGCGCTGGACGAGGTGACCCGCTGCTTCTCGTGCGGCCAGTGCTTCGCCTGCGAGAACTGCTGGATGTATTGCCAGAACAACTGCTTCACCAAGATCTCCGACACCAGGCTGGGCGATTTCTACAAGTTGAAGCTGGAGGTCTGCGACGGGTGCAAGAAGTGCGCGGAGGAGTGTCCTTGCGGCTTCCTGGACCTGGTGTGAGGATGCGGGAGCCACGGTGCGGCTTGCAACCCCGCGCGTGATGATCGCCGGCCTGGCGGGTGACAGCGGCAAGACGCTGATCTCCCTCGGGCTCGTGCGGGCGTTGGCGGATCGGGGCCTGGGCGTGGCTCCGTTCAAGAAAGGGCCGGACTACATCGACGCGGCCTGGCTTGGGGTCGCGGCAGGATGCCCGGGCCGCAACCTCGACACCTTCCTGATGACTGCCTCCGGCCTTGGCCGCGCGCTGGCGCCGGCCCAGGCCGCCGATGTCATGGTCATCGAGGGGAACCGCGGTCTGTTTGACGGTATGGACGCGCAGGGGACCCACTCCACGGCGACCCTGGCGGCGCGCCTCGGTTCGCCGGTGGTGCTGGTGGTGGATGCCACCAAGGCGACCAGGACGGTGGCCGCCCTGGTGCTGGGATGCCGCGTCTTCGATCCTGTCGTGGATCTGGCCGGGGTGGTGCTCAACCGAGTTGGCACCGGCCGCCAGGAGGCGCTCATCCGCCGCGCCGTCGAGGAGGCGGCTGGCGTGGGAGTGGTGGGTGCGATGCCCCGGCTCCCCGGAGACGCCGATCTGCTCCCGGGTCGCCACCTCGGCCTGGTCACCGCGGCCGAGCGCCCGGAGCGGGACGAAGCGGTGCGGCGTGCCGCCGAGGCGGTCGCGCAGCACGTCGATGTGGACCGCATCCTGGCCATCGCCCGCGGCGCCAACGAGGTCGACTTCTCCCAGCAAGCGTTGCCACGGCGCGGCGCGCCGGTTCGTGTCGCGGTGCTCAGGGACGAGGCTTTCTCCTTCTACTATCCGGAGAACCTCGAAGCCCTGGCGGCGGCAGGGGCGGATCTGGTCTTCGCCTCCCCCCTGCACGACGCAGCGCTGCCCGATGTCGACGGCGTGGTGATCGGTGGCGGTTTCCCTGAGGTGCACATCGAGCGCCTGGCACTCAGCGGGACTTTCCTGGCGTCGCTACGTCGGGCCGCCGAATCGGGCGTCCCCATCTACGCCGAATGCGGCGGGCTGATGCTGCTGGCGCGCACGCTGCGGGTCGGAGAGCGTACCTTCGCCATGTCGGGGGTTTTAGACCTCGACGTGGAGCAGGGGCAGCGCCCCAGTGGGCACGGCTACGTGGAGGGGCGGGTGGAGGGCGAGAACCCGTTTCTGCCGGTGGGAACGGTGCTGCGCGGGCACGAATTCCACTACTCGGCGGTACGCGGGGGAGCCGACTTTGCGCGCACCGTGGTGGCGCTCGAGCGAGGCGCCGGCGTTGGCGGGGGGCGAGACGGCGTCGTGCGGGGATCGGTGTGGGCATCGTACCTGCACCTGCACGCTCTCTCGCTGCGCCAGTGGGCGGAGGGAGTGACGGATGCGGCGCGGCGTTTCGCCGCGTCGGGCAGCGGGGCGCAACCCGCATGAGCGTGAGGGAGCACGTGATGGACTCTCTGCGCAGGGGCGAGTACGAGGGCCTGGCCAGCCAGGCGGCACAGGAGCCGGGGGTGCTGCGCGCTCTCCTGGGACGCCTCTGGGAGACCGATCAGGTGCTTCGTGCCGGCGCCGCCCGCACCCTGGGAGTGCTTGCCAGCCAGCAGCCGGAGAAGGCAGGCGAGCTGGTGCGGCGCTTCCTGTGGGCGCTCAATGACGAATCGGGGACCAACGGCGCGGCGGTGGTGCCGGCGCTGGAGGCGATGGCGCAGGCGGCTCCGGACGTGGTGGGTCCGTTTGCCGGCGCGCTGGTGGCGCATCTCGACGACGACGGCATGCGAGCCGGCCTGCTGCAGGTGCTGGCGACGCTTCAGGCGACGGCGCCGGCGTGGATCGAACCCCACGCCGGCGATGTCGCACGGTGGGAACAGCAGTTGGGGAACGGACTTCCCCCGGGGGGAGAGGAGGTCACGCAGTGAACGAGCGCAGTCCACGCAAGCGCATCGAGCAGTGGCAGCAGTACGTCACCGTCCATCCCGGTTCCGCGGTCGGACACTTCAATCTGGCGCTGGCCTACACCGACCTGGGACTGGTGGGGCGAGCCGAGGAGCTGTACCGCAAGGCGTTGGAGCTGGATGACGGCCTGGTGGAGGCGTGGGTGAACCTCGGCGGCGCGCTGCTGCTGAAGTGGGATTTCCCGGGCTGCTTGAAGGCGAACCAGGAGGCGGTCGCCCGGCGTGACGACTGCCTGCTCGCCCACTACAACATGGGTCAGGCGTACCTCTACCTGGGGGACGGCGAGGGGGTGGTGCGCTGCTATCGCAAGGTGCTGGAGATCGATCCACGGCATCCGGCCGGCCACTACTATCTGGCGGTGGGGCTGCTGGCCGTGGGCCACATCGACCAGGCCCGGCGCGCGGCCGCCTCCGCCATGGAGCTGGGGCATCGCCCGTCCCCCGAATTCCTGCGCTCCCTGGAGAAGGAGGACACGAAGGCCACGGCCGGTGGCGTGCCGGTACTCGAGTTCGGAAGATAGCGGGGGCCCCCGGGGCTCCCCTGGTTGAGAACGCGAAGGCGTAGGGAGGAAAAGACATGGCGATCTTCACTCACGGCAACATCTCTCTCGAAGTGGATGAGGACGGCTTCATCCAGGACCCCGAGCAGTGGAACGAAGACGTGGCGAGGGCGCTGGCGACCACCGAGGGCGTCAACGATATGAACGAGAGCCACTGGAAGGTGGTGCACTACCTGCGCAAGTACTTCCTCGAGTTCGGGGTTGCCCCGATGATCCGCAAGCTGTGCAAGGAGAGCGGATTCACGCTCAAGGAGATCTACGAGCTGTTCCCCTCGGGGCCTGCCAAGGGAGCCTGCAAGGTCGCCGGCTTGCCGAAGCCGACCGGCTGCGTCTGAACTCGTGACCAGGGAGGGTCTGGGATCGTGTCCCCAGACCGATCCCGCGTCGTCGCCGGCGCGGGACGGGGCGGGGGCAGCAGGTCCTGGCGCAGCGGGCGGGGTATCGGGTTCTCGCGGCACGGCCTGGAGGCCGGGCCGTGGCAGAGGAGGAGGGTCGCGGTGAAGGTGCACACCGGGCGAATCGCCGGACGGCTGGTGGGGGGGCGCCTGCAGTGACCGCCCTGTCGGTCTGGCTGAAGGAGCGGCGCGCCAGCCTGCTCGATCGCTGGCTCGACCTGGTGATCGCCTCCTATCCTGCCGAGAGCGCGGCCTTTCTGCGCGGTGAGAAGGACCGTTTCCGCAACCCGATCGGCGCCACGCTCGCCCGGGAGTTGGCGGTGCTGTTCGATGGCCTGCTAGACGGGAGCGCCGGCGATGAGGCGCGCCAGGCGGTGGCCGCGTTGGTGCGCATGCGTGCCGTGCAGCAGCTCACGCCAGCCGCCGCGGTCGCTTTCGTGCCACTGCTCAAGCGCGCGATCAGCGATGAGCTGGGAGCGGAGGGCTCGGGTCGCGCAGGAGAACTACTGAGCCTGTACGCGCGCATCGACGAGCTCACCCTCAAGGCGGTTGACGAGCTGGTTGAATGCCGCGAACAGGTGTTTCGGCTGCGGGCGCGCGAAGCGCGATCCGAAGTGTACTCCTTGCTTCGCCGCGCCGGCATGCTGGAGGCCGTCGCAGCAGAAGACGATGGGAAGGGAGGTAGAGAGGAATGAGCTTCATCTGGTCCCTCGTGATCTTCTGGGGGCTGGTCGCGCTCGCCCTCCTCGGTGTCAAGGGGGCCGGGCTGGAAAGCCTCTTCGGGATCTGGCTGCCCTATGCGGCGGTCGGCGTCTTCGTCGGAGGCCTCATCGCCCGGGTGGTCAAGTGGGCGAGGAGTCCGGTGCCGTTCCGGATCACCACCACCTGCGGCCAGCAGAAGTCGCTTCCCTTCATCCGCCACGCTCGCTTGGACAACCCTTCCAGCGGCCTCGGTGCGGCGGCCCGCGTGGCCCTGGAGGTGTTGACGTTTCGCTCCCTGTTCCGCAACACCAAGGCGCACCTGACCGAGGACAAGCGGCTGGTGTACGGTTCCGAAAAGTATCTGTGGGCGGGCGCGCTGGCATTTCACTGGGCGTTCCTGGTCATTCTCGTACGCCACTATCGGTTTTTCACCGAGCCGGTGCCGGTGGTGATCGGCTGGATTCAAGGGCTTGACGGCTTCTTCGAGGTGGGCTTGCCGGTGATCTACGCCACTGACGTGGCGATTCTGGCGGCGCTCGCCTACCTGCTGGGCCGGCGGCTGGTGGACTCGCGGCTGCGCTACTTCTCCCTGGCGGCGGATTACTTTCCGCTGTTCCTGCTGCTCGGGGTGGCGGGCAGCGGAGTGCTCCTGCGCTACGTGTGGAAGACCGACATCACGAGGGTGAAGGAACTGGCGGTGGGCTTGGCCAGCTTCTCACCTGTCGTGCCGGAGGGGCTCGGCGCTACGTTCTACGTCCACCTTTTCCTGGTATGCGCCCTGCTCGCCTATCTGCCCTTCTCCAAGCTGACGCACATGGCCGGCGTGTTCCTCTCACCGACGCGGAATCTCGCCAACTCCAATCGGACGCGCCGCCACGTCAACCCATGGAACCCTCCGGTCGTCGGGCACACCTACGCCGAATGGGAGGAGGAGTTCCACGACAAGATCAAGGCGGCGGGGATTCCGCTGGATCGGGAGTGAGCGATGACGGCAAAGACCCGCGACGAACTGCTCCAGATTGACTTCAAGCCGCCGGCGAGAAGCTGGATGGAACCGCAGGTGGATTTCGAGGCGCGGCGGGGATCGTGGTCCTACCCCGGCGCCGCCAAGAACCTGCGCTACATGGGGTACCCCAACCCGCGCGAGTGGTCGCCCACCGACGCGGACTGGAAGCTGCCCGCCAACTGGAAGGAAATCATCTTTGAAGGGATGCGGGAGCTGCTCTCCAAGTACCGTTCCTTCAAGATCTTCATGGATGTCTGCGTGCGCTGCGGAGCGTGCGCCGACAAGTGTCATTTCTACCTGGGCTCGGGCGATCCCAAGAACATGCCGGTGCTGCGAGCCGAGCTGCTGCGCTCGGTGTACCGCAAGGACTTCACCACCGCCGGCAAGATCCTCGGCTCGCTGGCAGGCGGGCGCGAGCTGACGCTCGACGTCATCAAGGAGTGGTTTTACTACTTCTACCAGTGCACCGAGTGCCGGCGCTGCTCGGTGTTCTGTCCGTACGGTATCGACACTGCCGAGATCACCATGATGGCCCGGGAGCTGCTCAACCTGGTGGGGATCAACATCAACTGGGCGGTGGAGCCGATTGCCAACTGCCATCGCACCGGCAACCACCTCGGCATCCAGCCGCACACCTTCAAGGACAACATCGAGTTCCTGATGGATGAGCTGGAGGAGGTGACGGGTGTCCGGGTCGAGCCGTCGATCAACCGCAAGGGAGCGGAGGTCCTCTTCGTGGTGCCTTCCGCCGACTACTTCGCCGACCCCGGCATCTACACCTTCATGGGGTACCTGCTGCTGTTCCACCAGTTGGGCCTGGACTACACCCTTTCGGCGTACGCCTCGGAAGGGGGCAATTTCGGCCTGTTCACCTCCCACGAGACCATCAAGAAGCTCAACTACAAGATCTATCACGAGGCCAAGCGTCTGGGAGTCAAGTGGATCCTCGGGGGGGAGTGCGGCCACATGTGGCGCGTGCTGCACCAGTACATGGATACGATGAACGGCCCGGCCGACTTCCTCGAAGTCCCGCGGAGCCCGTCTACCGGCACGGTGTTTGACAACGCCGCCTCCACCCGCACGGTTCACATCTGCGAGTTCACCGCCGATCTCATCCGGCACGGCAAGTTGAGGCTGGATCCCTCGCGCAACGACCACTGGCGGGTCACCTTCCACGACTCGTGCAACCCCGCTCGGGCTCTGGGTCTGTTCGAGGAGCCCCGCTACATCCTCAGGAAGGTCTGCCGCTCGTTCCACGAGATGCCCGAGAACACCATCCGCGAACAGACGTTCTGCTGCGCCGGCGGCGCTGGCCTCGGCAACGACGAGAACATGGAGGCCCGCCTGCGCGGCGGCTTCCCTCGCGCCAACGCGGTGCAGTACGTGCGCGACCGTTACGGCGTCAACCTCATGTCGTGCATCTGCGCCATCGATCGCGCGACGCTGACCACGATGGTCGAGTACTGGGCGCCGGAGGTTGGCATCTCGGGCGTTCACGAACTGGTCGCCAACGCCCTCGTCGTCGACGGCGAGAAGGATCGCACCACCGATTTGCGCGGCCAGCCGCTGGCCGGGAGGGAGGACAGCGCCGATGTATGACGGGAGCAAGATTCTCGCCGGGATCGTGGTCTTCCTCGTGGTCGTCCTGCTGCCGGTTTGGCACAACGCCTTGGTGGCCTCGGCGCCACGGCCGGAGGTGAAGATCGCCACCCAGGAGAAGCAGTGCGTCGACAGTGCCGTTGCCATGCGCGCCGCGCACATGGACGTGTTGAACCAGTGGCGGGATGCGGTGGTGCGCGATGGAACGCGTACCACGGTCACCCCCACCGGAATGACCGTCTCCATGAGCCTGACCAAGACGTGCATGAACTGCCACTCCAACAAGAAGGAGTTCTGCGACGCCTGCCACAACTACCTTGCCGTAGACCCCTCCTGCTGGGAGTGTCACGTCGAGCCGAAGGAGAGTTCGTCATGAACCAGGGGCGCAGGAGCTTTCTCAAGAACGCCAGCCTGGGCGCACTCGGTGTCGCCGCCAGCCATGCCCTCCCCTCCGCCGCGGAGGGGGCCTCGGCGGCCGGCGGCCCGCGCTGGGCGATGCTCATCGACACTCGCAAGTGCCTGGAGAAAAAGGGCTGCACCAGGTGCGCCGAGGCGTGCCACGTGGTTCACAACGTGCCCACCCTGCCCAATCCCCGGCACGAGGTGAAGTGGATCTGGAAGGAGAGCTTCAGGGAGGCGTTCCCCGAGCAGGAAGCGGAGTACTTCGACGAGACGCTCACCGCCAGCGAGATGCTGGTGTTCTGCAACCACTGCGACCGGCCTCCGTGCGTGCGTGTCTGCCCGACCCAGGCCACCTGGCGGCGCGGCGACGGCATCGTCATGATGGACTGGCACCGCTGCATCGGCTGCCGCTACTGCGTCGCCGCCTGTCCCTACGGCTCGCGCTCGTTCAACTGGGTGGATCCCCGCCCCCACATCGCCGAGGTGACCCCCGATTTCCCGACTCGCACCCGCGGGGTGGTGGAGAAGTGCACCTTCTGCGAGGAGCGACTCCACCAAAACAGGCCTCCGGCGTGCGTTGAGGCATGCGAGGCCAAGGCGATGATGTTCGGCGATCTGGCTGATCCTCACTCGGAGATTCGCGAGGTTTTGCGCACGCGCTTCGCCGTCCGCCGCCGGCCCGGTCTCGGGACCCATCCCGAGATCTTCTACCTGGTGTGAGGTGCCCATGCTGGAGAAAGCTCTTATCGGCAACCGCAGCTACTGGGGATGGCTGGCCTTCCTGGCCGGGGTCATCGCCGTTGGCGCGTTCTTCTACCTGCGCCAGTTCTCGGTGGGGCTGGGCATCACCGGCCTTTCGCGGGACGTCACCTGGGGGTTCTACATCGCCCAGTTCACCTTCTTAGTCGGGGTCGCCGCCTCAGCGGTGATGGTCGTGCTGCCCTACTACCTGCACAACTACAAGGCCTTTGGCAAGATGACGATCCTCGGCGAGTTCCTCGCCATCGCCGCCGTGATCATGTGCATGCTGTTCATCTTCGTCGACATGGGCCAGCCCATGCGGGCGATCAACATGATCTTGCACCCGACACCCAACTCATTGATGTTCTGGGACATGATCTCGCTCGTCGGGTACCTGCTGCTGAACGTGCTCATCTCCCACGTCACTCTCGACGCCGAGCGCAAGGGGATCGCGCCGCCGAAGTGGATCAAGCCGATCATCATCCTGTCGATTCCGTGGGCGATCAGCATCCACACGGTGACGGCATTCCTGTACTCGGGTCTGGCGGCGCGGCCGTTCTGGATGACCGCCGTGCTGGCCCCGCGCTTTTTAGCCTCGGCGTTTGCCGCCGGTCCGGCGTTGCTCATCCTCATGACCTTGCTCATCCGCCGGCTGACGCGCTTCGATCCGGGCAAGGAACCGCTGCAGCGGCTGGCGGTGATCGTCACCTACGCCATGTCGATCAACGTTTTTCTGATCCTCATGGAGCTGTTCACCGGACTCTATTCGGCGATTCCCGAACACGTCGCCCACTTCAGGTTCCTCTACCTGGGGTTGGAGGGCAACACGGCGCTCGTGCCATGGATGTGGACCTCGGTGGCGCTCTCGGTGGTGGCCCTGGCGCTGTTGCTCAACCCTCGCACCCGGGTCAACGAGCGCACGATGGTGATCGCCTGCTTCGCGGTGTTTGCCTCCATCTGGATCGACAAGGGCCTGGGAATGGTGGTGACCGGCTTCGTGCCGTCGCCGCTGGGCCACGTCACGCCCTACTGGCCGACCTTCCCAGAGATGGCTATCTCGTTGGGGATCTATGCGGTCGGGGCGCTGGTGATCACCGTCTTCTACCACATCGCGCTGTCGGTGCGGGGCGAGATAGCGCACTAGGATGGCCGTGAGCGCATCCACCCCGCACGTCGTGATCGTCGGTGGCTCGGCGGCAGGACTGAAGTGCGCCAGCCGCCTGGGTCGCATCGCTCCGGGTTGGCGCGTCACGGTGGTGGAGGAGCGCGGAGAATTCTCCTACGCCGCCTGCGGGATGCCGTACGTGCTTTCCGGGGACGTGGACAACCCCGACGCCCTGCGGCGCACCGCCGACGGCGCACTGCGCGACGAGGCGTACTTCACTCGCGTCAAGGGCATCGAGCTGCGCATCGGGTGGCGTGCCATCGCCATCGACCCCGGGCGGCGCCGGTTGCACCTTCGTGCCGCCAGCGGCGAAACCGGCGAGCTGCCATGGGATCACCTGGTGCTGGCGACCGGCGCTCGTCCGGCGCGCTTGCCGTTTGCGCCCGAGCACCCGCGGGTCAGCGCATTCCACACGCTCGAGGATCTCAAGAAGCTGCGACGGGGGCTCGAGCGGGGTGAATTGGGACACGTGGCGGTGGTGGGCGCCGGTCTGGTGGGGTGCGAACTGGCCGAGGCGTTCCGCGCCCTGTGGGGGGCCGACGTCACGCTGCTGGAGCGGGCAGGCTGGCCGTTGCCCACGGTGGTGGATCGCGAAGTCGGGGAGGTGGTGGCTGCGGCGCTGCGGGCCGGCGGGGTGAGCCTCCAGTGCGATGCCGGTGTTGTCGCCATCAAGGCAGCGGACGACGGGGTGCGGATCGCGTGGCAGGGCGGGGAGGTGGCGGCCGATGCGGTGGTGGTGGCGGTGGGAGTACAGCCCGCCACGGAGCTGGCGCGCGCCGCCGGGGTGATGCTCGACGGGGGTGGGGCGATCGTGGTGGATCAACGCATGGCCACCTCACTGGCAGGGATCTGGGCGGTGGGGGACTGCGCGGCCGTGCCGCACGCCGTGCTCCCCGCGCCGGCGCGCCTTCCCCTCGGCTCCCTGGCCAACCGCCAGGGTCGCGTGGTGGCCAACGTCATTGCCGGACGGCACGACCGCCTGCCGCCGGTCGCTGGCGCCATAGCAATCAAGGTGTTCGACTGCCACGTTGGAGCAACCGGGATCTCTTCCGCGGCCGCCAGGGAGCAGGGGTGGGGCGCCGCCTCGGTGTGGATCGCGGCTCACGATCGCGCTCACTACTGGGCGGAGGTGGGGGAGATCGGCCTGGCACTCGTCTACGATCCCGTCACGCGGCGGGTGCTGGGAGTCCAGGGTGTCGGCTCGGCGGAGGTGATCAAGCGAATCGACGTGGCTACCCAGGTGATTGCCCGCCAGGGTAGCATCGATGATCTGGCGCACGTGGAGCACGCCTATGCGCCGCCCTACGCCCCCGCGCTGGATCCCCTGGCGGTGGCAGCGTTCGCCGCCCAGAACCAGGAGGAGGGCATCACGGCGCGCTCGCCGCTGGCGGACTTTGCCGGTGCCGCGATTGTGGACGTGCGCCACCAGTCGGAGCGGGAGGAGCGCCCCGTCAACGGGGGCCGCGCGCTCGCCGTGCCGCTCGAAGAGGTTCGCGGTGAGGCGAGTGCCCTCGACGACGCCGCGACGGTGGTGTGCGAGCGGGGAGCGCGCTCGGCCGAGGCGGTGCGGATCCTGCTCGCGGCAGGACGCCCGGCGACGTACCTGGGGGGCGGATTGCGCTGGCGGAGCCGGTTCCGCTGGGGGCGCTCATGAGCCCGGCAACGCCGGTCCTGGCAATGGTCGGGGTGGATCATCGGATCGCCCCGGTGGGTGTGCTGGCGAAGCTGGGCGGCGATTCGCGCGAGCTGCCGGCCATTCGCGCCAGCTGCGGCGGTGTGGTTGTCCTGACGACCTGCCACCGCCGCGAGCTGTACCTGGAGGGAGCCCCGCCCGCCGCCATCGAGCCGTTCTTCGCGCGATGGCTGGGGGAGCCAGAAGAGGGCGGCGCCGTTCTTCGCTTCGGCGACGAGGCCATCGAGCATCTGCTGCGGGTAGCTGCCGGCCTGGAGTCGGCGGTGCTGGGGGAGGATCAGATCCTCGCCCAGGTTCGCGCCGCCTACCGCGAGGCGTGTGCAGGCGCGCTCGCCGGACCGCTGCTGCACCGGCTCTTCCACGCTGCGTTTCGCACCGGCAAACGGGTGCGCAGCGAGACCGAGCTGGGGGGTGGGGGACGGTCCCTGGCAGGCAGCGCCGTCAAGGAGGTGGAGCGCCGGCTGGGGGGGCTTGCGAGCGCCACCGTGCTGGTGCTGGGGGCCGGGGAGATGGCGAGCATCGCGGCGGCGCGCCTGCGTGACCGGGGCACCGGGCGGATCCTGGTGTGCTCGCGCACCCACTCGCGTGCCGCGCAGCTGGCTGCCGCCATGGGCGGGGACGCGCTGCCGTGGGAGTGGCGGGGGGTTGGGCTGACCCGCGCCGACGCTGCCGTCTGCGCCGTGTCGTCGCCCTCGCCGGTGATCACGGCAGAGGCGTTGCTCGCGGGGACGGCGGGGCGGCGATTCGTGGCCGTGGACCTGGGTCTCCCCTGCAACATCGCGCGACCCGGAACCTTGCCCGCGGGCACCGAAGTGATCGATCTCGACGGCATGCGCGCCCGCCTCGCCCGGTACGCCAGCAGCCGCGCCGGCGCCGTGGCCGCGGCCGAGCGCATCGTCAGCGAGGAAGCGGCAGCGCTGCAGATCTGGCTGGCGTCGCGCGAGCGGGGTGACGTACACTCGCGCCCGTGCTGCCGGCGACCTGCCGCGGGTTGAGGAGCATTCAGCTGGGGGCGCCGCCGGGCGGCGCGGCGGGCGCATGCCGGAGGCACGGGCAGGAGGTCTGCGGTGTTCCTCAGGCGCCGGCCCGCCAGGGAGTCCCGTGTTCCCGGTGATGCTCCGCGTGCGCGGCCGCCGTTGCCTGGTGGTGGGGGGCGGCGGCGTGGCGGTTCGCAAGATCGAGTCGCTGGTCGCGGAGGGTGCGAACGTGACGGTGGTGGCGGTCGCGCCGCACCCACGCCTGCTAGCGCTCGCCGAGACCGGTGTGATCGCCCTGGAACAGCGCCCCTATCGCCCCGGCGAGGCCGCCGGGTTCGTGCTCGTCTTCGCGGCTACCGACGATCGTGAAGTCAACCGGCGCGTCTTCGAGGATGCCGAGGGACGGGGAATCTGGGTCAACGTCGCCGACGACCCGGAGCTGTGCAGCTTCCACCTGCCGGCGCGGGTGCGGCGCGGCGACTTGCAGCTGACCATCTCCTCCTCGGGCGAGGCACCGTTCGCCACGCGCCGGCTGCGGCAGGTGCTGGAGCGGCGCCTCGGGCAAGAGTGGGGAGAGTGGCTGGCGGCGGCGGCCGAGTTTCGCCGGCGCGTCCGGTGTCATCGGCTGGCCCGAGGGGACGAGGAGGCGCTGTTCGATGCGTTCTTCTCGGCCACGGTCGTGCCGTTTGAGCTGCGCTGCCGTGTCCCGCGCGCGGCCGAAGTGGAGGAGTGGCTCGCGTCGCCGCCGTCTGCCGCTGATGTGTCCGACCGGGTCGGGCCGCCGGCCTCACCGCCGGTCGTGGTGGAGGGCACGCCGGGACTGGTGAGCCTGGTGGGCGCGGGGCCGGGCGACCCGGGACTGCTGACGCTGCGGGGGTGGCGCCGGTTACATGCGGCCGACGCGGTGGTGTGCGATCGGCTGGCTGAGCCCGCCCTCCCTCCTGACCTGGACGACCGCGTCGAGTTGCACTGCGTCGGCAAGGTGGCCGGCAACCATCCGACCCCCCAGGAAGAGATCAACGCGTTGCTGGTGCGCCTGGCGCGGCAGGGCAGGCGCGTGGTGCGGTTCAAGGGGGGTGACCCGTTTGTCTTCGGGCGGGGCGGGGAGGAGGGGGAGGCACTCAGGCTGGCGGGGGTGCCGTTCGAGGTGGTGCCTGGAGTGACGGCCGGAGTCGCCGTACCGGCGTACGCCGGCGTCCCCGTGACGCACCGGCGTGAGGCGGTGCGGGTGACGTTTCTCACCGCCCACGAGACGATCAAGAGCGATGGCCCTCAGGTTCGCTGGGACCTGCTCGCCGGCGACGAACACGCCTCCCTCGTCGGCTACATGGGGGCGACCAGCCTGCCGGCGGTGACGCAGCGGCTGCTGGCGGAGGGTATGGCCTCCGATACTCCGGCGGCGATCATCGAACGCGGGACCACGGCGGCCCAGCGGGTGGTCCGTTCGACGTTGGCGCGGCTCGCCGCAGACGCCGCCGCGGCCGGCATCGGGCCGCCTGCCCTGTTTGTGATCTCTCCGGCGGTGCGCCATGCCACGGTGTTGGACTGGTCTTCTCAACGGCCCCTGAGCGGCCAGCGCCTGCTGTTTCCGGCTCCGGCCGGGGAGTTGGGGGAGGCTGCTGACGTGCTGGGAGCTGAGGTCGTGGAGTGCCCTCTGCCGGCCACTCGGGCGGCTCGACTGGTGGTTGCCGCGGCGCCCCTGACCGGATGCGTGGTTGCTTCCCGGGATGAGGTCGAGCTGCTGGACGGCGAGCGTTCCCGCGCCGGCTGGGAGGGCCGCGTCACCGCGTGGTGCCGCACCCGGGAGGCGGCGGAGCGGGCGCGCCAGCTGGGTTGGCGGCACGTCGTGGAGGCGGGCGAAAGCCCTGCAGCGGTCCTGCAGGCCATCGCTCGAAGTCGGCATGACCCCTAGCACTCAAGCGATGCGGCGGGCCGGCACTGGCCGCCTTCGGGAAGGCGCGGCGGCGGCGCTCTTGCTGCTGG
>JBBINC010000003.1:3166-62663 GCA_037444085.1 Acidobacteriota bacterium | reverse complement strand
CGGGGTGGAGGTGCCGACACCACGGTTGCTGGCGATCGCTCCGTAGTGGCGCGTTTATGCATGCCTTCACTGAAAGTAATGAACTTCTGAGCCAAACTGGCGAACTTGGGGGGAAGCAGGAAGTCGTCCTCCGCCTTCTGCGGGGCGAGACGCTGAAGGCGGTGAGCCGCGACGTGGGCGTGCCGAGGTACCCTCTGGCCGACTGGCGGGACCGGGTGGTGATGGGAATCCCGGCCCTGCTGCACAAAGGCCCCGGGGACGGCCGCGCACGCCGCGAGGCCGGCCCCGCCCCCCGGCGGGTCAAGAGCTCTGTCGCCAAAGGGGGTCAATACATTTGACGCTGGACACCCCGGCGGCCGCCCGCCAGGCCGCCGGGAGACCTCGCGGCGTGCGACGGGCGATCAGGCGCGGCGGGGTCCCTCGCGCCCTGCGGGCGCTCGGGATGACGGGGGAAACCACCGGCGGGTTCGGGCGCGGCGCGGACGGGGGCACGGGCACGACCCGCTCTTTCATCCGAAGGGGCTTCGGGAGAACGGGCACTCCTGCGTGTCCTGGCCAGACCGGAGCGTCTGGCCTCCTGGGCTCGGGCGAGGGCGGTCAGCCCGACCGGGGCCGATCGACTTCGCGCCCACTCACCGCTTGCCTCGTACGTCTCGCCTCGCACCTCGCTTTTCCCCCCACGCGAACGCGACCCGGCGCCGGCCGGGTCGCGGAGGGTGCTCCGGCGGGAAGGCGTTACTGCACCACGGCGAGGACCGGCACCTCGATGCTCGGGCGGGTGGGGTCGTTGGTGGCGATGCGCACGGTGGTGCGGTGGGACCCCTTGGGAGCGCCCGCCCCCAGGGTCACCGCCACCTGGTAGCGCTGCCCGGCGGTGAGGGGGATCACTTCGGTGGAGAAGGCCTTGTTGTCCACTTCCACGGCGGTGAGCTCCAGCTTGGCCTCCGGCCGGTTGGAGATGAGCACGACGTTACGCCCCACCGGCGCGGTGGCCTGGACGGTGCCGAAGTTGACCTCGCCGGGAACCACCTGGATGATCGGGCGGACGATGCCGCTCACCGAGATCGAGACGTCGGACGCCTTGGGATTGGAGGTCTTCAAGGTGATCTTCTGGTTGAGCATTCCCTGCGGCGCGTCGGCGGGCACGGTGACGCTCACCTCCCACTGTTGCCCCTTCAGGGTGGCGATGCGCTCCTTCTCGGGCAATTCCCGGTAGGCGACCTTGAACGGCCCGGCGTCGGCGCCGGTGATGCGCAGGGGGGACCCGTCGGCCGTGGCCACCACCACCTTGTCGGTGGCCGGCTCGCCCTGTAGCACGTTGAAGGACAGCAGCGGCTTGGGGAACACCTCGACGAAGGCGCGGGAGTCGAACTTGACGACGAGGTTCACCTGGGGGTTGTCCGGGTCGTTGGAGAACACCAGAATCGCCTTGGAGTTGGGCCCCGAGAAGGCGGCGGTCTCCACTTCGGCGTGGATCGTGCCGGTGGCGCCGGGGGCGATGAGGCGGTCGTACTTGGCCACGGTGCACCCGCAGGTGGGCCGCACCTGGGTGATCTCCAGCGGCGCGCTGCCGGTGTTGCGGATCTTGAAGTCGGCCTTGATGACCTCGCCCTTGGTGACGAAACCGAAGTCGAGGATCTTCTCGGCCACGTCCATGGTGGGCTTGCCCGCTTCCTGCGCCAGCGAAAGCGCCGGCAGGAGGGCCAGCGCGAGGAGTGCCACGATGCTCTTCTTCATACCTTGCCACCTCCCACGTCAGGTCCGCCCCTGGCGGAGCGGAGTGCTAGAGTACACCCCGCGCCGGGCGGCGCGCCACTGGCATGCACGAATCTTGCCACCTCTATCTGCTTCCCATCGGCGGTACGGCGACCGCCGCGCTCGCCGGTCTGGCCCACGACGCCGGGTTTCGCGTCTCGGGAGTCGACACGGCACTGTACCCGCCGACCTCGGAGATCCTCGCCTCCCTCGGCATCGCCGTGCGCGAGGGTTTCGACCCAGCGGCGATCCCACCCGACGTCGACCGCGTGGTGATTGGCAACGCCCTGCCCCGCACCAACCCCGAGGTGGAGGAAGTGCTGCGGCGCGGCCTGCCGTACACCTCGCAGGCCGCCGCCCTGGGCGAGTATTTCTGCCGCGACGCCCGCACCGTGGTGCTTGCCGGCACGCACGGCAAGACCACGACGACGGCGCTGGCCGCGCATCTGTTCCAGCGGTGCGGGTTGGATCCCACGGTGATGATCGGCGGGGTACCGTGCGGCGGCCTCCCGTGGCGGCTCGGCGCCGGAGGCTGGACGGTGGTCGAGGGGGACGAGTACAACACCGCCTTCTTCGACCGCGGTCCCAAGTTCCTGCACTACTTCCCGCACCTCTTCGTGGTCGGCAACGTGGAGTTCGACCACGGCGACATCTACCCCGACCTGGATGCCATCGTGGCAGCGTTCCGTGCCGGGGTGGCACGCACCGTGGAGCTGGGCGGCACGGTGATCGCCAACGCCGGCGACGCCGGGGCGCGGCGGGCGGCGGAGAGCGCCTCCGGCGTCGTCTGGTACGGCGAGGGCGACGGCGTGGACCTGCGCGCCGGCTCGTTCGCTCACCGCGACGGGCGCCTGGTGGCGCGCCTGGCCTGGCGCGGCCGGCCGTTCGAGGTGAAGGCGCCGCTGGTGGGCCGGCACAATCTGGACAACCTCATGGCGGCGAGCGCCTGCGCGCTGCTGGCTGGCGCCGAGCCCGCGGCCATCGCGGCGGCGGCAGCCGACTTCCCCGGGGTGCGGCGGCGGCTCGAGCTGCTCGGCAGCGCGGCCGGGGTGAGCGTGGTGGACGACTTCGCCCATCACCCCACGGCGGCGCGGCTGACTCTCGAAGGGGCGCGGCACCGCTTCCCGGGCCGCCGGCTGGTGGCGGCGCTGGAGCCGCGCTCGCTCACCGCCGGCCGCGCCCTGTTCGCCGGCGAGTGGGAAGTGGCGCTGGCGGTGGCCGACGCGGCGGTCATCGCCGAGGTGTTCCACCACCGGCGCCTTCCCCCCGGCGAGGTGCTCGACCGCGACGCCCTGGTCGCGGCGTTGCGCCGGCGTGGCGTGGCGGCGGAGGCGGTGCCGCCTGGGGCGGACCCCCTGCCGGTGGCGCGAGCGATGGCGCGGCCCGGCGACGTGGTGGTGTGCATGTCGTCGGGATCGTTCGGCGGCCTGCCCGCCCGGCTGCTTGAGGTGCTTTCCGAGGAGACCGAGTGAGTCTGGCGCGTGCTCTGGCGACCCTGGGCGGGCTGGGCGATCGTCTGCCGGCGCCAGGGACGACGGTGGGATCGCTGGCCGGGGTGGCTGCGTATGCGGCCTTTTCGCACCTGGCGCCGGTCCCGCCGGCGGTGCTGGCGGCGGCGGGGGCGGTCGCCCTGGTGCTGGTGGCGGTGCCGGCGTGCGGGCGGGAGGCGGCGCGGCGGGGCGTCGATGATCCGGGCGCCGTGGTACTGGACGAGACCGCGGGGCAGTGGGTGGCGCTGGGGGTGTGGACGCTCTCCCACCCCGCGGACCTGACCGCCGGCACGCTGGCCGCCTCGTTCCTGCTCTTCCGGCTCTTGGACGTCGCCAAGCCGTGGCCGATCCGCGCTCTGGAGCGCCTGCCCGGCGGCTGGGGGATCGTCGCCGATGACGTGGCGGCCGGGCTCGCCGCCGGCCTCGCCCACCTGCTGCTGGCGTCGCTGCTGTCATGAGCGCCTCCGCGGCAGATCGGCCGCCGCTGTGGACAGCGTCGTTCTCCCTGGTGGTGGCGGCCACGGCGCTGCTGTTCGTGGGGTTTTATGCGGCGCTGCCGGCGCTGCCGGTCCTCGGCCGCGCGCTGGGCGCCGCCACGGGTGAGGTGGGATGGGTGATCACCGTGTTTTCCCTCGCCGCCATGGCCACCCGCCTGCTCGCCGCCCGCCACCTCGACGGACGTCGCCGGCGGTCGCTGCTGCTGGCCGGCCTGGCGCTGTACAGCGCCGGTGCGGCGGCGCACCCGTGGTGTGAGACCTGGGAGCAGCTGCTTGCCGCCCGGCTTCTGCACGGCGCGGGATGGGGGCTGGCGACCACGGCCATCGGCGCCCTCGTCGCCGATCTCACGCCGGCGGCGCGCCGGGGCGAGGGGATCGGGAGCTGGGGACTTGCGCCCACCGCCGCCATGGCCATCGGCCCACTGCTCGGGGAGGCCGTGCTGGCTTGGGGGGGGTTCGTCGCGGTGTTCGCCTGCACCGCCCTTGGCGGACTGCTCGCCGCCGCCGCCATCGCCCCGGTGCGGGCCGCCGCCGCGGCCTCCGAGCCGACGGGCGGTGGGGGTGCCCCGGCGCCGTTCCCGGCGCTGCCCCGCGGGGCGGGGCTGCCGGCGCTGGCGTTGTTCCTCTCCAGCCTGGCCTACGGCGCGCTGGTGGCGTTCCTGCCACTGGAGATGGCGGCGGTGCCGGGCCGTGCCGGCACCTTTTTCACCGCCTACGCCCTCGCCGTGCTGGCGGCGCGCCCCCTCGCCGGGCGGCTGTCCGACCGCCTGGGGCGCCGGCCGCTGATCGTCCGGGGCCTCATCCTCGGGGCTGCCGGCACGGTGTTGCTCGGTCTGGCGCCGGCGGGTGGCCCGCTGATCGCCGCCGCCCTGCTCGTCGGGGTGGGTATCGGTGGCGCATCCTACCCGGGGCTCATGGCGCTGGCCGTGGACCGCACGCCGGTCGAGCGCCGCGGCGCCACCATGGGCGCCTACTTCACCGCCTACGATCTGGCCATCGGTCTGGGTGCGGCGCTGCTGGGCCCGGTGTACGCGGCGGGCGGCTTCGGCGCCCTCAACCTGGCAGCGGCCGCCGGCATCGCTGCCGCGGTGCCGGTGGTGCTGTCCTGCCGTTCCCGCCCGTGCTGAGCGTGGAATACGGCGCGCGCCGCGGCGGTCTATACTGCCGGGGCCGCCCGCGCGGCGGCCTCGCACTAAAGGAGATCAACCCATGATTAGCAAGTCGCTGGAGAAGGCCCTCAACGACCACCTGAACGAGGAAATGTTCTCGTTCTACCTCTACCTGTCCATGTCCGCCTACCTCGAGACCCAGAACATGAAGGGGATGGCGGCCTGGATGCGACTGCAGGCGGAGGAGGAGTACGGCCACGCGATGAAGCTCTTCGGCTACCTCAACGATCGCGGCGGCGCGGTGAGCCTCGCGGCGATCAAGAAGCCGCTGGCGGAGTGGGCCGGTCCCATCGCCACCTTCGAGGCCGCCCTCGCCCACGAGCGCCACATCACCAAGCGCATCGGCGCCCTGGTGGACAAGGCGCGCGCCGAGAACGACCACGCCACCGAGATCTTCCTGCAGTGGTTCGTCACCGAGCAGGTGGAGGAGGAGGCGACGCTGGAGCCGATCATCGCGCAGATGCAGGACACCCAGGCCAGCAAGGGCGCGCTCTACTACCTCGACCGCCAGCTCGGCAAGCGCGGCAAGGAGTAGCAGCGGGCGCCACAGACTCACACGAACAACCGGCGGGCTGGGGAACACCCCGCCCGCCGGTTTGCACGCACGGGCGGCAGGCGCTACCGGTGGCGGCCGTACACCCACGCCAGGTGCTTGAGCCGCTGCGCATGAGCCGCCGTCGCCATGCCGGGGCCGAGGCGAAACCCCCAGTTCCCCGACGGCACGCCGGGGGTGTTCATGCGTGCCTCCTCGCCCGCTCCCGCCACATCCTGCTGCGGAACGACGGCCAGATCCGCCACCGAGGCGAACGCCAGGCGAATCATGTCCCAGTGCACCTCGCGGCCCTCCGAGCCGGCGTAGTCGACGGCGAAGCGCCGTACCTCGGGGGAGGCTTCGCGGCGATACCAGCCGGCGACCGTGTTGTTATCGTGTGTGCCCGTGTAGACGACGAGGTTGCGCCGGTGCTGGTAGGGCAGGAAGGCGGAACGCTCGCGCGGGTCGAAGGCGAACTGGAGGATGGCCATGCCGGGCAGGTCGAGGTCGTCGCGAAGGGCGCGCACGTCGTCGGTGATGAACCCGAGGTCCTCGGCCACCAGGGGAAGTGAACCCAGCGCCGCGGCCAGCGCATCGAACAGCGCCCGGCCGGGTCCGGCCACCCAGCGCCCGTCCCGCGCCGTGTCCGCGCCGGCGGGGACCTCCCAGAAGGCGGCGAAGCCGCGGAAGTGATCCAGCCGCAGGGCGTCGACCATCCGCAGGTTGGCAGCGATGCGGTCGATCCACCAGCGGTAGCCCTCCGACGCCAGCCGGTCCCAGTCGTACAGCGGGTTGCCCCACAGCTGGCCATCGGCGGAGAAGTAGTCCGGCGGCACTCCCGCCACCACCAGCGGCCGGCCGTCGCCGTCCAGGCGGAAGAGGCGGCGGTTGGCCCACACGTCGGCGCTGTCCAGGGCCACGAAGATGGGCGCGTCGCCCAGCAGGCGCACCCCGTGCGCCGCTGCCTGCCGCCGCAGCGCCTGCCACTGGCGGTCGAACAGCCACTGGCGGAAGACGATGCGGCGCACCTCGTGCTGGTGCTGCTGCCGCCAGGCACTGACGGCGTCGCGGTGGCAGCGCGCCAGCGGCGCGGGCCATTGCCACCACGGCGTCTCGCCGTGCGCCCGCCGCAGCGCGGCGTAGACCGCGTAGTCGTCCAGCCAACCTGCCTGGGCGGCGGCGAAGGTATCCATGTCCGGCAGGGCTTCGGCAGCGGCGCGCGTCCACGCGCGGTCAAGCAGTTCGTCCTTCACCGCCACCGCGCGCTGCCAGTCGATCCGCGCCGCGTCGGTTGAGCCGGGGCGGGCCAGCTCGTGGCGATCCAGCAGACCGTCCTCCACCAGCAGTTCGGGGCTTACCAGCAGCGAGTTGCCGGCAAACGCCGAGGTGGACGAGTAGGGCGAGTACCCGGCGCCCACCGGCGTGAGGGGGAGCACCTGCCACCAGCCGGCGCCCGCCTCGTGCAGCCAGTCGAGATAGGCCGTGGCGGCCGGGCCCAGGTCGCCGATGCCGAAAGGCCCGGGCAGCGAGGTGGGGTGGAGGAGGACGCCGAACGACCGCGCGAATCGCATCGGCCCATGGTACTTCGCCCGCTCGTTGCCCTGCCTGCCGGGCGCGGCCGGAGGCGGGATCGCCGCTGCCTGGTGCCTGCCTCGCCTCCCGCTCGCGGCGATGTGAGCTGCCCGCGGGAGCAACGGGGTCGGGGAGCCGCCGGCCTGCCTCCGCTTCCCCTCCCCTCACCTTCTCACGTTCTCAGGTTCTCACCTCGCGTATAATCCCGTCGCATGAGACCTCTCGCCTCGCCCGCCCCCCGGGTCATCGGGTCGCGGAAGCGCGAACAGTGAATTCCTCACGCGCTTTTCTCGTCGCTCCCGAGAGTTTCCGCGCCACCTTCCTGCATTACCTGCGGTTTGACCGCGGGGTCGAGTTCGAGCGTTCGTCCCGGCTGGACCACCTCGCCTCCCTGAGCCTGGCGGTGCGCGAGACGCTGGTCAACCGCCGCCTCGCCACCCAGCGCGCCTGGCGGCGCAGCGCTCCCAAGATCGTCAACTACATCTCCATGGAGTACATGATCGGGCGGTTGCTGCGCAACAACCTGATCGCCACCGACCTGCTGGAACCGGCGCAGGAGGCGCTGGCCCGCCTGGGGCTGTCGCTGGATGCACTGCTGGACGCCGAGGACGACGCGGGTCTGGGCAACGGCGGCCTGGGGCGGCTGGCGGCGTGCTTCCTCGACTCGATGGCAACCCTCGACCTGCCGGTGTACGGCTACGGGTTGCGGTACGACTACGGCATCTTTCGCCAGAAGATCCGCGACGGGTGGCAAGAGGAGGTGCCCGACACCTGGTTGAAGAACGGCTATCCCTGGGAGATCCACCGGCCCGACCTGACGGTCCCGGTGAGGATGGGCGGCCACGTGGAGTGGGGCTCCTCGCCCAGCGGCGAGCACCAGCCCGGCTGGGTGCCGGCGCGACACTTTTTCGGCGTGCCCTACGACGTTCTCATCCCCGGCTACGGCACCGAGTCGGTGGTGGTGCTGCGCCTGTGGCGCGCCGAGGCGCCGGAGGAGTTCGACTTCCAGATCTTCTCGCGCGGCGACTACCTGCGCGCCGTCGAGCAACGCGAGCGCGCCGCCGCCATCACCCGCGTGCTCTACCCGCCCGACGACACCGAGGCGGGCCGGGAGCTGCGCCTGCAGCAGGAGTACTTCCTGGTGGCGTGCACGGTGCGGGACGTCATCAACCGCTTCGAGCGCCATCGCGACGGCGACTGGCACGCCTTTCCCGCCAAGGTTGCCTTCCAGCTCAACGACACCCACCCGGCCCTGACCATTGCCGAGCTCATGCGGTTCTTCGTCGACGAGGCCGAGCTGCCGTGGGCGAAGGCATGGGAGTTCACCACTGCGACGTGCAACTACACCAACCACACGCTCCTGCCCGAGGCGCTGGAGACCTGGCCCGCCGAGCAGATGCAGCGGTTGCTGCCGCGTCACGTGCAGGTGATGCACGAGATCAACCGCCGTTTCCTCGACGAGGTACGACTGCGCGCCCCCGGGGATGCGGAGCGGGTCGGGCGCATGTCCATCTTTCAGGACAACGGCGACCGCCGCTTCCGCATGGCCAACCTGGCCATGGCCGGCAGCCGGCGGGTCAACGGCGTGGCGCGACTGCACACCGAGTTGCTGCGCCGCCACCTGGCGCGGGACTTCGCCGAGTTGTGGCCGGAGAAATTCGTCTCGATCACCAACGGCATCACGCCCCGGCGCTGGCTTCTGGCCTGCAACCCGGCGCTCGCCGAGGCCATCACCCGCCGCATCGGCGACGGCTGGGCGCGCGAGCTGGAGCGGCTGGGCGAACTGCGCGCCTTCGCCGACGAGGCCGCCTTCCAGGATGAGGTTCTGGCCATCAAGCATGCCAACAAGCTGGCTCTGGCCGCCAGGATCGGCGAGCTGTGCGCCGTCGAGGTCGACCCCGCCTCGCTGTTCGACGTCCAGATCAAGCGCCTGCACGAGTACAAGCGGCAACTGCTCAATGCGTTGCACATCATCGCCCTGTACAATCGCCTCAAGTCCGATCCAGCCGCCGAGGTCACGCCGCGCACCTTCATCGTCGCCGCCAAGGCGGCCCCCGCCTACCACATGGCCAAGCGGGTGATCCGCCTGATCAACGCCATCGCCGACACGGTCAACCACGACCCCGACGTCGGCGGCCGGCTCAAGGTGGTCTTCCTGCCCGACTATCGCGTCAGCCTCGCCGAGCAGATCATCCCCGCCGCCGACCTCTCCGAGCAGATCTCCACCGCCGGCATGGAAGCGTCGGGCACGGGCAACATGAAGCTGGCGCTCAACGGCGCTCTCACCATCGGCACCCTGGACGGGGCCACCATCGAGATGCTGGAGGCGATCGGCGGGCAGGACATGTTCATCTTCGGGCTCACCGCCGAGGAGGTGGCGGAGCGGCGCGCCTCCGGCCGCTACGACCCGTGGGCGGTGGTCGAGGCCGATCCCGAGCTCGAGGCGGCGCTCGACGTGCTCCACCGCGGCGCCCTGGTGGGCGGCGATCACGGCGTGCTGCACGACCTGTGGGCTGCGCTCATGCACCACGGCGACCGCTATTTCCTGCTCGCCGATTTTCGCCCGTACCTCAAGGCGCAGGAGCGGGCAGCGGTGCTGTACCGCGACCGCCGCGCCTGGGCCGCCGCGGCCATCCGCAACATCGCCGGCATGGGCCATTTCTCCTCGGACCGTTCGATCCGCGAGTACGCCTCCCTGGTCTGGGACATCCAGTCGATCCCCGTCAACGGCCCGCGCTGACGGGCTTGCGCTTGCCCCCGCGGCACGTTCTAATAGTCGCGTGACACCGCTTTCCGAGCGCCAGTGGAGTCTCCTGCTCGCCGCTGGCCAGCGTATCGTCCCGCCCTCGCACGAGCTGGACGGGGAGGGGCAGCGGCGGTTTCGCGCCATCATCGCCGCCGCCCTGGCCGAGCGGCCCGCCGGGGTGCAACGACAGATCCGCCTCTTCCTGTCGCTTCTGCGGCTGGCTCCCCTGCTGCGCTGGGCGGCGACCTTCGAGCGGCTGCCCGCGAGCCGCCAGGACAGCTTCCTGCGCTGGCTGCAGGATGACGCGCCGGGTCGCCTCCGCCAGGGTTTCTGGGGGCTGAAGACCATCGTTTTCATGGGGTACTACGGCCAGGCGGAGCTGGCGCCCCGTCTGGGGTACGCGCCGAGCCGCACGGGCAACGAGAAGCTGCATGCCTGAGCACAGCTACGACATCGTCATCATCGGCTCCGGCGCCGGCGGCGGCGCGGCCGCCAAGGAACTGGCGCCGCTGTGCCAGGACGGTGCCCGCATCGCCGTGCTGGAGTGGGGACCCAAGCTGGCCGAGCACGAGTACACCGGCCGGGAAGTCGAGATGGCCGGCAAGCTCTATTTCGACTCCGGCGGCGTGTTCACGCGCGAGCGCACCATGACCCTGGCGTTCGCCCGTGCCTACGGCGGCTCCACCGTGGTGTACACCGGCACCTCGTTGATGATCCCGGAAGGACCGGTGCAGCGCTGGGGGGTGCCGGGCCTGCAGTGGTCCGACCTGCGCCGGCGTTCGATGAAGTACATCCGCGAGAACAACGTGCATCTGCTGGAGGAGGAGCGCCTCAACGACAACAACCGCCTGTTCTTCGAGGCGTGCGGCAAGCTCGGCTACCGGGTGGAGCAGTTCCCGGTCAACCTCAAGGGGTGCCAGGGGTCTGGGATGTGCAACCTGGGCTGTCCCAACGCCGCCAAGCAGGGCACCCACCGGGTGCAGCTGCCGGCGGCCGAGGCGGCGGGCGTGGAGGTGATCACCAACTGCAAGGTGCAGCGCATCGAAGAGCGCGGCGTGCTGCGCGCGGTGGTGGAGGCGCGGCCGTACGGTCTGCCGTCCGCCTGGGAGCCCGGCGAGCACCTGGTACGCGCCCGGGTGGTGGTGGTGGCGGGGGGTGCGGTGCATTCCCCGGCGCTGCTGCTGCGTTCCGGGTACGGGCGCCACCTGCCCGCCCTGGGTCGCTACTTCACGGCCCACCCGGCGCTCATCCTGGTGGGCGAGCACCCGCGCCCCATCACCAACTACCACGGGCACCCCAAGAGCTTCTACTGCGACCACTTCGCCGATAGAGGATTCCTGCTCGAGACGTGCATGTACTTCCCCTTCGTCACCGCCAAGAACCTCATCGGCTTCGGCGACGACCACGCCCGCCTCATGCACCGCATGGACCGGCTGCAGATGATTCTCGTCCTCGCCCTCGATCCGGCGCTGCCCGACAACCGGGTGATCCTGGATGGAGACGGTGAGGGGGTGGTGGAGTACCGCTTCAGCGAGCAGGTGCTGGACGCGTTGCTGGAGTCGATGAAGGTGTCGGCGCGCATCTTCTTCGCCGCCGGCGCCGCGCGAGTGCACGCGCCGGCCGGGGAGAAGTTCTTCATCGAACGGGCGGAGCAGGATCGCCTCGACGAACTGATCACCCGGCGCCGCCTGCGACCGGGACGCATCTCGATAGCCAGCGCCCACCTCATGGGCGGGTGCCGTATGGGTGCCGGCCCCTCCGACTCGGTGACCGACTGTTGGGGGCAGGTGCACGGCGTGCCGTGGCTGTTTGTGGCCGATTCCAGCCTCTTCCCCAACTGTGCCGAGATCAACCCGTACGTGACCATCATGGCGTTTGCCGATCGCGTCGCCGAGGCCGTGCGGTCGCGCTGGCGGGAGCTGTAGGGTCATGCGCCGCTCGGCCGCCGACGTGGTGGTGCAGGCGTTGAGGGAGGAGGGGGTCACCCACACCTTCGGCATCCCGGGTACGCACAACATCGAGCTGTACGACGCTCTCGACCGCTGCGGCGAGATCACCCCGGTACTGGTGACCGACGAGCAGGCAGCGTCGTTTGCCGCCGACGGACTGGCCCGCGCCAGCGGCGGCGTGGGTGTGGTCAACCTGGTGCCGGGCGCCGGCGTCACTCACGCCCTGTCAGGGATCGCCGAGGCCTACATGGATGGCATCCCCCTGGTGGTGCTCACCTGTGGCATCCGCACCGACACCGGCGCCGCCTTTCAGTTGCACGACATCGACCAGCTGGCGCTGCTGGCGCCGGTGACCAAGTCGGCGCGCCGCGCCGAACGACCCGACGACATCTACCCCTTGCTGCGGCAAGCCTTCGCCCTCGCCCGCGCCGGCACGCCCGGCCCCGTGGCGGTGGAGATCCCGGCCAATTTTTACCTCATCCAGCAGGAGATCGGCGAGCTGCGCGCGGGAGCTCCTCCCGCCGCTCCGGCGCTCGACGGGGGGCTGGTGGAGGCGGCGGCTCGCCTGCTCAACGCCGCCCGCCGGCCCGCCGTGTATGCCGGCTACGGCGCCCGCCACGCCCGGGAGGCGTTGCTGGCCGTGGTGGAAGCGCTCGACGCCCCGGTGGCCACGACCATCCAGGGGAAGGGGGTGTTTCCCGAGCAGCACCCACTGTTTCTGTGGAACGGTTTCGGGGCGGCGGCGCCACCCTTTGCCCGCAAGGTGATGGCGCGCTGCGATGCCCTGCTGGCGGTGGGGTGCCGCTTCTCGGAGGTGGGCACCGGCAGCTACGGGATCACCCCACCCCGAACCGTGGTGCACGTGGACATCAACGGGACGGTCCTCAACCGCAACGTCCCCGCCACCCTGGCGGTGGCCGCCGACGCCGGGGCGTTTCTGGCGGCGCTGCGACCGCTGCTCGTCGCGCGGCGCCGCGACGAGGCGCTGCGGGCCAGCATCGCGGCGGGCCACGCCAGCGTCGGCGAGCAGTGGGCACGCCACCCCAGCAAGGGGCGGGTCACCCCCCATCGCCTCTTTTCGGCGATCGCCGAGCTCGCCCCGCAGGGGGTGATCACCACTGACAGCGGCAACGGCACCTTCCTGGCCATGGAACACCTGCGCCTCCCCGAGCCGGGGCGCTTTCTCGCCCCCGTCGACTACTCGTGCATGGGCTACGCGGTGCCGGCCGCGCTGGGCGCCAAGCTGGCCCGACCCGAGCGCGACGTCATCGCGCTGGCCGGGGATGGGGCGTTCTTGATGACCGGCCTGGAACTCGCCACCGCCAGCGCCTACGGCGCCGGCATCGTCGCCTGCCTGCTGCGCGACGGGGAACTGGCGCAGATCGCCCAGTTCCAGCGCACCACCCTCAATCGGGCGGCGTGCTCGGTGCTTTCCCCCTACCGTGCCGATGCCCTCGCCGCGGCCACCGGCGCCGCCTCCTTGACGGCCGGCCGGGATGACGAGGTGGCGGGGGCGCTCGGCGAGGCGCTCCAGATTGGCCGTACCGGCAGGCCTGTCCTGCTGGAAGTGGCCATTGACTACTCGCGCAAGACCTACTTCACCAAGGGGGTGGTGCTGACCAACCTGTGGCGCTTGCCGTGGCGCGAGCGCGCGCGCATGGTCAGCCGAGCCGTGGGGCGGCGGATCAGCCCTCCCACGACGTGACGGACTTACGGAATCGACTCCACCGACTCCTGCAGCAGCACGCCCCGCACCGCCAGCTCGCGCATGACGAAGGCGTAGCAGCCCGGCTCACGGCCGATCATCTCCAGCGGCGCCACCCCGGCCCTGAAGAAGCGGCCGCGTGCCAGGAGTCTCACCATGGCGGTGCAGGTGTAGCCGGTGGTGCGCGCCATCGACGTGGTCCCGGTGGCGCGGTCGTAGCGGTCCAGGAGTTCGAAGGTGTGGCGCTCGCGCCCCGCCTGCCCGCGCCCCTCCACGACCACTCGCATCACCGTCACGTCCTCCTCCCCCTCCCGCAGCTCCCACATCGGGAACAGCAGGCGGGTGGTGAGGTCGATGGGGCGCACGGTGACGCCGCCGGCATGCACCGGCTCGGCGGAGAACAGCCCCATCTGGCGCAGCATGCGCATCCTCTCGAAATGCCCCGGGTAGCGCAGCGTCTTCTCGCGCATCTCCGGCACCCGCGAGCAGGTGCTCAGCAGGGTGCGCAGACCGTCGGTGACGCACCCCTCCAGTGTGCCGATGCCGGGAAAATCCAGCAGCTCCGCCTCCGACAGCGCCGGCACGGTGACCACCCGGCCCCCCGCCATCAGCCGTGCCGGGCGGGTGTACTCCTCGAGCACGTCGATGGGCGAGAACGGCGCCTTGTACTCCCAGGGCCACCGCCGCTCCACCGGCAACCCCCCCACATAACAGTCGAAGCGGTCGGTTTCCCCGAGCAGCGTCATCACCCGGCCCAGGATGAGGTTGCTGCACCCCGGAGCGACGCCCGCGTCGACCACCGCCGCAACCCCTCGCGCCCGGGCGAGCTCGTCGAGGAGGAACGGGTCCTCGGGGAAGAACGAGATGTCGACGATCGGCCGGCCCGCCTCGAGTACCGTCTTGACCGTCGCGAACCCCATGTGCCCCGGAACCGCACCCACCACCAGGTCGTGCGCGGCCGCCAGCTGCGCCACTGCGGCCGGTTCGGCCAGATCCACCTGCGTCACCGCCGCCGGCGCCGCCGCCGCGACCCGCTCCAGCGCCCGCGCCGCCAGGTCGGCCACCGTCACTTCAAACTCGGCGTCCCGGGCCAGGTCCGCCGCGATCGCGCTGCCAACCCTCCCGCCGCCCAGCACCGCGACCTTCATCGCCCTACCCTCCCAGCTGGCGCTGCAGCCACTGACCGCGCTCGTCCTCGCTGTCGAACTCCAGCACCCGCACCACCTTGGCCAGGATGTCCCGCTCGAACTCGTCGGCGCCCTTCAAGCCACGCGCGTGGTGGCGTTCGTCGATGAGCACAACCCAGCGACCGCCGTCCTCCGAGAGCCACACGTCGGTGCCCTCGAAGCGCGGCAGTTCGTAGCGGGTGGGGAACTGTCCCTCGACGTCGAAGTCGATGCCGAAACGTTGCTCCCGCATGGCCTCTCCCCCCTGCCTCCAGTGTGTGCCCTGCGGCGCGTCGATGCAAGCCCCGGGGGCCCGTCAGCGGCAGCACGACCCTCGCCGCGTGCCCTACGGGTGTGCTACAACTGCGCCGCCTGGGCGCCGGTAGCTCAATGGATAGAGCACCTGACTTCGGATCAGGCGGTTGGGGGTTCGAGTCCCTCCCGGCGCGCCACACCAAGCACTATGCATCAGCACCTTGCGGACCGGCTCGATCTCGCCCCGCTGGCAGGGGTCACCAATCGATCACCAGCCAGCCGGACAACGGCCCCGGGGAGGTCGCGACGGTCAGGACTGCAGTAACAGCGGCTGGTGAACCCCCCCGACCACGGCGTAGGACGTTCCGGGCCAGATTCGCTCGCCGTCGGGGGCGTGGATCTGGATGCCGGTGAAGACGGCGTAGTCAGCCGAACCGGCGGTCACGGTGAGCGAGACGGCTCGCTCGAGATCTTCGACGATGGCCTCGTGCGCTTGGCGCGTGAGTGCTTCCAGCGGCGGCGCGGGGCGGCCCGCCAGGCGAGGGTACAGCCGCCGGCGCAGCAGGCTTTGCTCCACATCGTCCGGGTCGAGCTCGAGGTTGACGTTGCCGGCGAGCAGCTCGGAGCGAAAGGCGATCAGCGCGCCACACGCCCCTGAGACAAAGCTCTGGCCCGGCCGGCGACACACCCCGAGGCGCCCGCTCTCGTCGGCGCCGATGTGGGCCATGCAGTAAAAGACGTAGCGCCGCACGCCGTGCCCACCGGGGGCGTGAGCGAGCGCCGCGGCCACTCAGGTCTTGCCGAGAAAGAGCAAGCCGCCAAGCGACGAGAAGTTGAACGCCTCCCCCCAGGTGCGCTGCACACCGTCCACGAATGACCGGGTGATTTCGTCCCGGCACACCCCGACGCAGGCGATGGTGTTCGCGGCCTCGAAGCCGAGGGGTACGAGGTGGGAATGGACCGCGCGGAGGAAGCTCTCCTGCGGGCGCGCCTGCGGAACGTGCGTGGCCAACGTCTGGCGAAGGCTCATGTGAGGAACCCCCAGAGGCGCCAGATGGGAGGAAGGTCCGGCGCGTCGCCGCCAGTGTACCTGCGTGGAGTGGGGGCGCGCCCCCGCCCACGCCGGTAAGTGCGTCTGCTGCGCCACGCTTCTCGTGCTCTCGGAGCGGAAGCCGCCCCGAGATGACGCCTCGCCGCCCCCGTCGCGTCGATTACACTGGGTGCGGTGGGGTACCTTTTGATGAATCGACGGGAGGTTGCGGCCCTCGCCACCTGCCTCGCCGTGTGTTTCGCCGCCGCGGCGGCGGGTTCGGTGGCGACGGCGTCGTCGGTGGGAGGGTGGTACCAGACCCTGGCGAAACCGCCCTGGACCCCGCCCGACTGGGTCTTCGGGCCGGTATGGACGACGCTGTATGCGGCGATGGGGGTCGCTGCGTGGCTGGTGTGGCGCTCGACGACGGCGGTGCGGGGGCGGGCCCTGGCGCTTTTCGGCGTGCAGCTTGCACTCAACGTCGCCTGGTCGTGGTTGTTTTTCGGTTTGCGGCGCATCGATCTCGCGTTCGCGCAGATCCTCGTGCTCTACCTGGCCATTGCCCTGACCGTCGTTGCCTTCGCGCGGGCCAGAATCGCCGCCGCCTGGCTGCTGGTTCCCTACCTCGCCTGGGTGAGCTTCGCGGCCGTCCTCAACGCCGCCATTCTGCGAGGAAATTCCTAGACACTCATCAGTTGCGCCAGCTCCTGAGAGTGCTGCAGCAGGGTGGATGCGTCCTCGGGTCGTAGCAACCTACCCGAGTGCACCAGGAGGATGTCATCCCGCCCTTCCACCACCACCCTGGCGCCGGCGGTGTGCAGGAGAAAATGCCGCACGGCCGGGGAGAACAGCTTCCTCACTGCGGCCTCGTCGTGGCCCCGCAGGCGGAAAGTGCGCGAGAACTCGCGGTCCTCTTCGAAGTCGATGTCCACGCCGCCGAACAACTCGGCGATACGGTCAAGCAGCACCCTCTCCCGGCGCAGCGAGAAGTGAGGCAGGGCGAGGCGGAGGTCTTGGACCACGCACACAGTGTGGCGGTGTTGGGAGCTGTTCCGGCCGGACCCGGTGGCATAGACGTGATCGCCCACAAACGCCCGTCCGCGCCAGCCGTCCCCTTCCAGGAGAGCCCGCGTGCGCCTCGCCCTTCCCTGCCGGAAGTAGTCCAGGGCGGCGAAGCGTTCGTGCAGTGGCGGCCCTTCGCTCAGGGCCAGTCCGAGCCTCCCGGCGGCGTTTTCCCACCGCGACCGCCGCCGCGGCCAGAAGCGAGCCGCCCCGTAGACCACGGCGACCACCAGCGCCGCCGCGACCGCCGCCAACACGACGGTAAGTTGGGTCATTCCTCACCTCCCTCGCCGGCGCCGCCCTCGCGGTCGTGCCGCCAGCTCTCGCCCGAATGCTGGTCAGGTTGTATGCCGGCAAGCAGCGCCTTCTCCACCGGTGGGAGTGACGGCCAGCGTTGCGCCAGCCAGGAGACCCCGGTGCGGGCGCTGTAGCTGCCCCACCGCCGAGTCTGCGAGGAGACGAACTCGACGCGTGCCACTCGCAGAGGCGAAGGAAACCTCGCCGCCACCCGCCGGACGACCTCCTGAGCGGCACCCGCGCCGTTGACCTCGCGCGCCCGCCGCCGGCGCAGCAGCCGCCGGGCCAGCGCCTCGATGAGCGGGCGCAGGTGGTCGTCGGCCAGATGCGGCGGCGCGCTTACCTGCAGGCACGGCCCGATGAGGCGGGCGTTGATGTTCTGCACGCGCTTTCGCACAAGCGTAAGCTGCAGGGGTGTGCCGTCCACCGTGATCGAAGCCGCGATGGTCATGATCGGCACAGCATAGAGGGAACAAGCCGAAGTACAATGCCTGGGGACCAGACCGAATGACGGCTTTCACCCGCGCACCCGCCCACCGAGGAGCGTGGTCCGTGGCGACGGCGATGGCGGCCCTGGCGCTCCTGGCTGGGCCGGCTCCCACCCGGGCGGAGCGCGTCTTCGATCCAGCGGAGCAGGGGCGGCCGGCGCTCAAGGTGTTTCGCGACCGCGACGGTTTGCCGCAGAACACGGTGCACGCCATCACCTTCGACGCCCACGGCCGGCTCTGGATCGGTACCCAGGACGGCGCGGCGGTCAGCAACGGGCGCGGCTGGCAGGTGGTGAACATGCCCGGCCGCATGGAATCCAACTTCGTGCGCGCCATCCTGGCCTCCAGCGACGGCTCCCTGTGGTTCGGCACGCAGGCCGGGGGCCTGCACCGCCTCGCGCACGACCGCTGGGAGTTCGTCGCCCCGCCGTGCCCGGATCCAGCCGGCGCCAGGGTGAATGCGCTCATGGAGAGCCTCGACCCGCCGGCGATCTGGGTGGCGACGCACGGCTGCGGCGTTGCCAGGCGAGCCGGCGGCGCCTGGGAGTTCTTTGGACGCGACCGCGGCCTTCCTTCCGAGAGGGTTTGGGGGCTGTGGGCCGACTCGAAAAGCGGCGCCGGCCCCGCCACAGTGTGGGCCGGCACCGAGGCAGGAGTGGCAGTGCTGGCCCCGGGTAGCACCAGCTTCGCCCCCGAGCCGGGGCTCCCCCCCGTGTCGGCCAACGCCTTTCTCGAGAGGCCGACGCCGGAGGGGGTCGAAGTCTGGGTCGGCACCTACGGCGCCGGTGTGTTTCGCCGGCGCGCGGGCACCTGGACGGCGCTCACCGAGAGGGACGGGCTGCCGAGTGGGTTCGTGACCAGTCTGGCCAGTCACGGGGGAAACGGGCCGGTGTGGGTCGGGACCGATGGCGGCGGTCTTGCGGCGGTGACGGAGGACGGGGTGCGGGTCGTCGACGCCTCCTCGGGCCTGCCCTCGGACGCGGTTTACGCCCTGCGCGCCAGCGGCCCGAACCAGGGCGCCGCGAGGCTGTGGATTGGCACCCGCTCGGGTGGGCTGGTCCGCTTGACGCAGGGGGGCTGGCGGGCGTTCCCGCCGGCCGCTGAGGGATGGTCGTTCCCCGTCACCGCCCTGCTCCTTAATCCCCACGGAGAGGGCTCGCCCGTCGCCTGGCTGGGGACGGATGGAGGCGGTCTGGCGCGCCTGGATCGCCGGGGATGGCAGCGCTTCGTCGCCAAGCCGGGCGAGCTGCCCAGCAACACCGTGCAGTGCCTGCTCGCGACCCGCGACGAGCGGGGTGGAACGACGCTGTGGGTGGGTACCCGTCACGGGGGTCTGGCGCGCCGCACAGGCGGGAGCTGGGCGGTGGTCGATCAGAAGTCCGGCGCCCTCCCCAACGACATGGTCCAGGCGCTCGCCGAGACGACCGGCGACGACGGGGCACCCGAGGTGTGGGTGGGGACGCGGGGCGGTCTCACCGTCTTCAGCCAGGGCCGGTGGCAGGGGCCCCCCGCCGTTCTCCAGCTGCCCCACCCGTCGGTGCAGGTGCTGCTGGAATCGCGGGACGCTTCCGGCGCGCCGACGATGTGGATCGGCACAGGAGGCGGCCTCGCCCGGTACTCGGGGGGCGCCTCCGCGACTGTCGAGGCCCCGTTGCGCAACCTCTCGGTGCAGGCCCTGCAGGTGGTTGAAGCACCTCAAGGCCGCCGCGAGTTGTGGATCGGCACTGACGGCGGCGGCGTGTCGCGCCTGGACCTGTCGGGGCATCCACGAGATCTACCGACACTTACCGACGAGAGCGACCCGCCGCTGCCCAAGAACGTCGTCTACCGGGTCCTCCAGGATCGCCAGGGCCGCGTCTACCTGCTCACCAATCGGGGCGTCGCTCGTCTCTCGTGGCGGCGCGACGGGTCGAAGGAGTTTGACCTCGACACGTTCGCGGTTGACGACGGTCTGGTCTCCAACCAGGGCACTCGGGGGGCCGGCGCCGTGGACTGGCGGGGGCGGATCTGGGTAGGCACCATCGGCGGGGCTTCCATGTTCGACCCGGCCGCCGAGGACCATGACCGAACGTCGAAACCGCTTCTTCTGGAGCAGTTATCGCCCGGAGGCCAGGGGGTGGCGATCAGAGACGGCGAGCGCCTTCCCTGGCGGCGAGCACAGCTGGTGTTCGACTACGCCCTCCTGGCGCATTTCCGCGAGAGCGAGACCCGCTATCGAACCGAGTTGCACCCTGTCGACGGTGAGCCGTCCGACTGGAGCGCCGATTTCCGGCGCGCGGTCGGCCCACTGGCTCCCGGGGACTACACGTTCCGCGTCTGGGGGCGGGACTGGGCCGGCAACCAGACCGGGCCAAAGGAGTTTGCCTTCCAGGTCGTGCCACCACCCTGGCGTACCTGGTGGGCGATGGCGGGCTATGCGCTCCTGGCGGTGGCGATGGTGGGCGCCGTGTTTGCCGCCCGCGCCCGCGCCCACCGCAGGCGTGAGAAGGCGCTACAAGCGCTCGTCGCTGCTCGCACCCGCGAGTTGACCGACGCGAACGAGTTGCTCAGCGAGCTCTCCTACCTCGACCCGGTCACCACCATCGGCAACCGGCGCCGGTTCGACGAGCGACTGGACCAGGAGTGGCGACGCGCCATCCGCGCCGGCAGCGCGCTTTCGCTGATCATGCTCGATATCGCTTTCTTCAAGGAGTTCAACGACACCTTCGGCCATCAGCGGGGGGACGAGTGTCTGCGCGCCATCGCCTCCGCCCTCGCCGATGGCCTGCCACGCGCCGGCGACTCGGTGGCGCGGTACGGCGGCGAGGAGTTCGCGGTGATCCTGCCGCTCACCGAGCGGACGGGGGCCGTGAGGCTGGCCGAGGGGCTGCGCCGTCGCGTCGCGGACCTTGGCATCGCCCACCCCGCCTCGCACGCCGCCCCCGTGGTGACCATCAGCTGCGGGGTTGCGACCGTGTGGCCGACGCCGGAGGTGGAACCGGAGGAGTTGATCCGTCTGGGAGACGAGTCTCTCTACGTCGCCAAGCACACCGGACGCAACCGGACGGTTGCCGAGCACGGCTCCCCGCGCAGTTCCACGTCGCCGGCCGCCGTGCGAAAGAGTCCACCGGCGTGAACCTCGAGGGCGAGGGGGCGTACACTCGCCATGGGAGAGCGCATGCCGACGCCGAACGAACCACCCAAGATGCACTCGTACTACCGGCAGTTGCAGATGCGGGTCGAGACCTGGTTGTCTTCGAAGGAGGCCCGGCGCCACCCTTTCGTCGAGTTATACCCGCAGCTCCCCGAGCTGTTCCTGCTCCTCACCAGGCTGGGTCTTGACGCCAGCGTCGAGGAGCGCGAGCGCGTCGCCATCTTTTCCGCCCTCAAGTACATCGTCGCCCCCTTCGACCTCATTCCCGAGGGCCTCCTCGGACCCGCCGGCTATTGCGACGACCTGGTCTTGGCGGCGCTGGTAGTGGACCGCCTGGCAAGTAAGCTGGATCGGACGCAGCTCACCCGGCACTGGCATGGGGAGGAGGACGTGGTGACGGTAGCGCGCACCATCCTCGAGTCCGCCACCACCATGGTCGGCGATGAGACCCGCGCGCGCCTGCGGGGCTGGCTGCCGGCCTCGTGAGGCGAGCGCGCGCCGCAACCGGCGCGCCACCTACTTGGGGAAGTGCTCCACCTTCACGCTCAAGTGCCCGGCGATGGCGCCCGCCTCCTTGGTGAGGGCGCGACCGATGACCACCCGCTGGATCTGGTTGGTGCCCTCGTAGATCTGGGTGATCTTCGCATCCCGCATGTACTTCTCGATGGGGTAGTCGCGACAGTAGCCGTAGCCGCCGAAGAGCTGCACGGCGTCGGTGGTGACGCGCATCGCGGTGTCGGTAGCGAACACCTTGCACATGGCGGCGAGCTTCGAGGGATTGGACACCTGCGTGTCGATGGCGCGGGCGGCCGTGTAGACGAGCTGGCGCGCCGCCTCGATCTGCGTGGCCATGTCCGCGAGGGTGAACTGATTGGCCTGGAACGACATGACCGATTGGCCGAACTGTTGCCGCTCGGAGGAGTAGCGCACCGCCCACTCGAAGGCGCCCTGGGCGAGCCCCACCGCCTGGGATGCTACCCCGGGTCGGGCCCGATCCAGGGTCATCATGGCGTTGGCGAAGCCCGTCCCCTCCTTGCCGCCCAAGAGCTGCGTCGCCGGCACCCGGCAGGAGCGGAAGTGCAGCTCATGCACCGGCACGCACCGGATACCCATGGTGTCCTCACGCTTGCCGATCTCGAAACCCGGGGTTCCCTTCTCGACGATGAACGCCGATGCGCCCCGGGTGCCCCGTTCGGGGTTGGTGGAGGCGTAGACGGTGTAGATGGACGCAGCGTTACCGTTGGTATTCCACTTTTTCTCACCGTTGATGACGTAGCCGTCATCGTCGGCGACGGCACGGGCGATGAGGGATCCGGCGTCGGACCCCGACCACTTCTCGGATAGCCCGAAGGCGATCAGCCGAGCACCGGTCGTGATGTCCGGCAGGTAGCGTTGCTTCTGCTCCTCGGTGCCGCCGAGGATGATGGGGAAGCTGCCCAGAGCGTTGACCGCGTAGGCCACCCCCACGCCGCCACAGGCGCGCGACAGCTCCTCGACGACGACGCACAAGTCCAGGACCCCGGCCCCCTGCCCGCCGTACTCCCTGGGCACCCAGATGCCCATCAGGTGGTAATCCTTAAGGGCGCGAATCACCGACCATGGATAGTCGCCGGAACGGTCCAGCTCCGCGGCAACCGGGCGAACATACTTTTCGGCAACCTCGCGCGCCCGCGCTTGATACTCTTGCGTGGTCTTGGGCAGCAGCTCTTTCATCGGTCCCTCCCGGACGAGTGCAGGATTCTAGCAGGATATGCGTGCGAGAATTGCGGCGTGGGCCGTGCCTCCTTCTCCAGGCGTGTCCCCGGACAGTTGCGAGCCAATCGCCTCGCCGAGGCGCGGCTCCGCCTCGCCGGCGACTTCGTCGACCTCACGGTGAGCAACCCTACAGCGTGTGGGTTTGCCTGTCCAGCCGAGCTGCTCGCCTCTCTCGCCGACCCGTCCGGGGCGAGCTATCAACCCATACCCTCAGGTCTGGCAGACGCACGGAGGGCGATAGGCTACTTCTCCAGCGCCTTCGGCCCGCCGGTGGACCCCTCGCAGATTCAGCTCACGGCCTCGACCTCGGAGGCCTACAGCTTCCTCTTCAAGCTCCTGTGCAACCCCGGCGAGGCCGTGCTGGTGCCCGCGCCATCGTACCCCCTGCTGGAGCACCTCGCCCGTCTGGAGGGCGTCCGCGCCCTGACCTATCACCTGCGCGAGGAGGGCGGCTGGAGCCTCGACCTCGACGAGCTTGGCTCTGCCCCGGAGGCGGTCAAGGCGGTCGTCGTTGTGCACCCCAACAACCCCACCGGTTCGCTGGTTTCCCAGGGTGATGCCGGGGCTCTTGAGGACCTTTGTGTTGCCAGAGGATGGGCGCTCATCGCCGACGAGGTGTTCCTCCCCTTCCCCCTGGAAGCGGCGACTCTGCCCTTCTCATTCGCCGGCCAAAAGGCGGCCCTCACCTTCGTTCTCGGTGGGCTTTCCAAGTTCGCCGCCCTGCCGCAGCTCAAGGCGGCATGGATTCTCCTCTCCGGGCCAGCGAGGCGGCGCCAGGCGGCGCTGGCCAGGCTGGAGTTCATCGCCGATGCCTTCCTCTCCGTCGCCACTCCCGTGCAGCACGCTCTCCCCCGATTGCTGCGACACGGCAGCGAGGTGAGCGAGCAGATCCGGGCGCGCTGCCGCTGTAACCTCACGGCCCTGCGAGATGGACTCAGCCTTCTGCCCGCCGTCGCCGTGCCAGCGGTCGACGGGGGATGGAGCGCCCCGGTCCGCATCCCGGACCTGGGCAGTGAGGAGGAGCGCGTTCTCCACCTGCTGGAGCAGTTCAAGGTCGCCGTCCATCCCGGCTACTTCTTCGACTTCCCGCGGGATGGCTACCTGGTGGTGTCGCTGCTCCCCTCGCCCGACATCTTCAGGACCGGCGTTGCTCGTCTCGCCGAGGGGCTGGCAGCGTGGTTGCGAGAATTCTGACGGCGGCAACCCACCCCGCCGCCCGCCTTGCGCGCCCCGGCGCGGTCACGTCGCCACGACGCGGTTGCGGCCGCTGCGCTTGGCGGACAGTAGGCGAGCGTCCGCCAGGGCGATGAGGCTTGCGGAAGTCGGCGGGTCGCCCGCCGCTTCCTCACCGGCGCTCGCCAGCCCGATGGAAATGGTCGTGGCGAGCACGCGGCCATCCGCTGTTCGCAGCTCGACCTCTTCCACCGCGCGGCGAAGCTTGTCGGCCACCAGTGGCGCACCTCTCGCGTCGGTCTCGGGGAACAGCAGCAAGAACTCCTCACCGCCATAGCGACCAACCGCATCGGTGCTGCGCAGTCCGGAATGCAGGGCGCGCGCCACCAGGCTGAGCAGGCTGTCGCCGATGAGGTGTCCGTGCGTGTCGTTGACCCTCTTGAAGTGGTCGAGATCCGCCATGCCCACCGACAGCGGCCGGTCGTACCGCAGCGCGCGGGCCAGTTCGCGCTCCAGCTGCTCCAGGATCCGCTCGCGGCGCAGCAGCCCGGTCAGTCCGTCGAAGGTCGCCGACTCGTACAGCAGTGCGTTCTCAAAAACCGCCCCGACGTTGAGCGAGACCAGTTCCAGCAGATCCAGCTCCTCGGCCCGGAACTTGTCACCGGTGAGTTTCTCGCCGAACAGCAACATCCCGACGAGGCGGCTGGAAACCAAGACCGGCACCGCCAGCGCTGCATCGAAGAATTCCAGGCGCTGGGCCAGGGCGGCGCTCTTCGCGGCGAGGACGTCGCTCGGCAAGGGCCGGCTGCCGCGTGCCAGCATCTGCACTCCGGGGTCGTCCGGGGAGAGTAGGAACGATGCTTCGAAGGTTCGTTTCGTGTCAATTCTGCTGGAGGCGAGCGTCAGCAGCAGGCGCGAGGACGGTTCCGACAGCAGCAGCGTCACCGAGCGAACCGCCAGGATCTCGCGGAGTTGTTCGACAAGGTGCTGGCCCATCAGCGGCAACTTCCCCATCGTCGCCAGCTCGGCGGTGAGCGCGGTCAGCCGCTGCCGGAGCACGTGCCGCTCGGGGAAGAACTGGCGCTCGATGAGGTTCTGCACGCTGCGGTGCAGAGGCGCGAACAGCAACCCCAGCACCAGGGTGGCTCCCGCAATCACCCAGATCGAGGCCTGTCCTTCGACGAACCGCGCCAGCAGCGCACCCCCGGCCCCGACGCCGGCGTAAAACAGGAGCACCAGAAGCCCCGTCAGGGTGGCGTACACCAGCGAGCGCCGCACCACCAGCTCCAGGTCGAACAGCTGGAACCGAAAGATGGCCACGAACACCGTCACTGGATAGGCGATGAGGGCGAACGGCTCCAGGTTGCCGAGCCAGTACGGCGCACCGGCCCCTCCCAGGTCGAGGGCAGAGGTCACCACCACGTAGACCATCCAGGGAACGACGCCCAGGAGCACGAGCCCGGCCTGATGGCGACCGGTCGGGCTCGGGTGGTACAACGCCTGCGACCCCACCAGCAAGGCTACGCCGATCGCCCAGACTGGCAGCAGGGCTTGCAGCAACTCGGCGTCGGCGCCCGCGCCGAGGAGGGGAGGCGCAGCAATGGCCAGGCGGCCGGCCAGGAAGCTCCACACGGCGAGCGAGGCCAGCAGCCCCCCCACCACGTAGAAGCCGGGCACCACCCAGCGCCGCCGGTCGATCCACGCCTGACGATCGGGTATCACCGACGCGAGATGGAGCTCCAGACCCATCTGCACGCCGCTGACCGCGTAGAACGCACCGACCTTGAGGGCGGTGAACGTGACGTCGCCCACCACCACGCTGGGCAGCGCCACCTCCACCGCGACCGCATAGGCGAACCAGAACAGCAGCCGGGCCCGAAGGTCTCCCGGCCGCTGCGCGGCGGCCACCAGCGCCAGCGCCAGATAAGCCAGGGACACGGCGAATTGGAGCAGGAAGGCGCCGAACGGGAACCGTACCCCGGGAGTGATGGTGAGAGTGCGTTCGCTCCCCTCCCGTATCACCCGGAATTCCACCGGCTGCCCGCGGCGAAAGGTGGCAGCCACGCGATCGTAGTCTCCTTCGGAAGCGACCTGCTCGCCGTCGAGAGCGACGATCACGTCGCCAGCGCGCAGCCCTCCACGCCCGGCCGGCATGCCCTCGGCCACCGTTGCCGCGATGAGACGGGTGTCGTCCCGCTCCGGTCTGAAGCCGACGATGCGATCGCTCGCGGACTTGAGCTGAAGCGCGTGGATGTAGAGCAGAGAGAAGACGAGGAGGGCCAGGGTGACGAGCAGCAAGCGGCGATGCCAGGCATCCGGGCGCCGCGGCCAGGCGTGCAGCGAGGGAGCGTCAATCATGTGGTTCCGGGCCTGCCTCCCTGCCTTGCGAACCGGGACGGATTGTACCAACCAATTCCACGCGGCTCCCTTGTCCGATCACCGCATTGGTGCCCTGGAGCACACAATATCATGCTGCGACCACAACCTGTCATGACTGCGAAACACATCGCTCCCAGGAACCGATGATTCCCGCCTCGCGTAGAAAGGCCTGTAGAATGGACGTCCTTGCAAAGGAGGGGTTGATCATGTGGACCATCGATGCCGTCGGAGTGACTGCAGGCCAGGTCTGGAGCTTCCTCGAGAACCACGGTCCGGCGAGCGTGACGACCATCGAGCATGAGGTGGACGCACCCAAGCTCCTGGTGCATCTGGCGCTCGGGTGGCTGGCCCGCGAAGGCAAGCTGGCGGTGGAGGAGCGCAAGGGTCGCGCCGTCCTCTCCGTGTGTGGATAGCGGGTGCTCAACGTGAAAGCTGCGGCGGCCATCTCGGCCGGCGGTCGCCGCCTGTGCGCCGCCGGCAACCTTGAATATGCTTGGCACTATCGACAGGGGGCGGCGCCTCTGGCCCGCCAAGGAGGCTGCCATGCATCCCGGTGACCAGGCCGTTCCCGATCTTGTCCGGCTCAACCGACGCGACGTGATGCGCGCCGCGGGTCTCGCCACCTCCTCCCTGGTGCTGGGGACGCCGTCGTTCGGTCAGGAAAAGCCGGCGCCGGCCAGGCCCGAGACCAACATCGCCGACTTCCTGGCGGTGCCCCGCGGGGCGCATTCGCTTCCCGGGCCGTTCCCGGGCCGCGTCGTGCAGGTCACCGACCCGCGTTGCCTGGTCGAGGACCGCGTCCAGGGTCACGTCGTGGCGCGCATGTTCGAGGACGGGCTGACCCGCCTCACCGGCAGGTCACTGCAGGACAGCTTCAAGCTCTTCTTCACCCCCTCCGACGTGGTCGGAATCAAGATCAACCCGGTCGGCGCGCCGCTTCTTTCCACCCGCGTGGAGCTGGTCGACGCGGTCATCGCCTGGCTCGAGCGAGGCGGGCTGTCCCGAGAGCGCATGGTGATCTGGGACCGCTTCGCTCCCGGCATGGACGAGGCGGGGTTCACTCAGGCGCGGTTTCCGGGGTTGCAGATCGAAGGGATGCAAACGATGGCCGAGGCGGGACAGTCGTTCCGGCGGCCGGACGGTTCGCACATCTCTCTTGACAACTTCGACCTGCACCACGTCTACATTGCCAGGGGGGTCGAAGGGAAGGGCGTGCGCGGTTACCGCGACGACGAGTACTACCTCAATCAGCACGTGGTCAACGGCGAGGTCTCCTATTTCGGCAGGCTCGTCACCCAGCGGCTCACCAAGATCATCAACCTGGCCGTGTTCAAGAACACCGGCAACGGCGTCTCGATGGCCACCAAGAACGTCGGCTACGCCGCCATCTGCAACACCGGCCGGCTGCACGTACCGCTGTTCTTCGACGTGTGCACCGAGGTGCTGGCGGCGCCGGTGGTGAGGGACAAGCTGGTGCTGTCGGTGATCGACGGTATCCGCGGCCAGTACGAGGACGGTCCCGGCAAGAACGAGAAGTTCATGTACCCCTACCACAGCCTGTACCTGGCCACGGACCCGTTCGCGCTGGACACCGTTGGCCACCACCACCTTCTCGCCAAGCGCAAGGCCATGGGCATCGCGGTCAACGAGCACCCGCGCTTCACCGAGTACCTGCGCGACGCAGAGAAGCTGGGGCTGGGTGTCGCGGATCCCAGGAAGATCGAGCTCGTGCGGGTGCAGGCGTGAACAACGAAGAGTCGCGCCCCGACTTGCGGCGAGGCGCCCGCCCTTTCGACGCCCACCAGGTCACCGTGGTCGGCCTCCTTGCGGCCTTGCTCTGCACCGTGGTTACCCTGCCCTCCCCGGCGACCGGCGCAGGGCTCCCCGACTGGGAGGGCTCCGGCTGGCAGATCGCAGACGCCAGCAAGATCTATCGCGGGGCGGAGCTGTACGGGTTCATCAACGGCGGTGCCGAGCTCTTTCTTGAGCTGGGATTCGAGCAACTGGTGGTGCACGACCTGCGGCGAGGAGCCGCTCGGGTCTCGGTGGAGCTCTACCAGATGGCCGACGCCACCGCCGCTCGCGGTGTCTACCTCGCCAAGGGCGGGTTGGAGCAGCGGGCGCCGCAGCTCCCGGTGCGACACCTCTCAGGACGGGTGCAACTGGCGTTTCAGCACGGCACCCTCTTCGCAGTGATCACCGGCGAAACGGGGGGCGGCGAGGCGGCCGCTCTGACGGGTCTCGCTCAGGCGGTGCTCGCCACCCTCGCCGACGACGAACCGGTAAGCATCCTCGATGCTCTTCCCTCCCCCGGGCGTGTGCCTGGGAGTGAGCGCATCATTCGTGGGCCGCTGGGTCTGCAGTCTCTGCTCACGCTCGGCGAGGGGGATGTGCTCCTGCTGGCCGGCCAGGCCACCGCGGTCGCCGCCGAATATGATGCCGGCGGCGCACGCACCGGCCTGCTGGTTGTCGAGTACGGCAACGACGGGGCGGCGGAGGCGGCTCTCGACCACCTCGCTTCCCACCTCGACCCGTATCTGAAGGTGGTGTCGCGCCAGGGCAAGACCCTCGTGCTCGAGCAGCACGACGGCCGCTTTGCCGTGCTCGAGCTGCACGGCCGCGTGCTGCACGTCCGTTTTCGCCTGGCAAACGCCCCGGCGCCGGTCAGCGGAGGGCGTTGAAGAAGCGTCCCCAGCGCGGGGAGAAGGAGCGCTGCGGGTCGAAAGAAGCGGCCACGGCGGTGGCCCGGCCGACGATGAGATCCTGCGGCACTGCCGAGAAGAACCTCGAGTCAGAGGAATTGTCGCGGTTGTCGCCGAGGACAAAGCAGTGCCCCTCGGGCACCCGCACCGGTCCGAAGGAGCGCGCCGCGAATGGGGGCGCCACGAACATCACGGCGTGCCACCTCTCCCCCAGTCGCTCGGCTCCCAGCACTGCACCGGGAACCTCCGGAACCTCGCCAAGGCTGGATGCCGGACCCTCACCCAGCGGCCGGACCTCCACCGGCGCGCCGTTGACCCACAGGCGTGGCCCCCGGCCTTCGACGACGTCCCCTGGGAGTCCCACCACGCGCTTGACCAGCCGCGTGCCGTCAGCGGGGGAGAACAGCACGACGATGTCGCCCCGCCGGGGCTCGGCCCAGCGCCGCAGGTGCACCCGGGTGAAGGGCAGGCGCAAGCTGTAGGCGAGCTTGTTGACGACGATGCGCTCTCCCGCCAGGATGGTCGGCTTCATCGAGCCGGTGGGCACATCGTTCCAGTCGGCCACAGCGGAACGGAACGAACCGATCAGCGCGAGAACGATGAGGAACCCGCGGATCCAATCTCGCCACAGCCTGGCGGCGAACACGGCCGCTGGATGCCACATGGTCATCTCCCCGCGAGGTGTACGAGCCTCACCCGCCGGCGGTTTCTCCCCCGCTTCGGGCGGCGTAGAGGAGCAGGCCGACGATCGTCTTGGCATCGCGGATCGCGCCGGAGGCGATGAGGCGGCGGGCCTCGTCGAGGGTCACGGGCAGCAGATTAAGCTCCTCGTCCGCGTCCTTCACCGCCGCCGCCGCCGGTGCCAGCCCGGAAGCCACGAAGCAGTGGATGAACTCGTCGGTGAACCCGGGGGCGGTGAAGAAGCCCGTCAGGTATTGCAGGCTCGAGGCGCCGAATCCGGTCTCCTCGGCCAGCTCGCGCGCCGCGCAGGCCGCGGGCTCCTCGCCGCCGTCGCGCGTGCCGGCTGGCAGCTCGAGCAGGGTTTCGCCGGCGGCGTAGCGGAACTGGCGCACCAACAGCACGCGCCCATCGTCCAGTACCGGCACCACGACGGCCGCGCCGGGGTGGCGCACCACCTCCCGCACCGCCTCTCCCCCACCGGCGAGCCCGACCCGGTCAACGTCGAGGTTCAGGACCCGCCCGGTGTACAGGCGCTCTCCCGCGATCCTCGTTTCCCGAGGATCATCGCTGCCCGCACCGGCCACCTTCTCACCACTGCCCGCGTCGCGCACGCCCGCCACGATACCTCGTCCGGGGCGGATCACCGCAGGGTGAAGGTCACGGTGACGGTCATCAGCGCCTCCACCGGCCGCCCGTTGAGCAGCGCCGGCTCGTATCTCCACTGGCGCACCGCTGCCTCGGCAGACTCGGTCATCCCCATGCTTCCCGGCCGCAGCACCGTCACGTCACGCACCGCACCGTCCTTGCCAAGCAGTACCTGGAGAATGACGAGGCCGGCGAGGCGTGCCTTCAGCGCGGCGGGCGGGTAGACCGGTTCCACGTAGACCAGTCGCTCCGGCTGGGCCACAACGCCGCCCACGTAGATCGGCCCCTCAGGTTCGGGCGCTGGCGGCGGGGGTGGGGCGAGCTCCTCGGTGGCTCGTGGCTCGTACACGAGGGAGACATCGGCCGTCTCCATCTCGCCCACCGGCTCCGGCAGGAGCACCTCGGGGACCGGGACCGGGCGGCGGGGCCGGCGCACCTCGCGCGAGTTCGGAGGAGGAGGCGGGGAGTACTGGGGCAGCGGTACCAGGTGAACCACCGGCGTGGCCTCCTTCTCTGCCACTGCCACGCTGTGCGTAGAGATTGGAGCGAGGAGGAGGGCCAGGTGGAACCACAGCGCCACCGCCAGGCCGAGACGCAGCAGACGGCGATGCCGCGCCTCCTCCTCCTGAAGGTCGACGAGCCGGCTCGGGGTACCAACAAGCTCGGTGAGGGGTTCGCGTTGCATCTCGGCCTCCTTGCCTCGCGCCCTCGGCGGGCGCGCGCGCAGGTGCTGCGGAAGTCGAAAGGCAACGGACGTGCCAGCATCGAGAACGGCCAGAGGCGGTAGGGGCGGCCCACCCCGTCCGCCGGCGAGGACGGTCAATGAATGGGACCGCTGGAGATGTCGACAGCGGGAGGGCGGGCGCGCCAGCGGGAGGTTGCTCCCGGGCGCCGCAGAAAGGTCCGGCACTCGTCGAGGGTGAGCGCGGGGCTGACCAGGTGACCCTGCATGAAATCGCACCCGTGATCGGCGAGCCAGCGCGCCTGCTCGTCGCGCTCCACCCCTTCGGCGGTTACCCCCAGGCGCAGCGTGCGCGCCAAGGAGATGATCGACTCGACCACCGCCGAGTCCCCCGATCCGTAGCGCAGCCGCCTGACGAACGACCGCTCGATCTTGAGCACGTCAACCGGGAAAAAGCGCAGGTAGGAGAGGGACGAGTAGCCGGTGCCGAAATCGTCGAGAGCGATGCGCACCCCCAGCCGCTTGAGTTCGCGAAACGCCGCCAGCGCCGCGTCCGCGTCGTGCATGGCGGTGGTCTCGGTGATCTCCAGGTGAAGCATCGCCGGATCGAAACCGTTCTCGGCCAACACCGCCGCGGCCAGCGTGGCGAACGCCGGGTGCTGAAACACCCGCGGCGAGAGGTTGACCGCCAACTCCAGGTGGTCGAAGCCGTCGCGATGCAGCCAGGCGAATTCGGTCACCGCCGTGCGCAGCACCCACTCGGTAACTTCCAGGTCGAGACCTGATGCCTCCACCGCCGGCAGAAACACGCCCGGGAGCAGCTCGCCGGAGTCGGGATGGGACCAGCGCACCAGCGCCTCGCAGGCGGCAACCTCGCCCGAGACCACCCGCACGATCGGCTGGTAGCGCAGGATCAACTCGCCCGTCGCCAGGGCTCGGGGCAGGGCCGCTTCGATCCGCACCCGTTCGATCTCCCGGCGTCGCGCACCGGGTCGAAGACGGCGATGCGCGACTGCCGGTTCGCCTTGGCGGCGGCGAGGGCGCGCGAGGCGTTGGAGAGCAGGTCGGCGGCGCTCGCGCCGTGCGCCGGATACAGCGCCCGGGTGAGGCGATCCTGCAGTAGCGTCCGGTTTGGCAAGTCGGTCAGCGAGTCGTGTAGCGCGCGATGTTCCAGCGCCCGCGTCACCCTGAGAACGCGGTCGTGCTCCTCCTCCAGGAGCCAGGCCACCATGCCGACGCCGAGGACCAGGGGAATCACCAGGTCCACGAAGGTGAGCGAGGCAAAGTAGCGGCGTGCCACGTCCAGCTCCGCCGCAGCCACCCCGATGGCCACGTACTGCAGCCGGTGCAGGCCGAAGGCGACAAACCCCCACCCCACCATGCGGCGCCCCAGCGCCGGACCGCCACGGACGCTGCGCAGCACCCACACCCCGGCGGCGAGAAATGCACTCCCCACCGTCAGCGCCTTCAACCCGACACGCAGCAGATAGCGTGGTGTGACCGCCGCGGGATCGAACGCGAAGAGCAGCGTCGAGGCCACCGCCCCGCCCGCCAGCACCAGCAGCGCCCGCCGCTGCCCGGCCACACTCACTGGAGTTCGGCCTGACAGTTCCCAGGTGCCAAGCAAGAGCCACAGCGCGTGCCAATACGCGGCCACCAGGCTGACCCCGGTGAGCAGCAGGCGTACGGGTTCCGAGGCGGGGATTTTTCCCAGCAGGAGAAGCGACGCGGCGGTGGCCAGGTGCCCCACCGCCATGGCCCGCCAGCTCCACGACCACAACCGCAGACACTCGTGCCGGTAGGTCCGGTAGCAGGAGACCAACACGGCGGCCAGCACGACGGCCTCGGCAGCCAGGGCGACCGTGCCGCCCAGCACCACGAAGAGCCCCTCCATCACCATCCCTGCACCAGTGTTCGCCGCGGCGCAAGCCTGCGGTGCAACGGCCGCCTTTACGACCGATCGACGTGCGGAAGCACGGCCGGAACGTCCACGGCGAGCCCCAGCAGGCCAGCAAACACGCCATCGCGATACCACGCCAACTGGCGGATCATCTTGGGTCGCTCACCCTTGGCGATGGTGGAGTGGTTGGCCTGCGCGCCGGCGAGCATGGCCGCCAGCTTGTCGCGGGATGGCGGCGGATGGCAGTCCAGCACATTGGAGCCCAGCAGCGCGCGTCCACCCTCGGAGGCGAACGTCTCTGCCGCTTGCCGGTTCATGGCCATAATCTCGCCAGTCGCGTCGGTCACCGTCACCGACGCCGGCAACCCCTCCAGCCAGTCGGAAAGCTCCATGCCCCCTCTCTGCCGGTGAGCATAGTATCGGGCGGCGAAACGGGCGGGGGCTGCAACCGCCCCCGCCCGGAACCCTACTGCGTCTTGACAGGATCCGCCGGACGCGACGGCAGCTTCCTCGGCTCGCGCTCCATCGCCGCCAGAACCTCGGCAACGCCACGCTCCAGCTGCAGGTCGCGACCGTCGATCACCGACTGGGGATCGTTGGTGACGTCGATGTCCGGATCCACGCCGTATCCCTCGATGATCCAGCTCCCGTCGATGTCGTTGGTTCCCTGGATGGGTACGAAGGCGATGCCCCCGTCAAGCAGTCCACCGAGACCGGTGATGCCCACCACGCCTCCCCAGGTGCGCTTGCCGATGAGCGGTCCCAGCCCGGCCTTCTTGAAGCGCGCCGGGAAGATGTCGCCGTCCGAGGCCGAGGTGGCGCTGATGAGGCACGCCATGTGGCCGTGGAACACCTGGTTGGGATAGGTGTTGGGCACATCGTTGAAGTGCCCGAAGCGCGTACCCAGCAGCTTGGAGTCCAGCCGCTCGATGATCCACTGGGAGATGTTGCCGCCGCCGTTGGAGCGCACGTCGACGATCAACCCCTCCTTGCGGATCTGGGGGTAGTACCACTTGATGAACTCGTACGCCCCCGGCGCCCCCATGTCGGGGATATGGATATAGCCCACGCGGCCCCCGGTTGCCTTGGCGACCGTGTCGCGGTTGCCCTGGGTCCAGTCCAGATAAAGCAGCGCCGATTCGTCGGCGATCGGTTTGTAGGTGACCTTTCGTGCGCCGGCGAGGACCGGGGTCCCGTTGAGGGTGAGGGTGACCGAGTCCTTCTTGTGTTGCAAGAGGCGATACGGATTGTCGCTGCCGGAAAGCTCCACGCCGTCGATGGCCAGCACGAAGTCGCCCACCCGCGCGTCCACTCCCACTTCGGTGAGCGGCGAGCGGTACTTCGACTCCTCGTTCTGGCCGGCGAAGATCTTGGCGATGCGGTACCGTCCGGACTTCTCGTCCAGGGCGAATCGGGCGCCGGGCAGACCGACCACCGGGCGCTCCGGCAGTTCGAAATCACCGCCCTGGATGTAGGCGTGGCCGACGTTGAGTTCGGCGACCATCTCGCCCAGCACGTAGTTGAGGTCGGAGCGGTGCGCGACGTGGGGCAGGAGGGCGCGATAGCGGTCGCCGATCGCCTTCCAGTCGTAGCCGTGCATGTTCTTCACGTAGAAGAAATCACGGTACTTGCGCCACACCTGGTTGAAGATGGTGACGAACTCCTGGGCCGGCACGCGATCGACGTACATGTCCGCCACCGACACCGATTTCGCGTCCTTGGCCTTGGGCTTGGCGTCATAGAGCTTGTACGAGCGTCCCTGGCTGACGAGTACCTTGTTGCCGTCGCTCGACACCGCCCAGCCGCCGACATCGTCCGCCAGCTCAGAGGCCTTGCGCTCCTTGAGGTCGAAGATGTGCAGTTTCGTCTTCTCGTACGAGTCGCGCCCGTAAAACGGCGCGCCGGTGGTGGAGAAGAGCAGATGACCCTTGATCGCGAACAGCCCGCGGATGTTGGCTGCCTCCACGGGCACGGCCACCGCCCGACCGGCCAGCCCCTCCAGGTCGATCTGCACTGGCTTGACCTCGTCTTTTTCGGCACCGTCCTTGCCCTTGTCGCTCTTGTCGCGCTTGCCCTTGCCGTCATTGGGTTTGGACTCGTTCTTCTTGTCGTCGAGCGAGACCTCGTCCGATTCGGGTGCGAAGGGGTTCTTGACGTCCCGCCGCAGGGCCAGGGCGAAGATGGAGGTGCCGCGATTGCCGGCGAAATTCCACTCCACGGTCGAGATCTGCGGGGCAAACTCGCGGTCCGAGAGATAGAAGAGGTACTCTCCGGCGTGATCGAACTCGGGCGAGAAAGCGTTGAACATGCCGTCGCTCACCCGGTGCAGGGAAGCATCGGCGGCCCGCCAGAGGTAGAGCGACCGCTGGCCGTTGTGACCGGCCAGGGAAAACGCCAGCCACCCCCCGTCCGGCGACCAGGCGTAGTCGAAGACCCGCCCGAAGGGATCGTCGGCCACCTCGGTGAGCTTCTTGTCGGCCACCGACACCACCAGCACCTTGCCGTCGTGGTCGCCGACCGCCAGCCGCGCCCCATCGGGCGACCAGCGCAGGCCGTCCAACTGGCCAACGTTGTCGGTGGTGAGCGCCACCGGGGTGCCCGAACCGTCCTGGGGCGCCAGGTAGACCTGGTCCTCGCCGCTCATGTCAGAAATGAACGCAATCGATGTGCCGTCCGGCGACCACACCGCGTCCCGGTCGTAGGCGTTGGAGGAGTTGGTGAGGTTGCGCGTCGGCCCCTTCTCGATGGGCACCGAGAACACGTCCCCGCGCGCCGAGAAGACGGCGCGCTCGCCCTTGGGGGAGAGGTCGAACCCGTCGATGAACCTGGAGGCGGCATAGCGCCCCGGCCGGCGGTTCAAGCCGTCGTCTGGCACGGTGATCGCGAGCCTCGTCTCCTCCCCGGCCGGCACATCGTACACCGCCAGTTCGCCACCCAGCTCGTAGACGATGCGGCTGGTGTTGTCCGAGGACGCCCAGCGGACATCCCACGAGGTCGAGCGGGTGAGCTGCTGTACAGCTTCGCCAGCGACGTCAAAGCGGTACAGGTTGAGGGTGCCGTCACGATCGGAGACGAAGAAGATACCGCCGCCGATCCACATGGGATCGCGCTCGGTGCGCTTGGAGTGGGCCACAGGCCTCACCTGGTTGGAGGCCAGGTCGTAAATGTAGAGGTTCTGCGCCCACCCGCCCTCGTACCGTTTCCAGGTGCGAAAGTCGCGGAACAGCGGCGAGTAGACCATCTTGCGCCCGTCCGGCGAGAAGTCGCCTGCCCCCGAGGTGGGCATCGGCAGCTTGACAGGCAGTCCTCCGTCGATCGGCACGGTGTACAGCGCCGTCTCGACCCGTCCGCCGTCGGCGTCGCGGAGCGACCGGAACAACACCCTCTTGCCGTCGGGCGTCCACCCGTAGACCTGATTGTCATACCCCCAGCGCGGCGGCAGGGGTCCCCGTGCCGGGTAGTACGTCAGTTGCCTGGGCTCACCGCCCCCGGCGGGCACCACGTATACCTGCTCGTCGCCGTCGTACTGGCCGGTGAAGGCGATGAAGCGTCCATCGGGCGAGAACTTGGCAAACATCTCCTGCCCCGGGTGAGCGGTGAGCCGCACCGCCGTGCCCCCGGAAGTGGGCGCCGTCCAGAGGTCACCGCCGTACGTGAAGACGACCCTGTCGCCGTGGATGTCCGGAAAGCGCAGCAGCCTGGTCTGCGCCTCAGCCGCCTCGGGTATCACCAGGCCGGCTGCCAGTACGAATGAGGCCGCGGCCAGAGACACCGCGGCGGTGAACACACGTTTCGTCTGTTCGGGCATGGCCACTCCTTTCACCTCGCCAGTGTACGCGGCCATCGCGGCCACGGTTTCACTCTCTCCGCCTGGCGGGCAACCAGCGGCGCGCCAAGCGGATTCCTACGCTTCGACTCGCTCCTCGCCACGGACCCGCTGAATGCTGCGGGCCCTGCCGGTTGCCTCGTCGACATCGACGACGACGCCGCACAAGGCCCCGCCGCTGCGAGCTGGCTCGAGCGCCCGCGGCGTGGCGAGAAGGAAGCGCTCCAGGACCGGCCCCGGCGCGAAGCCGATAATTCCCCCATACGGCCCGGTCATGCCGCAGTCGGTGATGGTGGCGCTGCCCTTGGGGAGGATGCGCTCGTCGGCGGTGGGCACGTGGGTGTGGGTCCCGGCGACCAGGCTGACCCGGCCGTCCAGGTACCAGGCGATGGCCTGCTTCTCCGAGGTCGCCTCGGCATGCATGTCCACCACGATCACCCGCGCCTGGCCGCCGATCTCCTGCAGAATTCGATCAGCGACCTTGAAGGGACTCTCGATGGCGGTCATGAAGACCAGCCCCTGCAGGTTGATCACCGCGACCGGCAGCCCGCGCACCGTGGGCACCACGCACCACCCCCGGCCCGGGTTGCCGGACGGGTAGTTGGCGGGGCGCAGGAGGCGGGGCTCCCCATCCAGTAGCGCCACCGTCTCCTTTTTGTCCCAGATGTGGTTGCCGGAAGTGAAGACATCCACCGGCAGCCGCCGCAGTTCATCCCACACCGCGCCGGTAAGGCCGAAGCCGCCGGCGGCGTTTTCCACGTTGACGATGGTGAAGTCCGCCCCCACCTCCCCCTGCACACGGCGAAGCTGATCCTTCAGAACCCGGCGACCCACCTTGCCGACCACGTCTCCCACGAAGAGCGCTCTCATTCCGGTCAGGATACACGTGCCCGCTCCGCTCTCCGCGCGCCAGCCGCAGCAAGGCGGCAACATCCAGGATGGTCACCGTGGCCCCGTCCACCTGCAGCAGGTTCTGCAGTGCGAGCTTGCGGAAGCTCCGCGACAACACCTCGGGAGCGGTGCCGCAGGCGGCCGCGATGAGACGCTTGGAGTCCTCCAGGCGCAGCTGCGCCCCCGGCTCAAGCGCCAGCCCTCCCCGCGCCGCCGCCGACACCAGATACCCCGCCACCCTCTCCTCCACGGTGCGCAGCGACAGCCCCTCCACCAAATCGACGAGCCGGCGCAACCACACCGACAAGGAGGCGAGCATCGCCAGTGTCACCTCCGGGCGGCGGTGCAGGAGGGCGAGCAGTTCGGCGCGCGCTATCTCGGCCAACTCACCACCCTTGAGCACCTCCGCCGTCGCGGGAAACACGCCCGGCCCGAACACCGCCGCCTCGGCAAACGACGCCGGTGCGCGCACCAGGTGGAGCACCTGCTCCCGCCCGTCGGCGGCCAGACGCGCCAGCTTGACCTGACCGGAGAGCAGCAGGGGGAGCGCCCGCGCCGGCTCCCCCTCGCTGAACAGCAGCATGCCGGGGGTGAGCCTGCGCACGTGCGTGAGCGGCACCAACTCGTCCAAGGCCGCCGCCGGTACCGTGGCGAACAGCGGCATGCGCCGCAGCGCCGCGACGAGCTCGCTCCGCTCCACCCCGTCATTGTGCCAGGTTCCGCGCCCTTCGTGGGGACGGGCCGCCGATTCCAGTGTCAACCCGGGCATGGCGCGCCGGTGCCCGCGGGGCCGCCATCTCCCCAGTCGAAGGCGAGGAGGTCAGGACGGATCGCTGGCGCGGTGCGCGGGCACCGGGTCGATGGCGGGCACCTCCGGCTCGCTGGCCGCCTGCCCGCCGGTGTGGGTGTAGAGCGGCGAGTGAATATCGGCCAGGCGCGCGGCGAACTCCGTCTCGCTGACGCTGCCGCGCCACTGGCCGGCGGCGCGGAACGCGGCGATGACGACGACGAAGACCCCCACCGCCAACATGACCGATTGCCGCGGCGTGAGCCAGCGGCCAGAGGAGCCGGCCCGCGTCGGGCGCACCGCCAGGCAGCCCCGGGCGGGACAGACCGCGACGCAGTCCTGACACGAGGTGCACTCGACCGAGGCCACCCGTTGCAGCCGATGCACCGGCAGGCGGGCCGGGCAGACCCGCGTGCACGCCCGGCAGTCGGTGCAACGGCTGGGATCGCGCGTCACCTTGAAGGGCGCCAGCCGTCCGAGAACCCCCAGCAACGCGCCGTACGGGCACAGGTAGCGGCACCACAGATCGCGCACCAGCACCGAACCCACCACCAGGACACCCAGGACCGCGACGGTGAGCCGCGACGGCGAGGTGAAGAACAGCAGCATCTTGACGTCGGCCACCTTGTTGTACGGGCTGTCCAGAAACGCCCGCACCCCGGCCAGATCCATCGAGACCAGCACCGCCCAGAGAAAGAAGGCCAACAGGAGGTACTTCAAGGAACGCAGCGGGTAATCCAGCCAGCGGGGCAAGCGCCAGGTGGCGCCCAACAGCCTCTCACCCAGCTTGCCCAGCCCCTCCGAGACGGTGCCCACCGGGCACACGTGCGAGCAGAACGACTTGGCGGCCAGCGCGCTTCCCGCCAGGATGGCGAGGAGAATCGCCAGGCCGGCGGGGTGCACCGGATGGATGCCGCCGCCGGCTACCCACAGCCGCAGCGACATCAAGGCCGATATGGGCAGGAACCCCTCCACGCCGGGGGGACGGGGTACCGCGGGAGGACGACCGGCGAGGTGGGCGGAGGCCCACGCGGTGAACTGAGCGCCGATGAGGAGAATCAAGACCAGAAACACCCACTGTGCCCAGCGCCTCTCCTTGACACACCCGACCAGGCGGTTTCGAGCCATCCGTCCCTCGCTTGTGACCGTACGACAGCCACCCGGCCGGCGCCTTGACGCGAGTCAAGCCAGCCGTGCCGGCCTGAGCGGCGGCCATAGCGAAAAAGGTATGATTCTGCCCACGCGGAGGCCTCATGGAGAGAATCACCGCCGTACCCGGATCGACGTACTTCTACTACCCTCGCCTGGTCTGCATCGTCGGCGTCCTCGACGAGGACAAGGAGACGTGCAATTTCGCCCCGGTGGCTTGGGCAACGCCTCTCTCCTCGGCGCCGCCTCTGTACGGCGTGTGCCTGTCGCCGCGCACCTACACCCACAAGCTGGTGCTGAAGGCCGGCGAGTTCACCATCAACTTCATGGCCCACGACGATGCTGGCATCGTTGCCGCCATGGGCAAGCTGTCGGGTCGCACCACTGACAAGGTCAAGGCGCTTAGCCTCCAGCTCGACCCCCCTGACGCCCTGCGCACCCCGACCCTCACCCGCGCCTACGCCTCCGCCGAGTGCCTGCTCGTGGCCCGTCATCAACTTGGTGACCAGACCCTGTTCGCCGGCGAGGTGCACTCCATCCGACACGATCCCGACGCCTTCGATGGGGCGGGGGTGCTGCGCCCCGAGCGGGTCGCGCCGCTGTTGTACCTGGGCGCCGGGCGCTATCTCTCCGGCAACCCTGCAACCGTCGTTACCCCCACCGGGAAGGGGTGAGTGCCGGGGGCGCACGGCCTCGGCCTGCCCGGCGGGCTGCTATCATCCCGGCGACGATCGTTGACGCTCCTGCGCCTGTCACATCGGGACGGGTCGTGGCAGGAGCGAGCGGTTTGCGTCTCGGCTCAAGACGCCGGGCGAGAGGACGTGACATGCGGCCGAGTGTGTGCATCGGCGTTGCCGGCGGAACCGGGTCGGGCAAAACGACCGTGGCCGAAGTCATCGTCCAGCGCATCGGCGCTCATCGCATCGCGCACCTCCAGCATGACGCCTATTACCGCGATCTTTCCTCCTGCGATCATAAGGCATTGCTCGCCCACAACTTCGACCATCCGGACGCCCTCGAGAGCGAGCTGCTTGCCGCCCACCTCGCCCGGCTCAAGGCCGGGCAGCCGGTGGAGGTGCCGCTGTACGACTTCACGCGTCACATCCGCAGGCTCGAAACTCGACGGGTGGAGCCACGCGGGGTGGTTCTCCTCGAGGGGATTCTCATTCTTGCCGAGCGCTCGCTGCGGGAGTTGCTCGACATCAAGATCTTCGTCGATACGGACGCCGACTTGCGGTTCATCCGCCGCCTGCGCCGGGACATCGCCGAGCGCGGCCGCACCGTGGACAGCGTCATCGGGCAATACCTCGAGACGGTACGGCCAATGCACATGGAGTTCGTCGAACCCTCCAAGCGCTGGGCCGATCTGATCATCCCCGAGGGCGGCTTCAACCTGGTCGCCCTGGACGTTGTCTGTGCGCGGGTCGAGACCCTGCTCGCCGAGGCGTTGCCATGACGGTGCGGCGCGTTCTTCCAGTCGCATCGGGCAAGGGCGGCGTCGGCAAGAGCACTTTCGCCACCAACTTCGCCCTCGCCCTCTCGCGAGTGGCGCCGACCATTCTGGTCGACCTCGACCCCGGCACCTCCTCGATCCGCAACACCATCGACGCCCCCGTGGAGCGCGACCTGTACCACTTCTTCCGCCGCGGCGAGCCGCTCTCCCGCTGCCTCACCGCTCTTCCCAACCGGCTCGACCGCCACGGGCTGTTCAAGGGGTTCGCCTTCGTGGCCGCGCCCCGCCACGCCATGGAGGAGTTCACCAACCTGGACGAAGCCCACCGCGTCCAGCTCATTCGCGCCATCAACGAGCTGCCGGCAACCTACGTCGTTTTGGACCTTCGTGCAGGTCTCGATGCCAACGTCCTCGACTTCATGCCGCACTCCAACTCGGGCATCCTGGTCTTCACCCCCACCCCCCCCTCCGCCACACTCGCCGCCGCTGACATCGTCAAGGCGTTGTTGTTTCGCAAGTTGCGACTGGTGTTCGCTGCCGGCGGGCCGCTTGGAAGCGGGCGGGCTGCCGCCCCTCAGCTTGTCACCATCAATGCCCTGCTCGACCGCGTGGAGGACGCCTACGACGAGTCGATCACCAACCTGGACGCCTTCCTCGTCGACCTGGCCCACGCCTTTGGAGACACGCCACTGCTGCGCACCCTCGCCGAGATCATCGACTCCTTCACCGTCTACTTCGTTCTGAACCTCTTCGACGGCGTCAAGGAGTCGTTCGAGGGCGCCATCGCCCCCTTTCTGACCTGTCTCCAGCGCGACATCTCGGCCCACGTCAAGACGCACAACCTCGGCTGGGTGGTGGCCTCGCCGGAGGTGCATCGGTCCAACTGCGAGCGCGTCCCCCTCATCGTTCAGGCCGGCCGAGAGGCGCCGGCAGAGCCCGAGCGCGACCGCATCGCTGCTCAGCTGGACGAACTGGAGATCTCGCTGGGGCTGGCCCCCAAGCCGAAAGCCAAACCGGCGCCGTTGAAGGATTTCCTGCTCTCCGTCGACCCGCGGCGCGCTCTCGCCGAGCAACTGGAGATCCTCACCGCCATGCACCGCTCCACCGCCGCCATGCGCGCGCGCGACAACTTCGCCTACATCGTGCGCCGTGCGCTCCACATCCTCTCCACCGCTGGCCCCGACCACTTCGGCCAGCGACGTCTGCTCACGGCGATGGAGCTGTTCGACACGCTGCTGGCGACGGGGCGAGGACTCACTCCCGCGGGCGGCGGCGGCGCTGGCGAAGCTCCTCTTCCTTGAACATGAACCGGATACAGTGCTTGTAGATGAGGAGGTTGGGCCCGTCGGTGCGGTTCAACTTGATGCAGTCCTTGTCGTACCACTCGATCCAGCCGCGCAGTTCCGCGCCGTCGTCGAGCACCACAACCATCGCCGTCTTGTTCTGCATCTGCTTGATGAAGTAGTAGTTCTCGGCGTTGGTCTGTTCCGGCGGCGCCTGCTTGCGATGCACCCCGGCCCGAAACGGCGTCCTCTCCGCCACCTCCGAAATGGAGGGTCGGATGAGTCGGCGGCTGCTGAGGCTGTCGCCCTTACGGGTTTCCGAGTCTTTCATCACCGCACCATCGGTTGGCGACATCAGTCTACCACCTTTTCCCTGACTCTGCTACGCGGGAGGAAGGAAAAGTGTTTATCCCACCCGCGCCCTGCCCCGCCCGGCTCCGGCCGGAGCCTCGTGGGCGAGGCAGCACATCAAACGACCACACATCCCGGAGATGCGGGAGGGGTTGAGGGACAGATCCTGCGCCTTCGCCATTCGGATGGTGACCGAGTTGAAGCGCTCCATGAACGTGGAACAGCACATGGTACGGCCGCACGGACCCCAGCCGCCGCAGCCCTTCGCCTGGTCGCGAACTCCGATCTGCCGCAGTTCCACGCGCCGCCGGCTGCGGCGGCTCAGATCCCGCAGCAGAGTGCGGAAGTCGATACGCTGCTCCGCCGAGAAGCTGATGAGCAGGGTGTTACGGTCCAGGGGGGCGAAGGCCGACACCGGGCGAAGATCGACTCTTTCGCGTCGGGCCCACTCCCGGCAGTAGCGAAGGGCATCCGCGGCGACGGCCTCAAGCTCGCGGCTGCGGCTCTCCTCGGCCGGCGCGGCGCAACGCACAACCGCACCGACGACAGCGCCGGCAGGACCCTTGACGACCGGCAGCCGGAACTGGCGCAGTCGGCCGAGCCGTTCGCCGTCGGGGGTTTCAACCACATAACGCCGGCCGGGAACCAGTTCGACGCCGTCAGCGAGGCGACACACCAGATCGGGAAGTTCATCGTTGAAGGAGAGCCGCACCAGACCCGGGATCGGCTTAGCAGCGGGGCATGCCGAGCTCACGCCCCCCCCATCCGCGCGGCCAGCTCGGCGTCCGCCGCCGCGACTGCGGTAGCGTTCTCCTCCCGCATGGCGCTCAGTCGGTCCCGCAGCCTCTCATCCTGCAGCGCCAGGATCTGCGCCGCCAGCACCGCGGCGTTCTTGGCGCCCGCCTTGCCGACCGCCACCGTCGCCACTGGCACGCCGCCCGGCATCTGCACGGTCGCCAGCAACGCATCCAGCCCGTCGGCGACGCCTCCTGCAAGCGGCACGCCGATCACCGGACGCACCGTGTGTGCGGCAACCACTCCCGCCAGGTGCGCCGCCATGCCAGCGCCACTCACGAGCACCTGCGCACCCCCGGCTTCGGCGGCGGCAACCAGCTGGCGAACTCGCTCCGGCGTGCGGTAGCCGGGGCCACATGCTCCTCCCAGCTCACACCCAGCGCCTCGAGCTGGGCGGACACACCGCGCATCGTCTCGGCGTCGCTGGCCGATCCCATGAGTATTATGACCCGGGCGTTCATTCGATCCCTCCCCCAACGTCGCGCCGGAACTGCATCCCCGCGAAGTGAATCCGCTCGACGGCGGCGTACGCCTGGGCGCGCGCTGCCGGCACCGTCGCTCCCCGGCCCACCACCGACAACACCCGCCCCGCGCCCGTGACCAGTCGCCCCTCGTCCAGCAAGGTGCCGGCCTGGAACACCACCACCCCGGGCACCGCCAGTGCATCGGCAATGCCGCTGATGACGTCGCCGCTGCGCACCGACCCCGGATACCCGGCCGCCGCGCACACCACGCACACCGCCGCCTCGTGCCGCCACTGGGCGCGCAGCCCCGCCAGTTCCCCGGTCGCGGCACCGTTCAGCAACGGCAGCAGGTCGTCGTCGAGACGGGGAACGATCACCTGCGTCTCGGGGTCTCCCAGTCTGCAGTTGAATTCCAAGAGCTTCGGCCCGTCGCTGGTGACCATGACGCCGGCGTACAGCACGCCGCGGTACTCCCGCCCCTCCCTGGCAAGCCCGCCCAACGCCGGGCGAACGATGTCCTGCAGGATCGACCCGGCCAGTGCGGGCGGCACCGGCGAGGGGGACACCGAGCCCATGCCGCCGGTGTTGGGACCCTGGTCACCGTCCGCGACGCGCTTGTAGTCCCGGGCGGAGGCCAGCGGCACGACGGTGGCTCCGTCGGTGAGCACCATGAATGAGACTTCCTCGCCCTCCAGGCAGCGCTCCACCAGCACCCGCTCGGCCGCCGCCCCGAACGCCTTCTCCTCGAAGAAGCGCACCAGGGCCGCCTCCACCTCGGCTCGCGTGCGGCAGACGACGACGCCCTTCCCCGCCGCCAGACCGTCCGCCTTGAGGACGACCGGCAGACCGAGCTGCTTGATCGCTGCGGCCGCGCCATCCCGGTCGTGCACCACCCGCGCCTCGGCGGTCGGGATGCCGTGACGCTGGCACAGCTCCTTGGTGAAGACCTTGGACCCCTCCAGTTCGGCGGCGGCGCGCGACGGACCGCACACCGGCAGACCTCTGCGGGCGAACTCATCGGCAATCCCCAGCACCAGCGGCAGCTCTTGCCCCACCACGGTCAGATCGATCTTCAGCGATTGTGCGAATTCCGCCAGCTCCACCACGGCGTCCGGGCGAATCGGCACACACGAGGCCAGCGCCGCGATGCCCGGGTTGCCCGGCGCCGCATACAGCTCATCCGCCTGGGGCGAGCGAGAGAGCTTCCACGCCAGTGCGTGTTCTCGCGCCCCTGCGCCGACAATCAGCACTCTCACGTTGAGCGTTCCTTCACCACTGCCGCCTGGAGCAGCGACAGGCACGACGTTTCCACCACGTCACGGGCCGAACAGCCACGGGAGAGGTCGTTGGCCGGCCTGGCCAGACCCTGCAGAAGCGGTCCCAGCGCCCGCGCGCCTCCCAGCCGCTCGGTGAGCTTGTAGCCGATGTTGCCGGCATCGAGATCGGGAAACACCAGAACATTGGCCTTTCCCGCGACGGGCGAGCCCGGGGCCTTGCGCACCCCGATCGACTCGACCAGCGCCGCGTCCAGCTGCAGTTCGAATTCGAACTCGAAGTCGACGCCGCGCTGCGCGAGGATGGCGCCCGTCTGGCGAACCTTGTCCACATCAGGATGCTCTGCCGAGCCCTTGGTGGAGAACGAGAGCAGCGCCACCCGCGGGGCAGCGCCCACCACCGCCCGGAAGGTTGCAGCAGCGCCGACGGCGATGTCGGCAAGCTGTTCCGCGTCAGGATTGGGCATCACCGCGCAGTCGGCGAAGCCGAGCAGGCCGTTGTGGCCCCAGGAGGGGTCGGGGTGGGCCATGATGAACGAGGACGAAACCGTCTTGATCCCCGGCGCCGCGCCGATGGCGTGCAGCGCGGCCCGCACCGTGTCGGCGGTGGTGCGTACCGCCCCCCCCACCGAGCAGTCGCACTCTCCCAGCGCCACCAGCAGCGAACCGAAATAGAGCGGATCGTTCACCGCCTGCTCGGCCTGTTCCCGCGTCCATCCCTTGGGGCCGCGACGGGCAAACAACAGGTCGACGGCGCGGCCGCGGCGTGGATCCGATGCCGGATCGGTGACGTGCACGCCGAGGGCCGCAAGCCGAGCGTGGGCGTCGGTGCGCTTCCCCTGAGGGCAGAGTGCCGTCACCTCGCAGATTTCTTCACGCCGCAGAGTCTCCGCTGCGTCGATGATTCGTCCGTCGTCGCCCTCCACCAGGACCACGTGCCCGGCTACCGCCCGCGCGCGCCCGGGAAGCTCTTCAAAAAAGCTCACGCTCGCTCCTCCGGAGAATATTGTACCTTCGTTTCACGAGCGTCACCAGCCGCGCGGCCCTGGCGGACTCGGTCAGGGCCTGGGCAAAGGTGAACTGCGTCTCGAAGCTGCCCCCCGGCAGGTCGCCCTGATCGTGGAGCTGTCGCGCGTAGGCCACCCACTCGTCGACGAGCACGAGACACGGGCCGTACTCGTTGAACAGCTCGCGCAGGGCGTCTCCGGGGCTCGTGGCCCGCTCATCATCCTCAACTGACTTGGGCGAAGGCCTTCTTTCCGCCGAGCTGCCAGGCCAGCTCGCCCCAGAGCGTGCGCACGACCGTGCCGTCCGGCTTCGTCACCGGCCTGCCCGGCGAGATCTTGTTGCCGACCAGCACAACCCGGCGCGCCGTCGGCAGTTCCGATACGCCGCCCTCCGCGAGCAGCTCGTCCACGCCCTGGAGCTCGCCTGGCGGAGAGCGCGAGCAACGTGTGGGTCTTGCCCCCGCCGAAGTTGGTCTGGAGCTGGACGACCGGATCACCGCCCGTGCCCGACAAGCGCTGCACCGCCCCGACGAGCAGGCGCTTCAGGCTCTCGGTCAGGTAGGTGCGGCGGAAGAAGTCGACAGGCTTCTTGTACTCGTCCGTTCCCTCGCCGAGGTAGACCTGCCACAGGTCGGCCGCGAACTCTGCCTGCTGGTAGCGACCGCTTCCGACGTCGCCGTGAGGCGGGCTCACCTCGCGCCACGGCTTGAGGGGTCCGCCGACCTGGCTTTCGATGGCCGGGCCTGCCGTCTTGCGCTGCTCAGCCCGCCCCTGTTCGTCGAACCGCAGGCGCAGGAGCTCCATCTTCAGGTTCTCGGCTTCCTGTGACTCGGGCGCGGAGACCGCGGTCAGGAGCCGGCCGGTCGAGTCAAGCGCCCGGTAGGCGTCGTCGCTCGAGAAGGTCTGCCGGCGCGCCCACCGGTTGCGCACGTCCTGCAGTTCCCTCACCAGGGTGCGCTCCGCGTTTCCCAGCGTGCGCCGGAACACCTCGTTCCACGCTTCCCACATGAGCTTGAGGAGCGCGGCCGCGTCCCATTGGGCGAGCGGCTCGCCTTCGAGCAACGGGTCCCTCCCCATGACCTGGAACGCCTGCTGCCGCGCCTGGTCCTTGTACGTTTGTTCAGCTCCCGCTCGACGAACGGGGAGAGCCCCTGCCGGAGGAGGTCCAGGGCCTTGCCGACGCGCTCGTGGTTGGTGAGGGCCATCAGATGTCCTCCGGTGCGCGTGCGACGAGCCTCTGGATCATCGGCAGCAGTGCGGGGATCCTTTCGGTGACCGTCTTCCACACGATCCCCGTGTCCATGTCCCAGTAGGCGTGGATGATGCGATTGCGCATCCCGATGATCGCCTTCCAGGGAATCTCTGGCGAAAGCGCGCGGGTCTCGGCCGAGAGCTGCGACGCTGCCTCGCCGATGATCTCGATTGCTCGGACAACTGCAAAGAGCAGCATGCGGTCTGCATCGAGGTCCTCGCGCTGGCGCCCCGAGACGAACTGCGCTGCCTGTTGCGCCGCTTCGATCATGTGTCGAAGGCGGACGAGATCATCCTCGCGCATACTGGACCTCGGCCGTACGAACCACATCGTCTCGGAAATAGCGTGACAGGTCGCCGGCCGTTCGCAGATCGACCCGGCGCCCGACGAGCGACGTGAGCTCTTCTTCCATCTCCACAAGGCTCAGAAAGTCGGGAACGGCGTCCGGCTCGAACTCGACGAGCAGATCCAGGTCGCTGTCCGGACGGGCTGTTCCCTTCAGGGCGGATCCAAAGAGCGAGAGCTTCCGGATGCCGTGGCGCTCGCAGAACCCCCGCAGCGCCTCATCATCGATTGGGATCCGCTTCATGCGGCACCTCCTTCGAACATCGTCGTTTGCACGGGCGCCGCGGCTTGACGCGCCAGACGCGCGACCTCGGGCCAGCCGAGGACGAGGGCGTTGTACGCCTGTGCTTCCTGGGAGCGCTTCTTCTTCTCGCACACGTCGAAAAGCCGGTAGGCCAGGTCCCGCGCGATCTCGCCCCGGGCCCCGACCTTTCGCAGAAGGGCCGCGGTCGCCTCATCGCCCGCCTTCTCGTGGAAGTAGACGCGCACGAGGTGGTGCGTCGTCTCCCAGATCGTCAGCCGCCTGTCCGTCGCCGGGTCCCAATCTCCGGGCAGCTCGTCGGGCCGCAGGAGCCGGACCTTGCCGCCCCTGGAGCGCACGATACCGCCCTGTTCGAGCCCGCCGACGGAAGTCACCTTCGCCTTGCTCAGGACCTCCGCCTTGCCGAACTCGCCCTCCGCAAAGCCGTGCTCCTCGAACCATGCAATCGCCCAGCGCGTGTCCGCGTCGAACTCGTCCTCCTGCTCCGAGAGCACCTCCGTGAGCGTCTGGTTGATCAGGGACAGCGCCGTGCGCACGGTCATCAGCTTGCCGCTCGCCTCCAGAATGCGACCGTAGCGCGAGTAGATCGCCATGCCGGGGCCGAGCGCCGCCTGCGCAAAGTCCACCGGCGCGATGTTGCCTTGCTGCAAGTGGCGCAGAGCAGCCGGCAGGTCCCGCTTCAGCTCCGCCACGAACGTGCGACGGTCCGCCTTCGGCGCATCAGCGGGCCGCGGTCGGCAGGCCAGAACGATGTACGAAGCAAGCGCATTTGTGCCCATCGCCAGCATGCGCCACGCCTGCGACGCCCGCACAGGCCACGTGGCCGTGATCTGGAAGCCGCTATCGATCAGGGAATCGAGCAGCGTCTCCCAGCCGGTCGTGAGATCCACCCTGCCGTTGCTTTCGCTGTTGGTCTCCTCGTCCGCGCCGCTCGCCTCGTCGGCCTGCTTGAAGGCGTAGTAGACCGTCAGCGGGAAGCGCGGGTCCATCTGGTCGCGCAGCGCCGTGAATGCCCTGCGGAAGCCGGTCTCGAAGTGCTCCTTGGCCTTCGCCTTGTGGCCGTCGAACCGCTCGGGCGACGCGGTGAGTTCCTGCGACTTGGGGGTGAGGACAGTGCTGAAGAGGTCCGGGTAGAGATCGCCGATGGTGCGGCGAAGCCAGACATAGAAAAAGTCCGAGAGCGCCGCGTAGCCGATGTTGTCGTAGTAGGGCGGGTCGGTGCTCACGAGCAGGCTGCCGAGGCCGTCGGCGCCGCTGGGGGCGTCGACCTGGGCGGCCCTGCCCGAATTCGCCACGCCAGCCGCGATCACCTCGATGCAATCGGCTACGTAGTCGCTGCAGGTGCCCCATGCACCGACCGATTCACCGAGGCAGTTGGCCTCGGCGAAGTCCCAGACCATCGGAATGGCCTGCCGGCCGAAGAGGTTCATCACCTTCTGGTTGGTCGCGCTCCACCGACACAGCGCGTTGTTGAAGTCCGCGCAGCGATCAAGCGCGAACGCCAGGAACGTCGTCACCGTGGCCGCATACTCATCGGCCTCCTCGGTCCCGAGACCAGCCGCGGCTGCGTCTCGCCGCACGTCTTCGCGGATCGCCCTGACGAGGTCGCTCAGCGTCACCATTGCGGTGAGCTGGCGGGGGGTGAAAAGCTGGGAGAACCGGGCCAGTCCGTAGCCCACGCACCAGATGTTTCGCGGATCATCGGCGAGCGTCTCGTTTGCCTCGTCCTCCACGGGACACGGCATGACGGCAACAGCTCTTTGCTCGTCCGTCGCAGGAAGATACAGACGGCTCCGCGGCCCGTCTGCCACTACTGCCAGCAGGTCCGTTCCGAGCCGTCCGGCCAAGCCTTCTTTCTTGATATGCTCGTCGTCAACCGGTGCAGCGGTGAGAAGGCACCGAAACTGTGCGCGCCCCATCTTCGTCCCCGCCTTGACCGCCGCACGGTCTGGCGGCGCACCGGTCCGCACCTCGAACCTCCACGTCCCCTTCTCCCGGTCCACGATGGGCTCCAGCCACGCCTCGCTCCCCTTCTTGCTGGAGAGCCAGAAGGTGCTCATGAGCGGCACGTGTGCCCCTCGGGCGGCCGGGTTGGGGCTTGCGACCGTGCGCGCCCAGATCCAGGCGATGACATTCGCCTCGCCTCCGCCGTACTCCCTCGGCAGGCGGACCTTCGGGTAGAGGTGGCCGATCTTCTCCAGGGCCCGGCCGCGGATCACTCTCCCGTAGTAGCGAACGTCGGCTGCCAGGCCATGCGTGCCGCGCCAGCCCTCCGTGCCCCCGATGCGCTTGCGATCCTCCGGGTTCACGGGGGGCCGGCCCGACCACCGCGGTGCGAGCTCGAGGTTGCACTTGTTGAGCAGCACGGCCACGGGGTTGAGATCCCCGGCGTGCGCCTCGAAGCCGAGCCGGTTCGCCTCGAGGGGTATCGAACCGCCGCCCGCGAACGGGTCGTACACGGCCGGCAGCTTGCCGTTGCAGTGCCTCAGCATCTCGGCGCGGGCCTCGGCGTACACCTCGGGATGTTCATGCAGCTTCTTGCCCATCATCCGGCGGACGATGTCGAAGAGCCGCTCGCGTTCCGCGTTCTGCGCCTCTTCCGTCGGCCACCTTTCGGGGTGCTCGCTCGGGTCGTCCACCACGGAGGCGAACAGCACGGCACGCGCCGTGGGCAGCGGCAGCCGGGCCCACCAGTGATGGATGCCCTTCGGGTGCGGCCCGATGCCGGGCATCTTGTCGTAAGCGGAGGCGTCGTTGATCTCCGGCAGCGGCAGCGCCACCTCGATGAGCTTCTTCTGGCAGGTCACCGCAGCTCCTCCGCCGGCAGCCAGCCTTCGTCGCGCAGTCGGCCCCAGGCGACGCGAATGTGCTCGGGCTGAAGCATGGTTCGCTTGCGGTCGTTCCAGCCATGCACGGAAACGATGGCCTCGTCGTCGGATCGCGGTGCAGGCGCTTCGTGAACAGCGGCCCAGTGGACGGAAGCGAGTAGCTCCATCCCGTAGGGTGTCTCGAAGCCATCGATCAGGCGCGCGACCCGGTCGAGCCGCGCCAGCGACTCGGCGTTCCCGTCGAGAAAACGCGCGGCTTCTTCAAGCGCGCCAGGCAGCGGCTCGATCTCCACGTCAGGAGCCTGGGAATCACCATAGCCGCTGGTGTAGTGGCCTTCCAGGTACTCGAGCACCTTGTTCAGGTTGTGGGCATAGGGACCGTAGAGATGCTTCACGTAGCGAAGCCGGAGCGGCTCTCCGGCCTCCTGGAGGAAGTACGCGAGCTTCTGGATCTCGAGCAGGGTGAGCCGGTACGCGAGCTCACGGTAGGTCCCCATCAGGCGGAGGAACAGGGCCCGGGCGAGGGTCAGCTTCGGCCGCTCGGTTCTCACCGGCATGTCCTTGGCCGGGGGCGCTCCCGATGGGTGGAAGAGCAAGACCCGAACATCGGGAAGCGCCTCGAACGCCCTCACGATGAGCGGTTTGACCGTGCTCCAGGTGAGCCCTCCCAACCCGCAGCCGAGCGGCGGCACAGCAATGGATGTGATCCTGCGCTCGCGCACCAGCGCCACGAGGGCGTCCAGCCCTGCCTTGATGTCGTCAAGACGCGACTTCGAACGCCACTTGCGCTTGGTCGGGAAGTTGATGATGTACCGCGGATTCACCATCGTGCCGGTCTCGTAGAGGAACATCTCGCCGGGTCGAACCTCGCCGCGCTTGCACGCCCGCTGATAGGCATCGAAGTTCGCCGGAAAGGCCTTCTTGAATTGAAGCGCCACCCCCTTGCCCATGAACCCCTCGCAGTTGACCGAGTTCACCAGCGCTTCAGCGTCGGCTCTGAGCAGGTTGCCGCGGGCATGGATGATCATGTCGCTACCTTTCTTTCAGTAGTACCAGCCACGACGGACCGTCACGGGTCGATGCATCCTCTCGGGAAACCGGCCGAGCACCCCTTGCACCTGTCCCTTCATCGCGTCGTCGATGACCGCGACCTCGTGGATGAGCTCCCAGGAGCACTCGCGGTGAACCAGGAACTCGGCCTGCTTGCGGCGCTGCCGGTCCATGTCGTCAACCGTGTCCGCCCAGTAGTCGGCGCAGACCACGGCCCAATCCACCTTGTCAAGGTCGGCAAGGTCTTCGTACCAGCGCGTGAAGCTCGCGATCCCGTGGCCGTCGGAGAAGACGAACCCGTTGCCGCTGGAAGCGATCACCTGCGCGGTGGATACCACGTACACGAGCGGCCGCTGTCCTTCGGTGTAGCCTTCCACCCGGCCCGTGTGGAGCTGAAGCAGCATCGGCGACCGAGGACCGACGTAGAAGGGCACGTAGTCGTGGATGACGCCTCTCGGCCCGCACGGGATGCGGCGCACCTGACGTCTGGACTGGATGTCGAGGTTGTGGATCGTGCGGTAGACCAGCCCGTCGTTCGGCGTGTGGCCAGGTGCATGCAGCGCACCGCGTGTCAGGCACACCGCCAAGTTGTCGATATGCGGGAATCGGTATATGGGCGTCGGGGTCGGCACTGTCACCGCGGGTCCTCCGCTCGCGCCAAGAGCTCGGCGAAATCGTAGTTCACGCTGGTCACGCCGAAGTCGGGCTCGCGCCGGAACGGCCGGCGCACGTAGTGCACGCGGTGGGTGTCGTCGGCGCGGAACTCGACGATCGCCAGGAGGAAGTCGTCGGGCTTGTTCAGCGAACTGATGGCCATGGTCAGTGCTCCGCCTTGTCTCCGAGGGTTGGAAAGGCTGGGAGGCTCGCCTCCTCGACGTCGGCGAGGGAGAGCGCCGTGGTCCACAGCTTGTCGAAGACGTTCTCGGACCCACGATCGAACCCGTGCGCGAGGATCGACCGGTTCCGCGCGACGAGCGGAGACTTCGTGCCGTCGAGCGCCGCGCTCTTGAACTTCTCCCCGAGGGGATCGTCGAGGCTCGCCAGGAGCGCGTACGCGTCCTGCAAGCCGAGCGCGACTACGCCGTCCTTGGCCCTGGCAGCCCATTCTGGCCGGACCGTCTCCGGCACGCGCTCGAGCGGCACTTTCTCCGTGCTCTCGAAGCGGTGGCGATCCTTCAACGCCACCTGGGCCACGGCCTCGATCGCACGATAGAGCCGGGCTACGGCGTCATCGACGCGTCCCTCGTCCTTGCGGCGTTTCGCGTTCGCCAGAAGATCGAGCACGTGGTGCCGGCTGGGTGGTGCCGCGCGGCAAAGCTCGCCGAGGTGGTTGGCAAGACGCGTGACGCTGTCGAGAACCTGGTTGCCCTTCGCGGGACCGAGCACGGCACGCAGGTCGTTGGCCGACTTCGCGACATTATCGAAGATGGCGCTGCTCGACTGGTGATCGAACCGATCCCAAGCGTCGAACGCCTTCGCGAGCTGCTCGAGCGCGGCCAGATCGCGCTTCCGGTCCGGGCGGCTCACATGCGTCTTCGCCACGGCAGCGACGTTCGCAGCGGCGAGGAATGCGTGCTGGTCGAACAGCACGACGAAGTCCTCGACAGCTTGATGGCCGAGCGCGTCCCACGGATTCGCCTGGTAGACGACCTTCTCATGGCCCGAGACGACGACGCCCGCGCCGTCCTTGGTGCGTTCGCTGCCGCCGACGTACGAGAACAGGCACGGCCACCGCTTCGCCTGAGGCGCGATCGATGCCGACATGCATTTCGTGCCGCCGGTGAAGTCGACGACGACCTGGAATTCGGGCCCGCGCGCAGCCCACTGCATCACCTCCGGCGTCAACTGCCTGAGTCGGTCGAGACAGCTCGCCAGATCCTGGCCATCCGGCAACTCGAACAGGTCGTATCGACCAGCATCCAGATCTACGCCTTCGTCGCGCGCCTTCGGGACGATCTTCGCCTCGACGTCACCCTTCGTCTGCGGCGTGTGGACGAACCGAACCCGCGCGGGACGCCACTGCTTCAGCGCGGCGACGACGGGCTCCAGGCTGCCGCCGACGGTGCAGATGAGAAGCGTGGACGCGGCCACTGCCATCTACCCTCTTCCCTTCTTGTCCGGCGTGGAGGCATTCGCTCCGGGGACCCGGAAGGCGATCTCCCGGGCGCTCACCGAGGCGACGACGAGCGACAGGTGGTTCCCGGCCTTCTCCGCGGCTGGAACATCGGCGCTGTTTTGAATGGGGCCGGAAAGTCCCGACGGTTCATGTCTGGCCTTCCAGCCGCCCTTCTTCGTGCGCTCCTCGAGAAGGACCGCCTCGACCCGGTCTCCCGGCTTCGGACTTGCGCTCGTGCTCGCGGGGGCCGCCCCCGTGCGCGCGGCGGTGGTCATCACCCGCTCGGGTGCGATCAGCCGCCCGTAGCCCGTGCTGGTCTTGCCGCCGACGCCCCACTTTTCGAGCGCGTCACGAAGCAGGCGCTCGGCGAGATCCGTCCAATCCGCCGGGCCGGACAGCGCGAAGAGCAAGCGCGCGAGGGGACGCACGGTGAGAAACGCCACCGGGTTGGGGTTGTCGTAGTCGTTGGGCCAGCTTCCACCAGACGAGTCGTAGTAGCCCTTCTGGTGAACCGTGAGCACATCGACCGCGAAGGGCCTGTCGTCGGCGCCTCCCGTCGGCACGTAGACGGCATCGTGGAAGGTGACGAGGCCGGCCGAAGCCCCCGCATCGAAGCCCCGTTCTCGCATCGCGTCGTCCTCCTGGGCATCCGGCGCGCCGAAGAGCGCCCGGTAGACCGCACCAGGCCCGCGCTCGATGCGCCGGCCACGCCATGTCACTCCCTGATAGTCGGCTCGCGTTCGCTCATGGCCTGCCTGTTCCCACGGTTTTCGCTGCGGGTCGTCGGGTCCGTAGGTCGCGTCGACGAAGTGAGCGACGAGGCCTTTCAGTGCCGACCCCGGGATCACCGGTACGCCCCACGTGTGATGTACGGTGATGCCGACGTCGATCGCGCTCGAGTTCCCGTGCCCGACGAGCAGCCGGCTCGCGAGCACCAGCTCGAAGACGCGATCGCCTGGCGCGGAAAAGCTCGTCTTCCAGCGCTGGAAGGACCGGGAGTAGTCGGGCGCAACGGCGAGGGCCGCGAGCGCGGAGAGCCATTCCGCTCGCTGGTTGTCAGCCACCTTGCCGTCGTCGCCCACGGGTGCCCACGCGTCGTAGGCGAGTCCCAGGTGCTCTGGCGTTCCAACCGTCCGAAGAACGTCACGCACGGTCAACCCTCCTCGAAGGTCGCTTGCACGGCGCGCTTGAGCCACACCGCGACCTGGAGCATCTCGCGCGTGGCGATCATGTAGGCATCCGCGTCGAGCTCGCGCACACGCCGCGCGACGTCGTTTGCCGCCGCGCCTTCGAGGCCGGGCACGCCGGCGGCAGCGAGATGGCCGAGCAGAAGATCGCCGAGCAGGAGATCGCCGCGCTTGTCGAGCCGCTGAACCGCGGCGATCGCGGCGCAGAGGCCGCTTCGCAGGATGTTGGCGCCGAGGTCGTTGACCGCGTTCTTATAGTCCTTCTGCTGCGCCTTCGGCACCTTGCCGACCGATTCGTAGGCGTGGAGCGCACGCCGCTGGTCACGGAGAAGGGGCTGCTGGAGCGCTTCAGGCCTTGCCATGGCCTCTTTCCTTTCGCGTGATGGGGACGATCCGGCACCGGCCGCGCCCGGTCGTGGCCTTGCCGCCGAGCTGATGGACCTCCTCGGAGGCGAGCGCGAAGTCGAGGACCTCCTCGGGCGTCATGGAGACGTCGCGCCGGCGGCTCCGATCCGCCGCGAGGATGCCAATGAGCAGGCTCTCCGGCGGGAGACTCTCCTCGAGCCACAGCGCGCCGGTGGCGACGGTGCGCGTCTTTTCGTCCAGGCGGACCCGCGCGTCCACCTGGGTCGCCGTCTCCCAGAGGAACGCCATTGTGTCGTCGTCCACGACGGCGAAGCGCTTCGTGAAGATGTCGTCGCCCGGCGACGCGAGCGGCGCGAGCCTCTGCGCCCAGGCCGTCGCTTCGCTCGACTCGGTTGCAGGCAGATCCAGATCCTCGAGGTACAGCCGGCCCTGGTGGATGCAGCAGCTCCCCTGAGCGAGCCGCGCGCCGCGCCCGGTGATGCTGGGGATCGACAGGTGAGCCTCGTCGAGATCACGCTTGGCGAGCGTCAGCAGGAGCGGCGAGGTCGTCCACGCGAACGTGCCGCGAAAGCTCCGCACCGGCAACGCCAGCAGGCGCGCATCCCCGACGACGAGCGCACCCGCGTGCGCGGCCGGGTCGTCCGAGGGACCGAACGCCGCCTCCGTCGTGTCGTGATCGCCGACGCGGCGCGCGTCGCGCAGCACGCCCTTGATCGAGGAGCCGGGCACGAACGGAATGCCCGTCGCCTTCATGCGCGCCGTCGGCAGATCGATGACGTCCGCCGCGTGCCCGGTGCCGGCGTGCAGCGGAGACAGCGCGTGCAGGAGGAAGGGTCTCGTCTTCATAGAGTGCTCCTTGTCGGGCTCCAGACGCCCGGGACGACACGACCGAAGCCCTCGTCGGTGCGCGTGCCGAGCGCCCCAAGCCAGAGCGACCGGGCATCGACCTCGTCGAAGGGTCTCCCATCGGTCCGCTCGAAGAAGTAGACGGCGCCCGGCGCCACCATGCGAGAGGTCGGTTTGGGCGCATTGGCCGCCATGTCCCAGCCCGACACGTGAGTGGGTCGCGGGACGAACGCCGCGCGCAGGATCACCTCGTGGCCGATCCCGGGCAAGCGGCCACGGTACGTGCCGTTCTCGACATCAAGGCCATCGGGCAACCAGCCCCTCGCGAAGCACAAAGGCGTTACCGCGACGACACGCAGTCCTTTGCTCGGGGATCGGAATGCCTGGAGCAGCTCTGCAGGAAGCTCGAACAGAGCGGCGCGCAATGACTCCACTCGTGCGAGACGCCCGTCCGAACCAAGCGTCGCGACGCTGCCGAGTGCACCGTCAGGAAGCGCGACCTCGACGCCGATGGCCCACTCGGCACGCGAATCGAGGGTCTCGATGACGTCGTGCGAGAAGAGAACGCCCTCGTCCGCAGTGAGCTCCTCGGCGAGAATGCCGACGTGCACTTGAACTCGCCGGGCCGTGGCCAGCACGTCGTCGCGATCGCGAACGGCGACGGGTCGCCCGGCGAGCCAGATCGAGAAGTCGTCGCTGCTCCACCACCGCGGAGCCGCGAGCGGCTTGCCCACGCCGTCGAGCACCGGGCGCAACAGGCTTTCGCGAGCCTCGTCGTCGTCGCGCCCGAGCGTCGGCACGAGCGGCTGGACGGGGTCGAGCCGATGCACCTCGCGGCGGCCTTCGAGCCAGAGCGCATCCAGCGGGACCGGCCAGACGCAGTGGGCGGTCTCCCACTCGGCACCATGCGGCCGCCGGAGCACCAGCGTTCTCCCGAGCCGGATCGCCGCGGTGCGCGTCCGCCAGTCGTCGGGGCCGAAGAGGGTGCCGCTCCTTGCCTCCTCGCCGCGCCCCCAGGCGGATCGCAGCGCGCCGAGGATCGTGGATGGCCACGGCCAGTCGAGTCCGTGTCCGCGACCCGATGCGCTCGTATGCCAGCCCCTGCCGTCCTTGCAGAAGAGGCCGTCGCGCGGCACGAGGGCCAGGCACGCGGTCGTCGTCATTCGGCCACCTCCTCGCCTTGCCGCCGCTCTCGAGGTTCCGCCTGCGCGAACGTGCGGGCGATCAACAGGCGCGCCACCCATGCGCGTACGTGCGCGTGCAGCGCCGCGTAGCCGGCTCCCTCCTCGAGCGCGAGGCCAGCGCTTTCGGGCCGCAGGGCGCCGCCCTCGACCCGAGCGAGCGAGCGTCCGACCTCCAGCGCGAGCACGCGAGCCCACCCGCCTCCTTCCTCCTCGCCAGGTTCGGGCAGGCGCGCGAGGGTGCTCGCGATCTCGTAGACCTTGCGCGACGGAAGGCGGTCCTGCAGCAACGCGGTGGCCTCGTCCAGCAAACGAACGGGATCATCGCTCCACGACGTACGCCAGGAGCGCGTGCCGCCAGAGCGCTTGTCTACGAGCACAGCGAGCGCGTTGCGGTCCCGCTTCGCCTCGCGCTCCGCTTGCCGCCCGAGCGCGAGCAGATCGCCCATGCTCTCCATGACGTGACCGATCCCGAGGCCGACCGACAGCGTCGGCCGCTGCTCGGCCGGGATCGACTCGCAGGCGGAGGCCATCGCGCCGGTGAAGGCGTTGCGGAGGTCCTCCGCGCACGAGAGCGCCTCCGGCAGCGGCAGGAACGCGAGCACGTCGTCTCCGCCCGCATAGACGAGGGCCCCGCGATGGTCTTTCTCGACCACCCTTCGCGCCTCGCTGGCGAACCGCGCGAGCGCCTCGGAGAACGTGCGGTGATCACCTGCGGAGCTCAGCCGATCGATCGCCCGCCCCATGTGGTCGCCGTCGGCGACGAGACACGCGACGTAGGGATACGGCTCCGACACCTTGCCGAGAATCGGCTGCACATGTTGGCGGCCCCACGGCTCCGCGTTGCCGTCGAGTCCCTGCTCGTCGAAGACCGAGCGCCAGCGGCTCGGAAGCAGCACACTGGCGTCGAAAGGAAACGGTGCCGTGCACGGGAGGTCCGTTCGCGCGACGCGAGAAACCCCGGCCTCGCGGCACGCGGTCCGGAGCCCCTCGAGCTCTGACGGTGCCACGCGGCTCACGAGATCCAACCACGATGCGAGCGCGACGTTGATCACCGGCACGAACTGATCGGGCTCGCCGCCGGCGCGCTTCACCAGCCCGATGGCGTCGAGCTGCTCGCCATCCGCGATCCGGTACTTGCGAACGAGCGTGGCCTGGCGTGCTTTCGGTGGCAGGAGCACGGTCTCTCGCGCGCCGTCGAGGCTCGACTTCGGCACAGAGCCGCGCCCATGCGTCCATGCGCCGAAGTCGCGCAGCATCTTGCGACCGGCGATGGCCCGCTCGATCTGCCGGCGCGATTGAGCGTAGTCGGCGAGCGGCGACCAGCTCGCCGCGAACTCGAGAAACGTATCGACCTGCTCGGTCCATACGTCATCGATTCCGGGGGCAAGGAGACCGGCGCAGCTGGCCTTGACGGGCGCGGCAAGGTCTTCGCGCCAGTACCGGGTGACCGCCGTGCGCACCACTCGCGCGAGTTGCTCGGGGTCGACACCTGACGGGACTTCGGCGAGGAGCTTGTTCGCGACGCTCTGGGGAGGCGTTCCGTCCGCGCGCAGCGGCGCGAGGCAAGGCTGGAGCTGCGCGTCTCCTGCATTCAAAGATGGGAAGATGAGCTGCGCGCCGCCGTCGGCGAGAGCGCGCGCCGCTGCTCGGCCGAGCTCCGAGAGGATGTGGCTCCCGTACCAGAGATCGCGCGTCCGCCGCGCCTGGGCGATGAAGTCCTGGACGGGCCCGAGCGTGACGAGGAGCAGGTGAGCGGTCATGGCGCCACCACCGTCGTCTGGTACTTGGCGTGCAGCCAGTCGAGGAAGGCCGCGCGCAGGCTCTGCTTGTTGGCGAGCGCCGAGAACTGCGCCGTGTCGCCGGGGGCCACGAGACGGTCGAACGGTGCGGCCGAGTCGTTGACGTCGCGGAGGACGACGTCGCCGGCGGGATAGGCGCGGTTGAGCCAGAGCGCGCACGGGACGAACATGCCGTCACCGAGGGGCAGCGCCTTCACGATGAGCGGGCTCGCGAGGCGG
>JBBINC010000003.1:0-3066 GCA_037444085.1 Acidobacteriota bacterium | reverse complement strand
CTGCCGACCTGGAGCGCAGCGCCGCCGAGCCACGGCACATCGCCAGACGCGTTCGTCGGCGATGCGAAGACATCGTACCCGAAGAGATGCTCGATGGCGTCGCGCGTCGCCTTGGACGGCAACCACGAGCTGCGGTCGTCGAGAACCCTCAAGCTCCCAAGCCCGCGCCGCGTGCGGCCGCCATAGCCGCCGAAGAGGATCCACGCGCGCAGCGCGTTCCTGACCTCCCTCTCGCAAGTTGAAGCAGCGATGAGCGTGAGCCGGAACTGCGTTCCGGGCACGCGGCGAGGCGCAGGGGGCTTCGTGATCTGTCCTTGCCTCCTCTCGGCGCGCGCCGGCCACAAGGCATAGGCGCCTGGCGTCTGCTGCAGGTTGATATCGCTCGTGTCGATCCCGCCCGTTCGCTCGACGACGATACGAATCTCGACGGCAGAACGACCGCCCTCGTCCGTCGCGGCGCGACCCCAGATCTCGCTCTCGCGGGCGTACAACACCGAGGCGCTCGGGTGCTCCGCCGCGTACAGGGCCCGCCACCAGAAGCGCAGGTGCCCGCGTACCGAGGCCGCCCGGATGACGTCGACCTCGTCGACCGCTCGGGTCTGGGTCCCGCCTCCCAGGATCGGCGTGACGACCTCCACGCGAACGCTCATCTCTCGGAGCTCCGGGCCACCCCGCGCCGCGCGCTTGTTCGCAATCGGCAGACTTGCGTACGCGGGGGCGTGCTTCACGGAGCGACCTGGGGTCTGGGTGGCCGCATCGGAAGTGCGATTCCTGCCATGCTCGCTCATGGGCCAGCCTCCATGGCCGCTTGCAGCTTGGCGATCCCGTCGAGCGTGACCCGGAAGCTGCGGGATCCGTTCCGTTCTCTGGAGAGGTGCCTCGCCATCAGCCGCGCTCCCTTGACCTTCTGGAAGGCGGGCACGAGCCGAGAAAGCTCATCGGAGGGCCGAACGACGGCGTCCGGCTCCCGAAAGCGCTCCTTGCTGCTGATCTTCGCCAAGCTCTCGTCCTCGAACGCTCGGGCCAGCGCCTCTGGCTCACCGAGGTACCATGCCTCGATCTCCTGGCAGGCGATCCGCACGAGGGTGTCGCGACGACCGCACCTCAAGCACAGCTCCTGCAACCGCTCCTTCAGAGCGGCGCACTCGCCCGCATCGTTGTCTCGGATCACGACGAAACGAACTCCGGGTTCTCGCCATGCCCGAAGCTTGCGCGGGATGCTCTGCTCGAGATCCTGCTTGCCCTTGTGCGCTACGCAAAGGAATGGGAGGTCAGGAAAGAAGCGTGGCAACAGACCCTCGAGCAGCACCTTCATCGAACGCTCCTCCAGCAGGAACACGACCCGGCTCATCGCAGGCCCGCTCCCTCGAACAGCCCCTGCATCCATAGCGTACCGGGTAGGTCGCCTGCTGCGACGAGGTTCCGAAGCAGCTCGCTCTCGGACGCACGGCGGGCGGTCGCGAAACCGTTGTCCTTCACGAGCCAGTAGATCTCCTCGAGCTTCGTGGCGTTGAGAAATTCGGGCGAGTGCGTCGAGACGAAGACCTGGCCGCCTCGTCGCGCGTAATCACGGAACTCCTCCGCCAGCTCGTGTAGCAGCTCCGGGTAAAGCTGGTTCTCTGGCTCCTCGACCGCCAGCAGCGGGTGCGGCTTCGGGTCGTAGAGCAGGACCAGGTAGGCGAACATCTTGATCGTGCCGTCCGAGACGTAGCGGGCGATGAACGGATCCTTGAAGCTGCCGTCCTGGAAGCGCAGGACGAGGCGCCCGTCCTCGGTCGGCTTCGCCTCGACCGAGGTCACCCCGGGTACGCGCTCACGCATCACCGTGAGCACCCGGTCGAACCGTTCGCGGTGATGTTGGTAGAGAAACTGCGCGACCTGGGCGACGTTGTCGCCGCGCGTCGACAGGTGCTCGGCGTAGCCCGCCTCGGCGCTCGGCCGCGCGTCGCTGATGTGAAAGTCGGAGATGTGCCAGTTCTCGATCAGGCTGCGGAACTCCGCGACCACGCGAAATTCCTTGAACTGGCCGAGGCCTTTGATCGCCAGCACGCTTGGATCGTCGAGGACGTGCTCCTTGCGCTCCTCGACGGCGCCCTCCTGACCGTAGGCGGCTTCGTTGGTGATCGCGGTGCCCCGCCCGCGCGAGAAATCGACGAAGTGCCACGGCTTGCCATACTGGCCCCGGCGGAACTTGAGCACCTCACGACCCACGACGGGCAGCCCCGCGTCAGCCTCGATCTGCAGCTCGTACGTGGCGAGCCGTCCGCCGCTCTCCCGAAACTTGACCGTGATCCCGATGGGCCCCTGCTCGCCCCGGCTCACCAGTTCGCGAAACCCGCCGCGGCGCGCGACGGCCTGCGCGACGTTCTGGGTGAGAGCATCCTTGAGGAAGCTGAACACGTCGAAGAGCGTGGACTTGCCCGAGCCGTTCGCCCCGACCACGACCATCATGCGCGGCAGGTCGCTCAGCCTGGCGTCGCGGAAGAGCCGGTAGTTTCGGATCTCGATGGCCTCGATCTGCATCAGTCACTCCTGCCCGAACAGCGTAGTCTGCTCCGCGCGACGCGTGCCGCTCTCGCGGGCGAGGCGGGAGATCTCGGGCCAGCTCTGCACCAGCGCGTTGTAGCGGAGCGCTTCCTGCGCGCGCTTCTTGCGCTCGGCGACGGTGTAGAGACGGTAGGCCAGCTCGCGCGCGACCTCGGCGCGCGCGCCCAGGTTCGTCGCCAGCGCCGCCGCCGCGCTCTCGCCACCGGTGTTGTCGTAGTAGGGCGGGTCGGTGGAGACGGGTTTGTCGGTGGAGACTGATTGGTTTTGTGCGTCGCCTTGGCCCGCTGAACCCACAGCCGCGGCCGCAAAGAGACTTACGGCCTTCTCTGCCCACTCAACACTGCTCATCGCATTGCCTGCAGAATCAGAGAAGGGATTCGTCTCGGCGTAATCCCACGTCATCGGGATACTCTGCCGGGCGAACGTGTTCCGCGTCGAATCGCGCTCGGTGAACCAGGTGCAGATCGTTGAACCTCGGTCTGCGAGCTTCGAAATCGCGAACCTCAAATACACCCCCAC
>JBBINC010000002.1:0-67389 GCA_037444085.1 Acidobacteriota bacterium | reverse complement strand
TCCGTGCCCGTGCCCGTGCCCGTGTCCGTGCCAGTGCCCGTGCCGGTGCCCGTGCCGGTGCCCGTGCCAGTGTCCGTGCCAGTGCCCGTGCCCGTGCCCGTGCCGGTACCCGTGCCAGTGCCGCCAGCCGCGTCTTGCTGAACGCCGGCCTGACCGGCATGCCCGCCAGGGCGTGAGCTGGCACACAGACATTCCCGGCGTCGTCGCTTACTTTGAAGTTCACAGTTGGCTTGGAGGCCATGCCGATGAAACGAGAGCACATCGAGTACACGCCTGCCGATACTCCATTCCGTCGAGGCATACATCACGGCGCCGCCGGCGACCTCGCCGAGCGGGTGCGCGAGGAGCGCGCCCGCCGCGCTGCGTCCAGGCTTGATCTGGCGCCACCGCCGGCGGCGGCTGGAGCCGCCATGGCGGCAGGCGGGCGGGTGCGGCGCCGCCTTGGCGGCCCGCCGATCGTCCCCGAACCTCTGCCGCGCGCGGCCGTCGTGGCGTTGAACCGCCTGGGCTACGGCCCGCGGCCCGGCGACCTCGAGGCGTTCGAGGCCTTGGGTACTTCCGACGAGGCGCGACTGGCGGCGTACGTGGAGCTGCAGCTGGCTCCGGCTGGCATCGACGACCTTGAGGCCGAGGCCCGCCTGGGTGCCGCCGGATTCACCACCCTGGGAAAGAACGTGCAGCAGCTCTGGCAGGATCACTTTCTCGGCGACCCGGACTGGTACACCCGCCTGCGCCCGCTGCTGGAGGTCGAGCGGGCCGCCTTCCTGCGCGCCGTGCACTCCCGGCGCCAGCTCGTGGAGGTGCTCACCGAGCACTGGCACGACCACTTCAACCTCTATGCCTGGGAGTACGTGGCCGCGCCCACCTGGGCTGCGTACGACCGCGACTGCATCCGCGCCCACGTCCTGGGCAACTTCCGGGCGATGCTGGACGCCGTGGCGAAGAGCCCGGGCATGCTGGTCTACCTGGACAACTACGCCAACCACGTGGCCGGTCCCAACGAGAACTGGGCGCGGGAGCTTCTCGAGCTACACACCCTGGGAGCCGCCCACTACTTCGGGGTGATGCGCCAGCACGAAGTGCCGCGGGACCGGCAGGGAGTGCCGCGCGGTTACGTGGACGACGACGTGTACGAGGCCACCCGCTGCTTCACCGGCTGGACCCTGGACGAGGATACCGGTGGCGTGGCATTCCCACCCGACTGGCACGACCGCTTCCAGAAGTGGGTGCTGGGTACCTACATCCCGCCCAATCGCACCGCCGCCGTCGATGGCGGACAGGTCCTCGACCTCGTCGCCGTGCACCCGGCCACCGCGCACCACGTGGCGTGGCGGCTGTGCCGGCGGCTGATCGCCGACCGCCCCCCGCAGCGGGTGGTGGACGCGGCCGCCGCGACGTTCCTCGCGCACCGCAGCTCGCCCCACCAGCTGCGCGAGGTGGTGCGGGTCATCGTGCTGGCGCCGGAGTTTCGTCTCACCTGGGGACAGAAGGTGAAGCGCCCCTTCGAGGTGGTGGCCAGCGCCCTGCGCGCCCTGGCGGCGGATCTCACCTTCGCGCTGGAGGACGAGCTGACCGACGCGCTGCTCTGGCTGTTCGACCGCAGCGGCCACGCGCGCTTCGCCTGGCGGCCGCCCGACGGCTACCCTGACGAGGCGCACGACTGGCTATCCACCGGCACGCTGGTAGCCACCTGGCGCCTGCTCAACTGGCTCATCGACGCCGGGGACGGGCAGGGGGGGCACGCGGTGGCGGTGCTGCCCCCCGCGGAGGCGGGAACGTCCGCGGCGGCGCTGGCCGACTGGTGGATCGCGAGGGCGTACGGGCGCGTCATGCCGGCCTCCTTCCGCGACGAGGTCGTCGCCTTCATGGCCCAGGGCCGGGGCAGCGCCGTGCCGCTGCCGGTGGCCACCGACAGCGACACCGAGCACCGGCTGCGCGCCATGGTGGCCCTGTTGTTCGTCGCCCCGGAGTTCTTGCGGAGGTGAGAGGTGAAGACGACACGACGGACGTTTCTGTACGGATGCTCGGCGACGGTCACGGCACTCGGCGCCACGCGACTTTCCTTTGCCCGTTTCGCCGCCTCGGCGACCGATCCCAACCTGTTGGTGGTGGTCTTCCTGCGCGGCGGCGCCGATGGACTGTCCGTGGTGGCACCCCTGGACGGCCCCGATCGCGCCGTCTATGAAGCGGCGCGACCGCATCTGGCGCTGCCCCGCTCCGGAGCGGGCGCCCTTCTCCCCCTGGACGGTCGCTTTGGTCTGGCCAGCGCGGCCGCGCCGTTGCACGACCTCTACCAGCGCGGAAAGGTGGCCGTCGTGCTCGCCTGCGGCCTCACGCACGACACCCGCAGCCACTTCGACGCCCAGGAGTATATGGAGTTGGGCACGCCGGGCACGCGCTCGACGAGCAGCGGATGGCTGGGCCGCCTGCTCACCACCGATCAGGGCGTGCCCCGATCGCTGCTCTTCCCCTCCCTGGCGGTGGGCGCTGCGCAGCCCAGCTCGCTGCGCGGTTATCGTGGCACCGTGGCGATGGAGGACCCCGACCACTTCCTCCTCAACACCGGGCCGTGGAAGTGGCAGGACGCCCAGCGGGCGGCGCTGCGGCGCCTGTGCAGGCCCTCCGGGTCTCTGGTCCACGAGGCCTCTTCCCGCGCCCTGGACGCGGTCGACCTGGTTGAATCCCTGGCCCTCGAGAGTGTGCCTCCGGCCGGTGGCGCGACCTACCCAGAGGACGAGATCGGACGCGCCCTGCGGCTGGCGGCGGGGATGATCCGCCTGGATGTGGGGCTGCGCGCCGTGACGCTGGATGTCGGCGGCTGGGACACCCACGTCAACCAGGCGTGGAGTGCCACCAGCGGCGACTTCCATTCGCTTCTGGGCTCCCTTGCCGCGGGACTGGCGGCCTTCCAGGCGGACCTCGACGGGTCCCCGACCGGCTCGTGGGGTGAGCGCGTCACCGTCGTGGTGATGAGCGAATTCGGCCGCCGCCTGCGCGAGAACGCCGACCGCGGCACCGACCACGGGCACGGCAACGTCATGTTCGTGCTGGGCGGGCGCGTGCGCGGTGGCGTGCACGGCGACTGGCCGGGCCTCGCCCCGGAGCAGCTCTACGACGGCGCCGACCTGGCCATAACCACCGACTACCGCCGCGTCCTCTCGGAGATCGCCATCCGCCGCTTCGCCAACCCCGCCATCTCGACCATCTTCCCCGGCTACCAGGGGTACTCGCCGCTGGGCGTGGTGGCTGGCAGCGACCTGACCCCGGAGTAAGCACCGAGCGCTCCCTCGTCCCCTCGCCCGCGAACAGGGAGTTGCCGATGACCTCCGCGCTCCGGCCGCGACGCGCGGCGAGGGGTGCGCCACCGATCAGCGGCCGGAGCCCAGGTGACGGCGGGGAGGCCGGGGCGTTTCCCCGGCGCCCTCGATCGTCACCAGGTGCACGGCCGGCGAAGGCAGCGCCACCTCCAGCGCCCCGCCCATCAGATCGTGCTCGTCCCCCCGCTGCACGACGGCGAGGTCGCAGTTGCCGGGGACACAGGGATGCCGGTCGGCGATCTCGTACACCGTGTAGGTGAAGCGGGCCGGCGCCCCGGGCAGGTGCAGGCGGTAGGCGGCGGCGGCCGAGGCCTGATTGGCGATGAGCACGCGCAACCTCCCTCCCGACCCGTCCCGGCCCGCCAGCACCGCCACGCCCGCTCCGTCTCCCCCCTCGGCGGCCAGGCGCACCGGCGTCTCGTAGAGCCTGGCGAGCAAGCGAAAGGCCAGGCCCGTGCGGCCCCACACCGGCTCCACCGCGCCGTCCCCGAACAGGCCGAACATCTCGGTGCCGTCGGTCCGGTAGCGGAACGCGAGCGGCAGATCGGTGTCCTGCAGGTGAGTGAGGGCAGCCGCCAAGTGGGCGGCGTTGTAGGCTCCGGTGACATAGGGACGGCACCCCACCGCCTCGCAACTCTGGCCGCCGTTGAGGTTCCATTCGGTGAGCAGCACCTCGGCGCCGGCGAACCCCTCCTCGTCCACCAGGGCGCGAATCTGCCGCTGCGCCCGGGCGAGGGTGGACGCAGAGCCCATGTGGTAGATGTGCCAGGAAACGAAGTCCACCGGCGCGCCGGCGGCGCGGGCATGGCGCAGCAGGCCGCGCAGCCAGCGCTCGTCGGTGTGCCCGGCCATCCCCGGGCCGCCCACCCGGGCGGCGGGATCGGCCTGCTTGACGGCCACAGCCGCGCGCGCGAAGAGGTCGTAGAACTCCGCGTCGCTGCCCGACCAGAAGAGCGGCCCGTTGGCCTCGTTCCAGATCTCCCAGTAGCGCACCCCGGCGCGCAGGCCTGCCGCGAAGTCGCCATTGACGTGCTCGACGATCCGGCGCACCACCTCCGCCCACGCGGCGGCGCTCATGCGCGGCGATTTGGGGCCCCCGTAGCTCTCCCCCAGCCGGAAGAAGACCTCGAAGCCACCCGCCAGCGCCTGGCGTATCGCCTCGTCGGTGCTGGCGAACCGGTACGAGACGGGGGAGGACGGATCGGCGCCGGGATCGGGGAAGAGCACCCGCATGTCGTAGGCGGTGTGCACGTCGTGCCCCCGTATCAAGGTGACGCCCGCCTCGGCCAGGCGGGCGGAGAAGTCCACCACGCCGGCGAAGCGCGTGTCGAGGACCGGGCCACGGTTGGTCTGGTTGAGGTTACGCAGGCGGCCCACCTGCCGCCCCACGTCCACGCTGACGTGCAGCGGCGGCGCCGCCTCCACCTCCTCCACCACCAGGTCGTCGAACCCCGCCTCGCCCTCGATCCCGGCGCTCACCCCAACCCTTACCTCGAGGGCGGTGGCGGCGGCGGGCGCCTGCACCACCCAGCTCGCCTCGCTCCACGGCCAGCTCCCGGCGAACGCCTCGACGCCGGTCTGCCACACCACCCCTCCAGCACCGCGGAACGACAGGATCACGTCCCCATCCGCGGAAAGACCGCGGGCCTTAAAGCGAAACCCGACCCGATACGCCTGCCCGCCACGGACGGCGATCACTTGCTTGAAGCCGGCCTCCACCGGCGGCACCCCGCAGGCCAGCCGTATCCCCGCCCATCCTTCCCCCACCCCCAGCGTGGTCACGCACGCCGGCCAGCTCGCCGGGTAGCGGGTCCAGCCGGCCGTCCCGCCGTCGAACGAGGGGTTGGCGAGGAGATTGCCTCCCGCCGTCGCCTCTGCGGCAGCCATCGCGAAACACGCCGCAACGGTCGACCACCTGATCACAGGCCGCGCCACGCCAGCAGCGAGTCCCAGAAATCGCACTGCGTGCTCCTCACTCCCTCGCCCGGCGCCGGCGGGGTGGTCAGCTCCATGAACGGGTCGTCCTCAAGCCGGTAGGGAGACCACGCAGGGCCGCCGGCGGGCGAGGGATCGCCGGCCGCCGCGAGCTGCCGCCACGAGGCGCCGATGAACGCGGCCAGCTCCACCTCGCCAGGGCTGGGGCGATACCCCTGGGCATCGAGGGCGTTGAAGACGTAGAGCAGTTCCATGCCGTGCACCGCCCCCAGAGCCCGCACCGCGGCGCTGGCGTTGTCGGGAGGGTGGGTGAAGAAGTAACGGTACACCGGCTCCGCCTGCCTCTGCGCCGCCGCCCGGGCGATGCGCCGCGCCGGACAGATGAAGTTGGCATCGGACGTCAACGCCGTGAACGCCAGCCGGGGAGAGCCGTACTCGGACACCGGATAGGCAGCCAGGATCCTGCCGGCGAGCAACGAGCTGCCGTTGACCAGGGTGAGCACGGCGGCGGCGTACTGGGCCTCGGTGACGATCAAGGCCGCTTCGCGGCCGGTCTCGTCGCGGTTGGCGCCCACCACCAGGGGTACGCGGTTGTGTCGCCCCTGCTCCAGCAACTCCATGGGCTGGTCGGGAATCACCACCCCATCGACGTGCGGCCCGTACCCCGAGCTGGGCTTGACCACCGAAACCTCCGGCGGCAGCGTCGCCAGCAGCGCCGCCACCGGCAGCGCCCGCAGGCACGACGCCACGTCGCCGGCCTCGCCGCACCCGGCGGCCTGAGCGTACTCGCCAGCAAACTGGGCGGCCCGCGAGGCGGGGGCGGCCGGGCACCCGCCCGACTGCATCAGTGCCGCCGAGAACAGACCGTGCGCCAGGGGAGAGACCAGCAACATGCACGTCTCCACCGCCCCAGCCGACTCGCCGAACACCAGCACCCGCCGCGGGTCGCCGCCGAAGGTGCCGGCGTTGCGGCCGACCCACCGCAGCGCCGCGATCAGGTCGAGGGTGCCGTAGTTGCCGGCCGTGCCCCGGGGGCTATCCACCGCGAAGGCGGGATGGGCGAGGAACCCCAGCGCCCCCAGCCGGTACTGGGCGGTGACCACGACCGCCCTGGTGGCTGCGGCCAGACGCCCGCCGTCGTAGAGAAACGTTCCGTCGCCGAGCTGCACCGCCGCCGATCCCTGCACGTGCCCGCCGCCGTGGATGAAGAACAGCACCGGCAGGCGGCTGGCGGTGGTGGCGCCAGCAGGCGTCCAGACGTTGAGGTAGAGACAGTCCTCGGCACCGGTGACGGCGCCGGTCGCGTCACGCTGGGGACACGGCGGCGCGAACTGCAAAGCCGGCCGTACACCCGGCCAGGCAGGCACCGCTCCGGGCGGCGCCCAGCGCGCCTCCCCCAGCGGCGGCGCGGCGAACGGAATCCCCCGGTACGCCATCGCCGCCCGCTCCCGAACCCCCTCCACGGCGCCGCCTTCCACCTCCACGCGCACGTTCACCGGCTCGCCGCGCACCAGCCAGCGCCGCGCCCGCACCTCGCCGGTTGCCACCGTTGCCACCGCCGCGAGCAGCAGCGCCGCCGCCCAGGCGCCTCGTCTCATACCGCCCCCCGCAACAACCGCCTCTTGCAACGACGGACACCGCGCCGAGGCGTTGACAGGCGCCGGCGCCTCACGGGCTGCTGGCCGCCGGCCCACTCCCCGGCCAGCCGCGCCGAGCCAGACCGTCGATGAGCAGCATGAGTAATGCCAGCAACTTGGGAGGTCCATCATCGGCCGCAACGCCCCTGGCGGGGTTGAACTCCACCACGTCGCAGGCGACCAGCGGCAGCCTGGCGAGCAGCGCGTCGACCAACTGCAGCAACTCCCACCACTCCAGGCCGCCCCCGGCGGGGGTGGAGACCTGACCGTGGATGGCGGCCGGCGTCAAGACATCCAGGTCGATGGTCAGGTAGCAGGGGCGATCCCCCAGAGTGGCCAGCACCTCGTCAAGCGCCGCGGCATCGGTGAGCAGGCGCTTGGTGGCGGCCAGAGAGTAAAGACGCAGGCGCGAGGCGTACTCGGGCGAGGCGGCGATGCGCCGGAGCGTGTCGGTGCGAGCGTCCAGATCGCTGCGCAAACCGAGGGCGAGCAGGCGCTGCACGTCGGAGAGCAGGAGCAGGTTGGAGGCGGTGGCGGCGTGATTGAACGCCGGCCCGTCGAGGAAGAAGAGGTCGTTGTGGGCATCCAGCTGGATCACCGCCAGGTCGGGGTGGTGGCGGGCGTAGGCGCTCACCAGGGGCACGGTAACGGCGTGGTCGCCGCCGGCGAAGACGGCCGGGAGACGCCGGCCCACCAGTTGGTCCACCGCCTGCTGGGCGGCGGCAAACAGCTCGCCCACCGTGCGCGCCGCCGCCCCGACGTCGCCGAAGTCGCGCAACACCACGCCCTGGCCCAGAAGGCGCGGCAGCCCACCGGCGATGCCGGCTTCGCAGCAGACGCCGCGCTCGTACACCTCGAACCAGTTCGCCCAGCGCTGGCTCACCCGGCGCAGGTGCGCCGGCGCCTCCGCCGCCCCGGCGGAGATGGGCAGCGAGGCGAACGGCACCCCGGCGAACGCCACCTGCGCGTCGTCCTCCCCCTGGGCGGGGAGCCCGAACAGGCGCGGCACGTTGAAGAAGTGCTTGGCCTCGGTGGCAGCAAAGGCCTCCCGGGCCGACACCACCGCGGCGGGCGTGAGCCCCACCTCCCCACCATCCCGTGGCCCCTTTTCCTCCTTGACCTCCTCCAGATACCCCCGCTCCACCAGGAGGCGCACGACGCCGCGCTCCGGCTCCTGGTCGAACTGCCCCGCCAGGCGCTCAGGCTCCCAAGCCTCTCCCGCCGGAACAGCGGCCTTCAGCCGTGAGACCACCCGGTAGACCCGCTCGGTCACCCGCTGGGTGGGGACGAAGACGATCGGCGCGCCCCGCGCCTGGCCGTCGTACAGGTAGTACGCTCGCCCCAACCGGCCAGCGGCCAGCGCCGGAAGCAGGCCGTATCGCCTCGTCATGACGCCCTCCTCGCACCCCGTACCTGCCGCATACTCTCGGCGCCTGGAGCGCAGACCCGGTCGCCGGAACGATCCGGCAGCGCGACGTGGACTCGTTCTGTCTTTAGCCTACCACGCCCGGCGGATGCGTCGGTTTCTCCGCCGGCCCGCTAGAAATCCGGGAGAGGCTTCTTCAACCAGAGAGTAGCGACCCGCCGGTACTCGTCCGCCAGCGACGGGTCCCTGACCGGCAGGGAGCGGGCGCGCGCCTCGAGCCGCTTCCCGTACAGTCCCAGCGCCAGGATGACCCCGTTGACCGCGAGCACCAGCAGCAGCCCGAGCCGCCCGCTCACCAGCCCCACCACGCCCAGCAGCAGCGACCCCGCGAGGAGCCCCATCTGCAGCAGCGCCTGGTACATCTGGGTGCGCACGACGCCCTTGAACGCCTCCAGGTCGGGGCGCGAGGCGATCGCCGCGGTGCGCGACAGGAATCCGTGCAGACTCGCCGTGGCCGCCAGCGCGTTGATCACTGCCAGGACGAAGACCAGCATGAAGGCGACGTACAGGTTCATGGTCGGCCCTCCGTGTATTTGTTTCATTATACTCCTGGAAGCGCACCGGGGACGGCGCAGCGCGCGAGGATCCACCTCGCCACTCGGGGCGGCCACCCGACATCGGATCGCCGAACACGGTTAGCATAGGAGTAGTGAGTCCGTCCCACGACACCGACGCCCCGCCTTCGCACGACGAGCCGTCGCGACCTGCGCCCTCCCCCGAGTTGCCCGGCGCACCGCACGTGCGCGCCGTCACCCTGGCCAACGGCCTCACCGTGTGGGTGCAGCGCCACCCCTGGCCGCCGGACCACGTCGCGCTGGGGCTGCACCTGGGCGTGGGCTCGATGTGCGAGGCGGAGGACGAGCGCGGGTACGCGCACTTCCTGGAGCACATGGCGTTCGCCGGCACACGCCGCTTCGACCCCGCCCAGCTCACTGCCTTCTTCGCCTCCCTCGGCACTTCCCTGGGGCACCACCACAACGCCGTCACGACGCTCGAGTCCACCCGCTTCACCCTGAGTCTTCCCTCCCCCGACCCCGCCGTTCTCAGGCGCGCCATCGCGCTGCTCGCCGATTTCGCCTTCGGCATGACGCTGTCCGCCGGAGAAATCGAGCGACAGCGTGCCATCATCCTGGAGGAAATCCGCGCCCGGCTCGACCCCGCCGCGCGCGCGCAGGAGACATTGCTCGCCGCCCTGGTCCCGGGCTCCCGCCTGACGACCCACCACCCCCTCGGAACCCGCGCCTCCGTGCGTTCTGCCAGCCGAGCCCGGCTCGAAGAGTTCTACCGGCGCTGGTACCGTCCCGGCCTGGCCACCCTGGCGGTGGCGGGTGACGTGGTGGCCGACGACGTCCTGGAGGAGGCCGAGCGTGCCTTCGCGCCCTGGCCCGACGGCGGCCAGGCGCCTCGCCCCCCCGACACTGGCGTCACCGCCTCGCGGGAGCTGCGCGCCGTCGCCGTCCGCTCCCGCGAACTCACCCACATTCAGGCGAGCCATCGCGCCGTGCGCCCCGACCCCTCCCCGAGCACCGAAGCGGACCTGGCCGGCCGCTGGGCGGCACGGCTGGCGTGGTGGATGCTCAACCGGCGACTGGCCAACCGTCTGGAAATCGGCGATGTGCCAGGCGAGGACGTGCGCCTGTCGTCGTCGCCACTGGCGACCGGCTGGACAGTGAGCCGAGCCGTGGTGGTGGCGCCCCGCGGTCGTGCCGGCGGGCTGCTGGAGCCCCTGTTGGTGGAACTGCACCGCGCCCGCCAGCACGGCTTTCACGACCTCGAGCTGGAGGCGGCCCGCGCCGCCCTGAGGACCGCCTTCCGCGAGGCGGCCCAGAACTACCCGGCGCGGCCTGCCGCCGCCGTTCTCACCGACCTGCTCAATGCGGCGCCGCGCGGCAGGCCGCCCCTGGCGCCGGCGCAACGGGTCGCCCTGACGGAAAAGCTGCTTCCGGGATTGGACGGCGAGGCCTCGCGCGGGGCGTTCCTCACCGCCCTGCCTGCCGACGTCGGGGTCCTGGCGGCGGTGGTGCCGGCGCGGCGCGGCGTCGCCACCCCAACCCTGCCGGAGCTTCTGGCCGCGCATCGCGGCGCCGCCGCTGCCTCGCCACCGCCCCTGCTCGACCTCCCCGCGACGCGGCTGCCGATCTCGCCGCCCCGGGCGGGAGCGGTGACCGCTCGCACCGATCACCGCGCCCCGAAGGCAACGACGCTACGGTTCGACAACGGCGCCACCGTACACCTCTGCGAGATGCGCCAGCGCCCCGGCCGAGTCTTCCTCACCCTCACCCTGGCCGGGGGGAGGATCCGCGAGCGCGAGGGGTGCCTGGGCATCACCCACGCGGCCTTGCTGGCCACCAGTCACCCGGCCGCCGCCGGGATCTCCCCGGGGGTGATTCGCGATGTGCTCGCCAGCCGCTCCGCCTCGCTGGCGGCGAGCGCCGACGAGGATTGCGTCACCATCTCCGTCGCCGCCGGCAGCGCCGATCTGCAGGCGGCCCTGGAATTGCTCCACGTACTGCTCACCTCGGCGCGGTTGAGCCGCATCGCCTTCGCTCACTGGCGGGACGGCATGCGGCGCGCCGAACAGTCCAACGCCGGCAATCTCGAAGCGCAGGTGGCGCAGGCGGCGGCCGCGCTGCTGTCCGGCGGCGACCCGCGCTTTCGCCTGCTCACCCATGCCGATGCCCGCGCCATCTCCTGGCGGGCGGCGCAGCGCTGGCTCGAGCAGGAAATCTGCGGGGCGCCGGTGGAGGCGGCGATCGCCGGCGATTTCGAGCGTGACCGGGCGGCGGACCTCGCCGCGCGCTACCTGGGTTCGCTGCCGGAGCGCCCGGATCGGCGGGCGCAGCTGGACGCCCTGCGCACTCTCGCCGGCGCGCCCGGCGGGCACACCGCCACCGTCCGACTTCCCTCCGGCGAGGACCGCGCCGCGATCCTCATCGGATGGCGCGCCGCGCCGTGGGGCGACCGCCGGATGAGGCACCGGCTGAAGGTCGCCGAGTACCTCCTGGCGCAACGCCTGAAGGAGGAGCTGCGCGAGCAACGCGGCCTCACCTATGGCGTCGACTGCTCCTTCAGCCCGTCCAAGGCCTACCCCGCGCTCTCCCTGCTGGCAGTGGCGTGTCTCCTCCCCCCTACCCGGCTCGACGAGGCCACCGCCTCGATTCTGGACACCGTGGCCGACCTCGCGGCCCACGGCCCGCGACCCGCCGAACTCGATGCCGTGAGGACCTTCGTCGTGCGCGCCGCGCGGCGGGCCGCCGGAGACCCCCGCCAGATCTCCCGACTCCTTGCCGAGATTGCCTACCGGGGCGTGGACATCGCCCACCTCGGCCGTCTCGACGAGGACTACCTTGCCATCGATGTCTGCGGGATTCGCGACGCGCTGCGCTCCGCCTGCGCCCCAAGGACGGCGCTTACCGTGCGCGCCCGGCCGCGGCGCTGAGCAGCCGCTCTTGCACGCGAGGCAGCAGCAGCTCCTCCAACGACAACGGCACGAGCGAACAGATCAGCGAGCCGAGACGCTGCGGCGAGGAGAGGCAGGCTCCCGCGTGCGCGGCGGCCGCCCCCAGCACCTCGATGGCCGCATGGGCCAGACGGGCTTCCACGGCGAACGCCCCGTCGGACAGGGGCGGCGAGCCGCGGTAGTTGGCCAGGCGCCCCCCCGGACGAACGCGGGGGAGCGCCTCGATCCCCAGAGACGCCCGCGCCAGGTCGGCCCTGTACTCCCCGAACGCCTCGATGAGACCGGCAAAGTCTGCCACCAGCTCTTCCAACACGTTGCGCTGCAGCCCCCCGAACACGCGCAGGGTGAGGTAGTGGGCAGACTCGTGCGCCCGCCGGATGACCAGCGAGTGAGCGTCCCACTCCGCCGGCGCCAGACCCACCGCGCCTGCCTCCAGGGCGCTGTACGGCCCGCGGGCTAGAACGATGAGGCGGTCCTTGTACAGCTCTTTGCGCGCCGCCAGGGCGGCGAACTCCTGCCGCCACTCCGCCTCACCGGCATCGGTGCGCGACGCCTGCCAGACCTGGCGATGGCGCCGCACCCGGTCCCAGTTGGTGAGCCCCGAGACGATGCACGCCCCCATCGAATCGGGCACCGCCACCGGCTCGTTGCGCGCTGCGAGCGCCCGCACCAGGGCCACAAAGTCGTGCCGCCGGGAGGCGGTGAGCACCGGCACCGTGCCGCCCAGGCAGGAGTGGAGTTGCAGCGTCGCCTCGGACGGGGCGATGAGATCCAGCGCCACGTTGCCGCCGGCGGGTTCTCCGCGGCGGGTGGCGGCAAGGTAGGCCGGCGTCCGGCTGATGCCCTCCTGGATCGGAAAGCAAAGCTGCCCAAAGCGCTCCGCCAGCGCCGCGGGCGCTCCCCGCGCCGCGGCGTCGGCGACGTACTCGCGCCACACTCCGACGTGCGCCTCGTCGGCCAGCGGGAAGCAGAGCCCGCTGGCGCGATCTCCTGCGCCAAGCGACGGCGCGTTGAAGACGAGCAGTTCATCGGCCAGGGCGCCGCGGGCGCCCAGCGCGGCCAGTACCTCCCGGCGCGCCGCCAGGCTGGGCTCGCACGCACCCGGCCCATTCGCGTCCGCCACCCGTGACGGGGGAGGCCCGGATCTCGACGGTAGGCCCTTCATCCTGCTACTCTTTCCTGGTCGCACCGTACACCAGCCGGCCTGCGGCGCCAAGCTAGCGCGCGGCGCGAGGCACGACAAGCGGGAGGCAGGAATGATCGAGGAGCTGCAGCAGATCGACACGTCGTCCATCGACAAGCTGTGCGTCATCAAGCAGGAGCAGGAACTGCTCGCCGGCCGCCTGGCCAAGATGGAGGAGCTGAAGAGCAAGGTGTCTCCGGCCGTGTTCGCCCGCGTGCGCACCGATTACCAGGCGCGCGACACGGTGCTTGAGGAACAGGCGCGACCGCTCAAGAACGCCGCCCGTGAGGAGTACGCCAAGCTACGCGGGCTGTGGGAGAAGTTCGAGGCGTCCCTCGCTGCCGCCGCGCTGGACCGCGAGGAGCTGGAGTTTCGGCACCAGCTCGGCGAATTCCAGGAGAAGGAGTACAAGGAGCGCCTGCTGGACTGCGAGGCCAGGCTGCAGCGGCACACCGCCGAGCTATCCGATGCGCAGGCGCTCAAGGAGAGGTTTCTCGCCGCGTTTCTCTCGCCCGAAGATCTGGAACAGGCACCGCCGGCGGCGGCGAGCGAGCCCGCCTCCCTGCCAACCTCCGCGGCGCCGCCCGAACTGGAGCTCGACGAAGTGCCGCCGCCGCTGCCGTCACCGCCGCCGGCCGAGGCCACCGCGGATGTCCCGGTTGAGCCCATCCCCTTCCCCGATTCCCCGCCCGACGCCGCGCCGCCTGATCTCACGCGCGTCGAGCCTCGGCCTCCCGGCTCGATCACCGAAGCCGGAGCGACCATCGTCATTCGCGGCCCCGCCCTGGTCGCCCAGGGAGAGGACGGGCTGCTGGCCGAGTACCCGCTGAGCCTGGAAATGACGGCCATCGGCCGCTCTCCGGATAACGACATCCGGGTGGCCAAGAGCGCCGTCTCCCGCAAACACGCCAAGGTGGTGTTCGGCCCCGAGGGCTACACCGTCATCGACCTGGGCTCCGAGAACGGCACCTTCGTCAACGGGGAGCGCATCACCGAGAAGCTCCTGAAAAACGGCGACAGATTGCAGATCGGCCCCACCGAATTCGTCTTCAGCGAGCAGTGACGCCGGGAGCCTCCCCGGGCGGGCACCCGTCGGCCGAGGGCCGCCGAACTCGGGAGCGCACCCTCAGGGGCGGGGACTCTGCCAATGGGTAACGCGGAAATCCTGGCCATCGCCGTCGGCTTGGCGATGGACGCTTTCGCGGTGAGCATCGGCATCGGTACCGCCGGCGAGATCCGCGGGGTCAGGCCGATATTCCGCCTCGCCTTTCACTTCGGCCTCTTCCAGTTCCTCATGCCCGTGCTGGGGTGGGGGGCAGGCTCGGCATTCGCCAGCGCCATCGCTACCGTCGACCACTGGGTGGCGCTGGCGTTGCTGAGCTTCGTTGGCGCTCGCATGATCCGATCCGGTCTCTCGCCGGCAGAGAACCGCGGGCGTCCGGACCCGTCCCGGGGTTGGACGCTGGTGATGCTGTCCATCGCGGTCAGCATCGACGCCCTCGCCGTTGGGCTCTCCCTCGCCATGCTCAAGGTCCGCATCGTCTTCCCCAGCATCATCATCGGACTGGTTACCGGGGGGTTGTCGTGGCTCGGACTCGCCGTTGGACACCGCCTGGGGCGCGGCTTCGGAGCGCGCATGGAGATCGCCGGCGGCATCCTGCTGATCGCCATCGGCGCGCGCATCCTCCTCGATCACCTCGCTCGGTGACCTGCGGGGCGTGGGCCGAGGAGGTCGAGCGGAATCGGCCTTCGGGCACTGCGCGCCACCTTGACACTCCTGTTCGGCAGGTGTCACCCCCGGAGGACGCAGAGCTGGAGAGCGAAGCCTCGAAGACTCCAGCTCCTGCCGACATCCTCGGCCGGCCTGGAGGTGGCATTGATCTTGCTTAGAATCCTTCCAAGAAAGACCCCCGGCGGGCGTTGCACTGCGGGGGGCAAACTGAAAGGACGCGGGCGGCCGAGCACCTACCCACAAACCCACTCAGCGGATCCCACCAAACCTTGTCTCACCAAGGAAATCCCACCAAGACAGCCCACCTTGAGGCGAGGCCGCCTCCCCGTCGACTTGCCGCCGCCAGCGCCCGCTGGCGGCCCTTGGCTGGTGCGCGACCCCCCCAGCGCGAGCGCGACCGTTCAGGCGGCCGCGCCCGCTGGCGGGGCAGTCGTCACTCCTGCTTCAGCTTCTTGACCTCCTCCACGATCGGCGGGATGACCTGGAAGAGGTCCCCGATCACCCCGTAGTCGGCCACCTTGAAGATCGGCGCCTCGGCGTCCTTGTTGATGGCCACGATGATCTTGGAGGAGGACATGCCCGCCAGATGCTGAATCGCCCCGGAGATGCCGCAGGCGATGTACAGCGACGGCGACACCACCTTGCCGGTCTGACCCACCTGATGCTTGTGCTCGATCCAGCCGGCGTCGACCACGGCGCGGGACGCCCCCACCGCGGCGCCCAGTGGCTCGGCCAGGGAACGGATGAGCGCAAAGTTCTCCGCCGCCTTGATGCCGCGCCCGCCGGAGACGATGATGTCCGCCTCGGCCACGTCCAGCTCGCCGCCCTCGGCGGCCTTCACCTCGGCGACCCTGGAGCGGATCTTGACGTCCACGGGAGGCAGGTCCACGACCTGCGCCGTCCCGCCGGCAGACTCCGCGGCAAAAACGTTGGGACGAAGCGTCACCACCACCGGCGCCGGACTTCCGCCCTCCACAGTGGCCAGCGCCTTGCCGGAATACACCGGCCGCATCGCCTGGATCCTCTCGCCCGCCAGCGATACCGCCACAACGTCCGCCAGGCACCCCACGCCCAGGCGTGCCGCCACTCGCCCGGCCAGGTCCTTGCCCGTAATCGTGGCAGCCATGAAAATGGCCGACGGCGGGCACGCCTTGGCGGCGGCGGCAATGGCCGCGGCGTACCCCTCGGCAGAGAACGACGCGAACTTCTCGTCGTCCGCCACGTGCACCGTACCGGCGCCCCAGGCGCCCAGTTCGGCAGCCCTGTCCCTGACGCCATACCCGACCAGAACGGCGCAGACGCTCCAACCGGCGCCCTGCGCCACCCGGCGGGCCTGGGACAACGCCTCCAGCGAGGCCTTGCGAGGCGCGCCGCCGCGCTGTTCCACGAAAGTCAGAATGCAGCCCATGGTTTCCTCCCTCGCCCTTCTAGATGGCCTTCGCCTCTTCACGCAGCAGGCGCACCAGGTCCCGCGCCGCCGTCGCCGGGTCCTCCTCGCCCTTCAAGATGGTGCCGCCGGCCTTGGCGGGCGGCAGCTCGAGCTTCACCCAGCGGGTCGTGGCCCCGGCGCCCCCCAGCGCCGCCTCATCCAATCCCAGATCGGCCGGCTTGAAGGTCTGGATCGCCACCTTCTTGGCGGCCATGATTCCCTTCAGGGAAGAGTAGCGAGGCTCGTTCAGGCCCTTGTGCGCGGCCACCAGGCAGGGCAGCGGCGAGGCGAACACCTCCGTGCCCCCTTCCACGTCGCGCTGCGCGGTGAGTGAGCCGTCTTTGAGCTCCAGCTTGACCACGCCGCTGACGTGCGGCAGGTCGAGCATCTCCGCGACCATCGCGCCGACCAGCGATGAATCGCTGCCCACGCCCTTGATCCCACACAGGATGAGGTCATAGGGCCCGCTCTTCTGGACCGCTGCCGCCAGCACCCGGGCGATGGCGTAGGCGTCGCCGAACGTCGCCTCGCCCCCCACCACGTGCACCGCGTGGTCGGCGCCCCGTGCCAGACACTCACGCAGCCCGGTGGAGCCGCGATCCGGCGCGTAGGTGATGACCGTGACGTCGCCGCCCCTTGCCTCCTTGATGCGAATCGCCTCTTCCAGGGCGAACTCGTCGTAGGGCGAGATGATCCACTTGATCCCTCCCTCGTCGATGCGATTGCCGGCGCTGCCGATCTTGATGATCGACGCGGTGTCCGGCACGTACGCCACCAGCACGCAGCACTTCATAGTCTCCTCCTCCCTCTCGCCAGGATTCGAGTTCTTGTGATTGCTTTCTCACGAGGACGACGGCAACGGGTCACGACGCAGTGCGGCGTCACTCCCGCACTTTAGCAAGAACCACGCACGCGTTGGTACCCCCGAACCCGAAGGAGTTGGAGATGGCGACGCGAATCTCGCGCTGCCGCGCCACGTGGGGAGTGAAATCCAGGTCGCACCCCTCATCGGGGTTGTCCAGGTTGAGGGTGGGCGGCACCGTGTCCCGGGCCACAGCAAGAGCGGTGATGGCTGTTTCCAGGCCGCCCGCTGCCCCCAGCAAATGCCCCGTCGAAGACTTCGTCGACGACACCGACACGCCCTTGGCGTCGGCCCCGAAGACCCTCTTGATGGCCAGCGCCTCCACCCGATCGCCGTGCGGGGTGGAGGTGCCATGAGCGTTGATGTAATCCACATCCTGCGGCGCCACCCCAGCGTGCTCCAGTGCGGCCCGCATCACCCGCGCCGGACCGTCGCCGTCCTCCGACGGCGCCGTGATATGAAACGCGTCGCTGGACATCCCGAATCCTCTCATCTCGCAAAGAATCGGCGCCCCCCGCCGGCGCGCACTCTCCAGTTCCTCGAGCAGCAGCAAGCCGGCCCCTTCGGCGATGACAAAGCCGTCGCGGTCGCGATCCCACGGGCGCGACGCCTTCTCGGGCTCGTCATTACGACTCGACAATGCCTTCATCGAGGCGAAGCCCGCCACCGCCAGCGGAGTGATCACCGACTCCGTACCTCCACAGATCACGGTGTCGCAGAAGCCTTCCCTGATGAAAAGGAACGCATCGCCGATGGCGTGCGCGCCGGTCGAGCAGGCCGTGCACGTGGCGCTGTTCGGTCCTTTCGCGCCCAGCCGGATCGACACCAGACCGGCCGGCATGTTGACGATGGAGCCGGGGATGAAGAATGGCGTCACCCGCCGTGCTCCCCGTTCCACCAGGGTCTGGTGGGTATCCTCGATCATCTTCAGGCCGCCGATACCCGATCCGATCACCACGCCCACACGTTGGGCGTTCGAGCTGGTCACCTCGAAGCCGGCGGCGCGCACTGCCATGTCGGCGGCGGCCACCGCGTAATGGACGAACACGTCGTACTTGCGAATGTCCCTGGGCTCCAGGTAGCTCTCGGCGTTGAAGCCCTTGACCTCGCCAGCGATGCGAACCGGGCTCTCCGCGGGGTCGAAGCGGGTGATCGGACCAATCCCACTGCGAGAAGCGATGAGGTTCTGCCACGTCTCCTCCGCCCCGATCCCCAGCGGGGAAACGACGCCCAGGCCCGTCACCACAACACGGCGCCGCATCACGCCTCCTTGACGTGCTCCTTCAAGTAGCTCATGGCATCGCCGACGGTGCGGATCTTCTCCGCGTCCTCGTCGGGAATCTCGACTCCGAACTCCTCCTCGAACGCCATCACCAGCTCCACGGTGTCCAGAGAGTCAGCCCCAAGATCCTCGACGAAGGAGGCTTCGGGCTTGACCTTCTCCGCATCCACCCCGAGCTGCTGAACGATGATGTCCTTGACCTTCTGTTCGATATTCATGTGCACGTCTCCTTACGTTGCCGGGTCCTTCACGGTCCCGGCTTTCTACCACACGCCCTCGGCCCGGCGCAAGAGCCGCCTCCGCCCGCTCGCCCTCAGGTGGACACGTTGTCTCCCGGAGAGGACGCGTCGCCCCCAGACAAGCTCCTGCCACTCTGGCACCCCGGCGTTCCCGGCTCGCATTCTCGGACCCATTCCCGGCGGTACGGTCGCCCCGCGCCTGGCACGCGGTTTGCTTGTGTCCGGGATGCGATCAGGGACGAGGCCACGACCTGAGCGCACGCATCCAACCTCCTCCTTCTTCCGGGCGGGTCACCCCCGCCCACATTTTTTGCCGAGGCCGGCAAAGCCGGACGCTTGCCCTCTCACCTCCAGCTTACCCCCGCCGCCTCCCAACCCGCCCGCGACCGGGCGGGCCCTCCACCTTCACCCTCCCGTACCTTCTTCGGTCTCGCGCGCTATCCTCTTTTTCTCATGTCGACCTGGGACCACCCCACGCAGCCGGAACGGGAACGCACGCGGCGCCTGTTCAATCGCGCTGCGCCGCTGTTCCCGATCATCGAGCGCTGGCTGGCGCCTGGCTACCGCGCCTCCCTCGCCGCGCTGGCGCTGCCGGCCCACCTCACCGTGCTGGACCTGGGCACCGGCACCGGAGCACTGGCGGCGGCGCTGACGGCACGCGGGCACTCGGTGACTGGCATCGACACAGCGGAGCGGCTGCTGCGTCGCGCAGCTCGCCGGGTGCCAGAGGCGACGTTCGCGGTCATGGACCTGGCCGACCTCCCCACGCTCGCGGCGCAGAGCTTCGACGTCGTCTCACTCGCCCACGTGCTGCACGGCGTACCGTCAGGATTCAGGCGCCACACCCTCACACAAGCAGGCCGCATCGCCCGGCGGGGGGTGGTGGTCATCGACTACGCCGCCCGAGGTCCGTGGTACGTGCGTCTGGTGGAATGGATGGAAGGGCCGCACTACCCGTCGTTCGCGGCGGAGTCCTTCGCCGCGTTGGCGGCGGCGGCAGGTCTCGAGGTGGAGCGAGCCGTGCCACTGCCACCGACCTCGGCCTGCTGGCTCCTGCGACCCAGGCAGACAGCGGCCTTGCATCCCGGCCCTGAGGGGTGCTAGGAAACCGATGCGGGAGGGCGCGATGCAGGCCATCAATCCGACCACCGGTGAGCTGCTGCGGGACTACCAGGAGACGGCGACGGAGCAGGTGCCTGAGATCATCGAGAATGCCGTGGCGGCGCAGCGAGGGTGGCGGCGGGTTCCCGTCTGGGCGCGCGCCGCCCCCCTGGAGCGCGCCGCGGCGCTGCTGCGCGGCCGGCGAGAGGAGCTGGCGCTCCTGGCCGCTCTGGAGATGGGCAAGCCCATCCGCGAGGGGCGCGCCGAGGTGGACAAGTGCGCCTGGGTGTGCGAGTTCTACGCCAGGCGGACGGCTGACATGCTGGCCCGGGAGGAGGTGGCCACCGACGCGCACCGCAGCTTCGTGACCTTCAACCCGCTCGGCGTGGTGCTCGCGGTCATGCCGTGGAACTTTCCGTTCTGGCAGGTGTTCCGCTTCGCCGCTCCGGCCCTGATGGCCGGTAACGCGGGCTTGCTCAAGCACGCTTCCAACGTGCCCGGATGCGCGCTGGCGATCGAGCAGGTGCTGCGCGACGCAGGGCTGCCGGCAGGGTTGTTCCGCTCGCTGCTGGTTCCCTCATCGGCCATCGAACGGATCATCGCCCACCCGGGAGTTGCCGCCGTGACGCTGACCGGATCGGAACCCGCTGGACGTGCGGTGGCTGCGTGCGCCGGGTCTCACCTCAAGAAGACGGTGCTCGAGTTGGGCGGCAGCGATGCCTACGTGGTGCTGGCGGACGCGGACATCGAGCGCGCTGCCCGGGTGTGCGCCTCCTCTCGTCTCATCAACTCGGGACAAAGTTGCATCGCCGCCAAGCGGTTCGTGGTCGAGAGGGCCGTCTTGGAGCGCTTCTCCGTTTTGTTCACGGGCCACATGCGCTCGGCGCGGGTGGGCGACCCACTCGACGAGACGACGGAGGTGGGTCCCCAGGCGCGCGTCGATCTGCGCGACGAGCTGCACGGCCAGGTGCTGGCCAGCATCGCGAGAGGGGCACGCTGTCTGCTGGGCGGCGAGGTGCCCCCCGGGCCGGGAGCGTTCTACCCTCCCACCGTGCTGGCGGACGTTGTCCCTGGCATGCCGGCCTACGAGGAGGAGTTGTTCGGTCCGGTGGCGGCGATCATCGCCGCCGAGGACGAGAGCGACGCCGTGCGTATTGCCAATGACTCGAGCTTCGGCCTGGGTGCAGCGGTGTTCACCGGGGACGCGGCGCGCGGGGAGCGCCTCGCGGCGGACGAGCTTGACGCCGGCTCCTGCTTCGTCAACGCCTCGGTGCGCTCGGACCCGCGCCTGCCCTTCGGCGGGATCAAGGTCTCCGGCTATGGGCGGGAGTTGTCCCATTACGGAATCAAGGAGTTCGTCAACATCAAGACGGTGTGGATGGACTAGCTCGCCATGCTGCGCCACTGGGACCACGGCGCCATCGTGCGAGTGGAGGCGGCGCGCACGTTCCTCGGCCATCCCCTCCATCACGTGTACTGCTTTCTCGTTGACGGCTTGCTGATCGACACCGGGCCGCCCGCCACCGCCCGCGCCATGGCCCGCTGGGCCGCCACTCGCTGCATCGAACGCGTGGTGGTCACGCACCACCACGAGGACCACTCCGGGGGAGCACAGCTGCTGGCTCGCACGCTGGCCGTACCGATCCTCGCGCCCCCGGGCACTGTGCCGATCCTAGCTGCGTTTCCGCGCATTCCGGCGTATCGCCGGCTGGTCTGGGGCCAGCCTGGCAACGTCGCGGTCTTGCCTCTCCCCGAGGTGGTCGAGACGGCACGGTACCGCTTTCACGTCGTGCCGACGCCGGGCCACGCCGCCGACCATGTGGCGCTGTTCGAGGAGCGAGAGGGATGGCTGGTGTCGGGGGATCTCTACATCTCCCCGCGGGCCGTCTACCTGCGCCCGGTGGAGGACGCCTGGACGATCCTCGCCTCGCTGGAGCGCCTGCGCGACCTCGACCCCAGGCTGCTGTTGTGCTCCCACGCCGGTATCGTTCCCGACGCCACCCGCGCCCTGGACCGCAAGATCGCGTACTGGCGAGGACTCGCAACCAAAGCGAGGCAACTCGCCAGGCCAGGGGTGCGGCCCGAGAATATCGCCCGCCGGCTGGTGGGACGCGAGGGAGCGATGACAGCGATCTCCCTGGGCGACTTCTCCAAGCGCAACCTGATTCGCTCCCTGCTCGAGGACCCCGCCGGCCCCCGGCGGCTCGGGGACTGACGCCACATCCACGTCCTGGGCAGAGGAATGGAAACTGCCGCGGGCGCGACGGCGGCGCCGGCGGCGCGGGAACCACCGGCGAGGCGTGGCGATACGGTGATTTACGCCCGCATCCATGGCATGCTATGGTCATCCTTGGTGGAGGCCACTATGTGTACAGCCTTGCCGGCGCTGGTTCTGCTGGCGGCCGCCGATGAGTCGATCCCCCCCGCCGGCATGGCGGTGCGCACCGGGGTGCGCATCGTGCTTGGCGCGTTCATCGCCATGCTGGCGGCCTATATCCTCATCGAACAGATCGGCTCCTGGCGCCGCAGGAGGGCCATCCGTGACCGCTGACCATCGCCGCGACGACCCGGAGATCCAGCGCTTCACCGCCAACGAGCTGGCGCAACACTGGGTGCTGATGGTGACCCTGACGGTGCTGGCCCTCACCGGCCTGGCATTGTTCGCTCACGGCACGATCATCGGCACCGTGCTGATGGCCATCGAGGGCGGTCTCGAGGCCCGCGGCGCCATCCACCGGTTCTTCGCCGTGGTGCTCATGCTCCTCACCGCGTGGCACTTCCTCTATGTCGTCTTCACCGAGCGCGGGCACCGCCAGCTCATGGAGATGCTCCCGCGCGGGAACGACCTGCGCGGTGTTGCTGGTTTGCTGGCTTACTACCTGGGTCGCGCCCCCGAGCCGCCCGCCTTCGGGCGCTTCACCCCCATGCAGAAGTTGCAGTACTGGGGGGCCGGCATCGGCTCGCTGATGATGATCGGCACCGGGCTGATTCTCTGGTTTCACACCCAGACAATGGCGGTGCTGCCCAAGTGGCTGTTCGACGTGACCGTGATCGTGCACGGCTACGAGGGTTTGATCCTGTTCATCCTGCTGTTCGGCTGGCACCTCTACATCGTCCACTTCTCGCCAGGCAACTTCCCCATGCAGCGCACCTTCCTCTCCGGCCGCATCTCCCGCCGGCGACTGTGGCAGGAGCACCGCCTGGAGTATCAAGAACTCTTCGGCAGCGCCCCGCCTGCCTCTCCCCCCGGCGAGGCAGGCGAGGAGGCGCCATGAAGAGCCTGACGCTTCTCGTCACGGCAGCCCTGGAGGTCGGTGCCGCGGCGCAACCGGCGCCGACTCCAACGCCCTCGCCGCCACTCGCCGCCGAGTTGCGGCAGTGCGGCATCTGTCACGGCCGGCAGGAATTCAAGCAGCTGGACGCCGACGGCACGGTGCGTACGCTGTGGGTTGACGAAGGCGAGCTGCAGGCATCGGTCCACGCCAAGTGGCACTGCATCGACTGCCACGCTGACATCGACCGCATCCCCCATGCCACCAACCTCGCCCAGGTCAACTGCCAGCGCTGCCACTTCCCCGGCAACCCGGTGGGTGCGCCCGAGGAGGTGAACTACGAGGGGTACGTGAAGTCGGTGCACGGCCGGCTGCGCCAGGCGGGCAATGCCAAGGCGCCGGCGTGCCAGGACTGCCACGGTGGCCACGGCGTGAGCAAGCATACCGAGGCGACGGCGCTGGTCCATGCGCTCAACGTGCCGCAGACCTGCGGGCGTTGTCACGTGCAGATCTTCGCCGAGTACACCACCTCGGCGCACGGCGTGTCGCTGCTGGAGAAGGGCAACGCCGAGGCGCCGTCCTGCTCCTCCTGCCACGGCGAGCACGGCGTCCTGCCGGCCAAGGAGAACGCCTCGGCGGTGTCCGCCACCCACATCCCCGAGACCTGCTCCACCTGCCACGGCATGGCCGAGTTCAACCTCCGCTACGGTATCCCCATCAACCCCGTCCGTACGTTCCGCCACACCTTCCATGGCATCGCCAACGAGCTGGGCTCCGCCCGCGTCGCCAACTGCGCGTCCTGCCACACCGCCCACAATGTCCTGGCAGCCTCCGATCCCCGCTCCTCGGTGAACCCGGCCAATATTCCCGCCACCTGCGGCAAAGAGGGGTGTCACCCGGGGGCCAACGCCAACTACGCCCGCGGCCGCTTCCACATCGACCCATCCAGCCGGGATGCCGGGATCATCTACTGGGTGGCGTTGTTCTTCAAGATCCTCACCGCCTCCACACTGGCCGGCCTGGGCGTGCACATCCTGCTGGATCTCGTGAAGAGGCTGCGGCACCGCCGCCACGGAGCCACGGCGCGTGACTGACAACCCCACACCCCTCAAGAAAGCGGTCACCGAACAGCTGCAGTCGGCCCACGGGCTGGACGCGGAGACGGCCGCTCGCCGTGCCGCCGACATGGAGTCGCGTCTGGCGCCCCGGTTCGCCACCTGGGTGCGGCGGGAGCTTTCCATCCTCGAGAGCCGAGAGAGGCGCCGGCGCCGGGCGGAGGCGCCGCGAAGAACGGCGGTGGAGGGAGGGCGGGAGTTTCAGCGCTTCTCTCTCAACGTGCGGTTGCAGCACGCGGTCATGGCCGTTTCCGTGATCTTCCTGATCCTCACCGGGTTGCCGCTAAAGTTCGCGGAGGCGGGCATCTCCAAGGCGATCATCGATCTGTTCGGTGGACCCGACGTGTCGCCCATTGTGCACCGCGTCGCAGCGAGTTTTCTCATCGCCGTGGGGCTGTGGCACCTGGCCTACATCACGGCGACCCGGGAGGGTCGCAGCACCTTCATGCTGCTGCTCCCCCGCCCACAGGACGCCATCGACGCCTGGCGGCAGATCTCCTACTTCCTCGGCCGTACCGACGAGCGTCCACGTTTCGACAAGTTCAGCTATGTTGAGAAGTTCGACTACTGGGCGGTGTACTGGGGCATGGTCATCATGATCGGCTCCGGCACCGTGCTGTGGTTCACCAACCAGTTCCTGAAGGTGTTCCCCAAGTGGTTCACGGACATCGCCAAGGAAGCCCACTCCGACGAGGCGCTGCTGGCCACTCTGGCCATCGTTGTGTGGCACTTCTATAATGTCCATTTCAACCCGCACAAGTTCCCCATGAGCCGGACGTTCATTACCGGCCGCGTCAGCGAGCACGAGATGGTCGAGGAGCACCCCCTGGAGTACGAGCGCATCACCTCGGGAGCACCCCTCGGTCCCGCCGACAGCCGGCCGGTGGTGCCGAAGGGAGGCTCGCGGTGAGACACTTCCTCATGGCCCTGCGCGAGGGCCTGGTGGAGCACCGTCGCGCCATTCTCACCCTCGCCGGCATCGCCGCCATCGTGCTGGCGGTATTCCAGGCCACCTTCTACTTCGTATCGGCGCGCTCCGAGCTGTGCGGCGCCTGCCACATCATGGATCCATACCTCGACATGTGGCGGGCCTCCAGCCACAGGGACGTGGCCTGCGTGGAGTGTCACTCCGAGTACCGTTGGGCGCTGTCCCGGGTGTGGGTGAAGTACGCGTTGGGCATCTACACCACCCAGCCCCGCGCCGAGGTGCCCGACCAGCGCTGCCTGGCGTGCCATGAACACCGGGACCTGGATACCGACGAGATGTTCCTCAAGGACATCCACTTCTCCCATCAGGGTCACCTTGGCGAGATGCGCCGGGGCAAACGGCTGCACTGCACCTCCTGTCACACCGGCTCGTCCATGGCCGGCACCAACCAGGCCCAGCGCGAGCACGTCGTGCTGCAAGAGCAGGTCTGCTTCACCTGCCACTTCAAGGGCGCCGAGGCCGGCCAGGCGACCACCGGGTGCCTGGTGTGCCACGGACCCCCCAGTACCGTTGTCACCCACCACGGCATCGAGTTCGACCACGGCACCTACCTCGAGCGCGGGGTGCGGTGTGACACCTGCCACACCGAGGTCACCCGCGGCGACGCCAACGTGCCCACCGAGCGTTGCTGGAGCTGCCACGTCGCCCACCTGGAGGCGTACGACGATCCCGCCGAGGTCCACCGCATCCATCTGCAGCGCCGCATTATCGACTGCCGCCGCTGCCACAATACCCTCGAACACGGCAAGTTCACCATGACCGGAGCGCTCGGGGATCGCTGCGAGTCGTGCCACACCCCGGTGCACACCCCCCAGGAAAAGATGTACGTGGGGATCGGTGGCCGAGGCGTACCCGACACTCCCGATACCATGTTTCTGGCGCGGGTGGCCTGCAACTCCTGCCACGTGCAGACCGAGGGCGGCCCGAGCGCGGCCGCGAAGGCGCTGCGCGAGTCGTGCGTCACTTGCCATGGGGCCGGCTACGGGCGCATGGTGGACGACTGGCGGCGGGAGATCGGCGACCTGGTGACCACCGTGGACCGGGAGGTGCGGCGCGCCGAGAACCTGGTCGGGCGCCTGGCGGCGGCGCACGCCAGCGCCCTCGCCGACGCTCGCCACAACGTCGAGTTCGTGCGCGCCGCGGGCGGCCACCACAACGTCCACTACGCCGTCGACCTGCTACGCCGGGCCAACGACCTCGCCGCGGCCGCTTTGCGCGGTTCCGGCGCCGCCGTCACCGCGCCCGCGGCGGTGTTGGCGACGGCCGCCGGGTATTGCCGCGTCTGCCACTCCACCGCCCACCTGGGAACGCGCCTCCCCTTCGCCGACATGGAGTACGACCACAACCGGCACATCGCGGCAGGCCTCGGCTGCGACACCTGCCACTCGCTGGATGCACACGGAAAGACCACGATTGCCGCCGAGCAGTGCATGGCCTGTCACCACGGGCCGCAGAAGCGCTCGTGTGAGAGCTGCCACCTCGCCCAGGCCTCGCTCTACGGCGGGGAGCTGGCCGGCACCGGCGTCAAGGGCAATCCCGACTTCATGGCCGCGGCCGGCACCGCGTGCACCGACTGCCACGACATCGCCTCTCGCGAACCGCTGGTCAAGACCGTCCAGCGGGCGTGCGTCGGCTGCCACGACGACTCCTACGGAAAAATGCTGGTGCAGTGGATCAACGAGGAGCAGCAACGGGTGCAGGAGCTGGCCGTGCTGCTGGCGCGCGCCCGCGCCGCGGCCCGCGAGCCGGCGCACCGCCAGGCGATCGCCCGCGCCGAGGCGATTCAGCAGGCGCTGCTGGCCGCCAAGGGAGCGCACAACACTATCCTCGCCGAGGAGGCGACGAGCGAGGCGAAGAGGCTCCTCGCCTGGGCCGAGTAGGGGGAGACGACATGGCGCTGCTGTTTCTCAACTCCGATCAGATCGGAACCGGCGAGGAGGAGCTGGGCAGAAAGTTGCTGCAGCTCTTCCTCGAGAAACTCGTTGCCTCGGAGGTCCAGGTGGACGTGGTGGCGTGCCTCAACCGCGCCGTCTTCCTCACCACCGAGGAAGGTCCGGCGCTGGAGAGTCTCAAGGCGATGAGCGCCCGCGGTGCTCTCATCACCAGCTGCGGCACCTGTCTGGACTTTTACGGACGCAAGGAGAAGCTGCTGCTGGGCTCGGTGGGCGGCATGCAGCAGACGGTGGAAATGTTTGCCTCCGCCACCCGCGTCATCGCCCCCTGCTGACGAACCCTGCCACGTTTGTGGCCTACCTTGGCACCCCGCCGCCGGCGTCCGCCCACTCCTCGGAGCAGGCCGAGGCGGCAGATTGTCCTCGAACCTCTCCAGAGAGCCCGGCGCACCGGAGGAGAGGCTTCCCCCGCGCACAGGGCCACGAGATCGTGAGCAGGTGACGCCGCGTACCGAGGAGGAAAAGGAGAAGACGATGCCCGGGCTTTCGGACCAGGGAGGCGCGACACCGTGGCGGTTCGTGATGCGGGCCACTGGAAGGGCGATGTTTCTCCTCCTCGGGGTGATCGCTTTTGTCGTCGCGCTGCGAGGTTTCATCCAGCCAAACCAGTTACTCGCAGGGGGTATCGGTGGCGCCAGTCTGCTGCTGGAGAGGCTGAGCGGCCTTCCCCTGGGTCTCCTCTACCTCCTGCTCAACGTCCCTATCTTCTTCTTGGGTACTCGCTTCTTGGGGCGAAGGTTCGCCGCCCTGTCGGCTGTGGCGGTGGTTGGCACCTGGGTCATCGCCGACTGGCTGCCGATCCCCCAACTCACCGATGACCCCATGCTGGCGGGCATCTTCGGCGGCGCGGTGAGCGGCATCGGCACCGCCCTGACCATGAGGGCGGGCGGTTCGTTGGGGGGGTTCGACATCGTCGGCGTGGTGATCAACAGGCGCTTCAATCTGGGAGTGGGTGAGGTTCTGCTCGCTCTCAACGCCGGTCTGGTGCTGGCCGCCGGGGCGATTGCGTCCCCCGAAGCGGCGATGTACACCTTGATTGGCATCTTCGCCACCCGCTGGACCATCGACAGCCTCACCTCAAGCCGGCCCCGCAAGGCGTTTCTGGTCATCACCGGCAAACCCGCGAGCATTGCGGATCGAATCCTGCGGCAGATGGGGCGCGGCGTCACCGCCCTGCCGGCACGCGGCGCATGGACCGGGGACGAACTCACGGCACTCCTGTGCGTCGTCACCCAGCCTGAGATGGGCGAGGTTGAGGAGGTCGTCCGCGCCGCCGACCCGGAGGCCTTCGTGGTGGTCCTGGAGGCAAGCCAGGTGGCGGGGAGGTTCCAGACTCCCCCTGCGTGGAGGTACTGGCGGAGGCTGAAGGACGCCCCTCGTGCGGGCTGAGCACCTTGCTGGGGGGGAGGTCGCACGAATGAGCGGGTGAAGCGTGGAGGGCAAGACCGTGGTTTCATGGATTCTTCAGTGCCATCTCACCCCTCGCTCCTGACTCCCAACCCCTCGCAACTCACGTACCGTCATGCTCGGTGCGGGCGATGATCTCCTCCTGGAGCGCTGGCGACAGATCGCAGAAGTAGTCGGAGTAGCCGGCAACGCGCACGATCAGGCCGCGATGCGCCTCGGGGTCGACCTGGGCAGCACGCAGAGCATCGGCGCCGACCACGTTGAACTGCACGTGGTGGCCGTCCTGGCGGAAGTACGTGCGCACCAGGGCGGCCAGGCGGGAAATCCCCACGTCGCCGGCCAGCACGGAGGGGGAGAATTTCATGTTCAGCAGCGTTCCCCCGGTCTTGACGTGGTCCATCTTGGCGGCCGATGCGAACACCGCCGTGGGCCCGCAGCGGTCCGCCCCCTGCACCGGCGAGATCCCCTCCGCCAGGGGGGTGCCGGCGCGCCGTCCGTCGGGGGTGGCGCCGCACACCTGCCCGAAGTAGACGTGGCACGTGGTGGGTAGCATCTCCAGCCGGTGCACGCCGCCGCGGCCGTCCGGGCGCCCGTCGATGCTGGCGAAAGCAGCGGCAAACACGCGCCGCATGAGGTCGTCGGCGAAGTCGTCGTCATTGCCGTACTTGGGTGTGCGGGTCACGAGTCGTGCCCGCAACAGCTCGTCGCCGGCGAAGTCACTCGCCAGCGCTGCTGTGAGCTGAGGCAACGCCAGCCGCCGATCGTCGAAGACGTGCCGCTTGATGGCCGCCAGAGAGTCGGTGATGGTGCCGATCCCCACCGCCTGGATGAAGGTGTTGTTGTAGCGCGCGCCCCCGGCGTTGTAGTCGCGCCCGAGGGCGATGCAGTCGTCGGTGAGCACCGACAGGAACGGCGCCGCCATCCCGGTGGCGTAAAGGCGGCCGATCAGGTTGTTGCCGCGGATTTTCGCGTCCACGAGATGACCCAACTGCGCCTCAAAGGCGGCGAACACGCCTGCAAAGGTCTCCAGCGAGCCAGGGGCGCCCGTCGAGGGTCCCAGGCGCACCCCCGTACGCGGATCCACGCCGTCGTTGAGGGCCAGCTCGAGCACCTTCGGAAGGTTGTTGAAGTAGCCGGTGAGGATGTAGGCCTCCTTGCCGAACGCGCCCACTTCCACGCACCCCGAGCACCCGCCGGCGCGAGCATCCTCCAGCGTCTTGTCCTGGCGCAACTGTTCCTCGACGACGACGTCGGCGTTGAACAGCGAGGGGAAGCCGTACCCCTGGCGAATCACGCGCAGCGCGTGCGCCAGCACTGCGTCGGGGGTCTTGCGCGAAACCTGCACGTTGGATGAAGGCTGCAGCAGGTGCATCTCGTCGATGACGTCCAGCAGCAGGTGGGTGACCTCGTTGGAGCCGTCCGACCCATCCGCCAGCAGCCCACCCAGGTTGATGTTGGCAAAGTCGGTGTAAGTTCCGCTCTCCGCCGCCGTGACGCCCACCTTGGGCGGCGCCGGGTGGTTGTTGAACTTGATGAAGAAGCACTCGATCAGTTCGCGGGCCGCCGCCTCGCCGAGCGTGCCATCCTCCAAACCGCGTCGAAAAAACGGCAGCAGATGTTGGTCAGGTGACCCGGGGAAAAGGCATCCCAGCCATTCAGCTCGGTGATCACCCCGAGGTGGCAGAACCAGTACGCCTGCAGCGCCTCCCACAGGTCGCGGGGGGCATGAGCGGGCACCCACCTGCACGCCTGCGCGATGCGCGCCAGTTCGTCGCGCCGGCCGGGGTCGCCGCAGTCGCCCGCCAGGTTCTCCGCCAGCTCGGCGTGGCGCTCGGCGAAGCGGATCAGCGCGTCGCAGGCGATGGCCATGGCGGTGAGCTGCTCATGCCGGTCCAGCGCTTCGGGGTTGCGCTCCCAGTCGAGACCGGCGAGGGCGACGGTGATGTCCTGTTTGAAGTCGAGCAGCCCCCGCGAGTAGATCTTGCCATCCAGCACCGTGTGCCCTGGGGCGCGTTGTTCCATGAACTCGGTGAACACCCCCGCCTGGTAGGCGGCGTGCCACTCGGCGGGAAGCAGCTCCATCATGCGATCGCGCAGGCTGCGTCCGTTCCAGTACGGGATGATGGCGCGCTCGTAGGCCTCGAAGCAGGCGGGGGGGGACACGGTACGAGGTCCTGGGACGGGTGTCGAGGATGTGCAGGTCGTCCAGGGAATGACACGTCAGCTCCGGGTAGGTGGGAACCTGCTTGGGGGCGGGCCTGGGCTCGCCGACGAGGAGTTCGCCGTCGCCGATCCAGATGGTCTTGTGCTCGCACAGATGGGCGAAGGCCCGGGCACGCAGCACGGGGGTGGAGAAGCGGAGGTGGTTCTCGCGGTAGAAGGCGGTGAGCAGCTCGGCGCGCTCCGCCGAGAGGGTTGGCTGCGCGTCGAGACTGGCCTGGCGCAGGCGTGCAGTGCGAGCGTTCATGACTTCAACCTCCGATGGTGGTTTCGATCCCGCTGGCAGCGAGCACGGCTGCCAGAACGCGTAGTCGCTCCTGCGGCGGCGCAGCGAAACTCTCACTGCCGCCGCGGTTGCCCAGGCGGACGAGCTTGCCGGTGCCGGTGGAGCGGTAGGGCAGCAGCGAGACGCGCTCCACCCCGGGGGTGGCCGCGGCGAGGCGTGCCGCCGCCTGGATGTGGTGATCCGCGTCGTCGTTGACTCCGGCCAGCACCGGCAGGCGCAGCCAGATCGCCACTCCCGTGGCGGCCGCCGCGACCAGATTGGCGAGCACGGGGGCCAGCGGCATGCCGGTGAGCGCGAGATGGCGATCGGGGTCAAGGTGCTTGAGATCCCACAGGAGCAGGTCGGTGCGCGAGGCCACCGCCACGACGGTGTCCTCCCCCGCGGCGCCGCAGGTGTCCACGGCGGTGTGGATCCCCGCCCGGCGGCACCCCTTCAGACAGGCGCACAGGAAGTCGGCCTGCGCCAGAGGCCCCCCCGAGAAGGTCACGCCACCGGTCGAGGCCTCGAACACCGGTCGATCGCGTCCCACCTCGGCGAGCAGATCCTCCACGGTGACGCAGCGGCCGAGGAGCCGGCGCGCCCCACCGGGACACGCTGCGATGCACGCCTGGCAGGCGGTACACCCCGCGCTCCCCAGCAGCGCACCCGGGGGCAACGGTCCATCCGTGAGGGGGCATGCGTCCAGGCAGGCGCCGCAGTGCAGGCACCGCCCCTCGTCGAACCCGACCTGCACCCCGTGCCGCACCCCCTCCGGGTTGTGGCACCTGGGGCAGCGCAGCGGACATCCCTTGAAAAAGACCGTCGTGCGAATTCCCGGTCCGTCGTGGAACGACGCCCGCTGGACGTTGAAGATGACGCCCCGGGGTTGGGTCCTCGCTCTCTCCGTGGCCACGCCGACCTCGCTCCTTCAGCGTGCCCACACCGTCCCCGGGTCTCTTGTATGATCGCGAAGAAGGAACTGGACTTTCGGCACATCCCCGCGAGTCTTGAGACGTGTATGGCCAAGACGAACAGCAACTCGTCGATCCGCGTGCCCCCGTGGACGGTCGAGCTGTTCGACCGACTGCCGGACGTGGTGTTCTTCCTCAAGGACGCTGACTGTCGCTACATCGCCGTCAACGAAACCCTGGTGAGACGCCTCGCCCTGCCCGGCAAGGCCGCACTCATCGGACGTACCGCGGAGGAGGTGTTCCCACCGCCGCTGGGTGCACGGTACAGCAGGCAGGACCGAGTCGTCTGCCGCTCTGGTCGCCCTCTCGAAGACGTGCTCGAACTCCACCTGTATCCCCACCACCGCGAGGGATGGTGCAGCACCCACAAGATCCCCCTGCGCGACGACCACGGCGCCGTGGTCGGCCTCGCGGGAGTGTCTCGCCGATGCCCAGTACGCCCTGCCCGGCCACCACTCGCTCGCCGACCTCGCCGAGGCCGTCCAGCGCATCCACGCCGAGTTTGAGGCTCCCCTCACGGTGACAGAACTCGCCGCCACCGCCAGGCTTTCCGTCTACCAGTTCAATCGGCGCATCCGCGCCCTGTTCGGCCTCACCCCGGCGCACCTGATCACCCGAGGGCGCACCGAGGCCGCCCGTACCATGCTGGCCGCCGGCTCTCGCAGCCTCGCCGACATCGCCCTGGCCTGCTGCTTCTGCGACCAGTCGGCGTTCACCCGCTCTTTCCGCGCCACCGTGGGCCTCACCCCCGGCCAGTACCGCACCCGTTTCCACCGCGGTGAGGCGTAACGTCCCCGACTCGTTGATCTCGATCAGACGCTGATCTTGGTTCGTCAGCGCGGCTGCCACCCCCTCACGCACTGCGGCCCCGCCGGAGCGGGGCCGCAGAGGAAGGAGTGAGGCTCGAAGTTACGAGTGACGGCGCAAGGCCAGGACCGCGACCATGCCGAGCAGCAGGTTCAGGGTGGCAAGACCCACCCCGTGCAGGGTCGGGATGGGCTCCAGGGCGATGACCACGAAGTCGGTCGGGTCGGCCGCCCCCGCCACCCCCGGGTCGTCGGTCAGCCGCGTGGCGCTGTTGGTGCCGTCGCCACCGGCGTCGTAGAAGATCGTCCCCTGGTTGGAGATCACCGTTCCGCCAGGCAGGTAGTTGACGCTGGCGGTGGCGGTGATGGTTACCGTGGCGCCGGCCGCCAGGCTGCCGTTCCAGGTCACCGTGTTGCCCGCCAGGAAGGCACTGCCCGCGCTGGCACTCACTCCGGTGGCGGTGAGCTCGCCCGGCAGGGTGTCGATGAATTCGTCGCCGGGGTTGTCGGGTTGGATCCCGGGTCCGGCGTTGGTGAGGACGATGGTGGAGGTGACCGTGCCGAGCGGCGAGAAGGTGCCCGCGACGGTCTTGGTGCCGCTGACGTTGGCCGGCAGCAGGACGGTGACGGTGGCGCTGTCGGAGGCCGTGGCTGTGCCGTCGCCGGCCGTCCAGGTGGCAGTGTTGGTGACGGTGGCGTGCACCGTGGCCGCCTGAATGGGTGAGTAGGTCGCGGCAGGCGCAAGGGGGTAGGACAGCCCGGTGAAGATGGTGCCCAATTCGCTGTCGATCAGGTCGTGCAGGTTGACCGGGTTGAGTCCGGGGTTGCGCACCGTGTAGCAATAGTGGACGGTAAACCCACCGGGCGGCACGACGATCGAGTCAGTGGTCGCGCACACGCCGGGTTCCAGGCCGACCGTCTTGGTCAGCTCGATGCCGTAGGCCGGAGGTGGGTCGCCGCAGACCTCCACGCTCCAGTTCTGCAGGATGCCGCCACTCGGGTTGGTCGTGTCGTCGGTGAGCTGCAGAGTCCAGATGCCGCCCGCCGGCATCGACGAAAACTATACACACCGATGCCAAAGGGATGGCCAGGCACCACGTGCGTCTGCGCATGGTTTTGCCATCAAAATTCGGTGACATCATGCGCAGTCTTATCAAGAGAAGGCAATGATCGGGTTTCGCCTCAGGGATCCCTCGGGAGCGCGATCAGGGCCGGCGCCGGGAGGATGTCAACTGCAGCAACTCCCGGTCGAAGGCGAGCACGACCCTGAGTTCGACCACTCCCGCAACGGCCGGCTGCGCCAGTACGAAGCTGGTCCCATCCGGCATGAGATCGAAGGTGCCGCGACCGACCTCGAAACCCGCCAGGACCTCCTGCGGGCGACCAACCACGGGCTCGCTTTGCCCGCCCATCAAAGTCCACTCCCATCACCCGGCGAAACTGAGAGTAGAAGAGACGCTTCCCGTCAAGTGCCCAGATCGGCCACTCGCCCCCGACGGAGGAGATTTGCACGCGCCCCCCCTGCGGGTAACCGCGCACGTACACTTCCTGGCGGCCGCTCTCGTCCGAGACGTAAGCGATCCACCGGCCGTCGGGAGAAAAGGCGCCGTCCCCCTCGAAGACCGGCGTCGCCAGGAAGGCCTGCGGTTGGCTGGCGCCCAGGGGGAGTACCCACAGGTCGGATCCGGTGGCCAGCGTCGACTGCTCGAACAGCAGCGTCCCGTCGGCAGGCGAGAACGAGCTGGGGTACGGCACCGACAGCGAGTGCGACGAGCGGTTCCCTTCCCAGCCCAGCAACTCTCTCGCCGAGGTGCTGGCGTCGATCGGCTGGAGGAACAGCCCGCGCACGCCCGCGGCGAGCTCTTCCTTGCCGTACGCCACTGCGCGGCCATCCGCCGTCCACACCGGCTGGTGGTTGTCGCCGCCGGTGGTCAGCGGCGTCAAGGTTTGCCGCTGCAGGTCAAAAAGCCAGATTCGACACTCCTCGCCGATCTCCCGCACGGCCAGGGTGCGTCCGTCCGGCGAGACCCGCGGCTGATACCAGTTGCCGCGACGCTCGAGCAGGGTGGTCAGGGAGCCGTCGAACCCGGCTCGTACCAGGCGGTTCTCCCCCTCACCGCCGCCGCTCGCGACGTACACCAGGGCCCCGGTGGGGGAGAGTGCGTAGCTCTGGGCGGGCGTGGTGTTGAGGCCCTCGATGAGGGGTACCGGGGGGCCGACCGGCCGGGTCCCCGAGCGGTCCAGAGGCACCGCGACGAGCCGGGTGTAGTAGCTGTCCAGGGCGACGAGCGAGCCGGAGGACACGACTCGGCCGTCCGCCAGGCCGGTGTGCAGGCGGATTCGCCCGCCGCCTGAGGAGTCGACGCGGTCGATGTGCTGGTTGCGCGGCCCCCTGCCCACGGACGTGAACACGACGTGGTCCCCGTTTGGCGTGAACCCCGGCCAGCGGTGGCCCAGCTCCGTCCCGTCCAGCGTGGTCAAGGGCTGTGGCTCCCCCCCCACCGCCGGCACCGTGAACAGCCCGGTGAGCGTCGCTGGCTCTCTCCAGAACCCGGACGAGAAGACGATGGTGTCGTCGCGCCCCCAGTCCGCGGTGGGAAAATTGCTCTGGCTCCAGGGATCGAAGCGCACCCTGCCGCCAAAGCTGGCGATAATCCGTGGGCTTCCCCCTGCCACCGGCACCCGCCGTAGCTCGGTGCGCGTGAAGTAGCCCACCCACTGGCCGTCGGGGGAGAAGAACGGCCCGGTCGCCCCCTCGGTACCGGGAAGCGAGACCGAGTCAAAGGCGTCCAGGCTCCTGAGGGCCAGCGCCGTTCCCCTGTCGTGCCCCTGCACGAAAGCGAGACGGCGCCCGTCCGGAGAGAGCGCGATCCCCGCCGACAAGACAATGCCCGGCTCCAGCAGTGAAAGCCGGGTGACCTCGGCGGGGGGCGCTGGCCCGCGCAGCCACGCGATGGCCCCCGCTCCAATCGCCACCCCAGCGATGGCGAGCGCAGCCGCACGCAGCGCCGGGGCCCGCCGGGAGCGCCCGGAGAGGGCGGCCGCCGCGTCACGGAACGCCCCGGCTCGCAGTGCTTGCTCCAGGAGCAGGCCAGCGTCGAGGGCGCTCCTGAAACGCCGGCGGGGATCCCTCGCCAGGCAGCCGCGCAGCACGGTCTCGACCCCAGTGCCGTGCTGGCGGGCCACGACGGACCAGTCGGGTTCGCGGGTCAGCACCGCGGCGAACACGTCCGAGACCGTTTCACCGGCGAACACCGCCTGGCCGGTCAGCATCTCCCATACCACCACCCCGAAGGCCCAGATGTCGGCCCTCCGGTCGACCTCCTGGCCGCGCGCCTGCTCCGGCGACATGTACCCGGCGGTGCCGAGGATCGCCCCGGCGAGCGTGTGGCTCTGGGTGAGCGTCGGCGACAGCGACGCGCTGCTTCCGGCGCCAGGCGCCTCGCGGGCCTTGGCGAGGCCGAAGTCGAGCACCTTGACAGTCCCGTCGGGGCGAATGCGAATGTTGGCCGGCTTCAGATCCCGGTGGACGATGCCCGCCTCGTGCGCTGCCTCCAGCGCCTCGGCGATTTCCAGCGCGATCCGGACCGCCTCCGGGCCGGGTAGCGCACCTCGCGTCAGCCGCTGATCCAGACCCTCCCCCTCCACCAACTCCATGACCAGGACGTGTTGTCCGTCGACGTGCTCGAGCCCGTACAGGGTCGCGATGTGGGGGTGGTTGAGCGCCGCCAGGAGTTTCGCCTCCCGTTCGAAGCGGGCATGCCGGTGGTCGCCCGCGACGAAATCCGCAGCAATCACTTTGAGCGCAACCTCTCGCCCCAGCCTCGAGTCGCGGGCGCGCCAGACATCGCCCATGGCGCCGGCGCCGAGCTGGCTCAATACCCTGTAGGGTCCAACGTTGCTGCCCGTGGTCAGCATCGCCGCACACTCGCGCGCCGGCGCCGCGGACCGCGCCCGAAGCACGGCCCCCGCGCCTGCGACAAACCGCCGCACCGCGCCGGGCCATGCCCGCGAACGGCGCTCATGGCCACAGGTGCCTCCTCAGGAAAGCGCCGGTGCGACCCCACGCCAGTTCGGCGGCTGGCCGGTCGTAGCCGGCACTCGACGAGTCGTTGTTGAAGGCGTGGTTGACGCCCTCGTACATGTGCAACTCGTACGCCTTGCCGTGCTGCTCAAGCGCTGCCACGAACGGCTCGATGCCGGCGTTGATGCGCTCGTCCAGCCCGGCGTAATGCAGCAGCAGCGGCGCATGGAGTTTCGGCACGTCCTCCACGGCAAGTTGGCTGCCGTAGTACGCCACGCTGGCGGCGACGGGCGCGCCTGAGGCCGCCAGGCGGTTGGCCATGCCGCCACCCCAGCAGAACCCCACCACGCCGACCTTCCCGGTCGACTCCGGGTGATTCGAGAGGAACGCTGCGGCTGCCGCCAGACCCGCCACCGTCTCGGCCGTGTTCAACTCGCGGATCATCGACCGCGCCGCATCCTCGTCGGCCGGCGTGCCCCCGCCGGGCGAGAGCATGTCGGGGGCAAAGGCCAGGAACCCCTCCAGCGCGAAACGACGGGTGACATCGCGAATGTGCGCGTTCAGCCCGCGGTTCTCGTGGATCACCAGCACCGCCGGACCTTTCCCCCCGCTCGTTCGACGCACCAGGTACCCCGACAGCTGCTTGCCCTCGAAAGGGAACCCGGGCTCCGAGGTTACCAGGCGTTCGTCATCGGCGGCGGTGACCGCGGCATGAGCAGGGTCGTTCTGCAGAACAGCGAGGAAACCCGCCACCGCCGCCGTACCTCCAGCCAGCGCCGCCAGCCGCGACAGGAAGTCACGGCGGTTCATGCCGCCGTGGGTGTAGCTGTCATAGAGAGATCGATGATCCGCTGGTCCACTTCGATGCCTCCACGGCGCGCCCGACGCTGCACTTGGCGAAGGGGAAACCTCACCTCCGACAAGGAGAAATCTCCCGCGAGAATTTCGGCCCATGCCCTCACGCCACGCGGCGGCGTTGCCCGATGCCGGCGCCCTGGATGAGAAAAGCGAACCGGGGAGCGGCGCGGCTGCCCCCCGGCGATCGGGGCCTCCGGCCGCCGCCCGCCACGGCGGCGGCCCGGGAAGGCTATCCCTCCTTGCGGATCAGCCGGCCCAGCGCGGTCCGGTCGGGATGCAGCAGGGCGGCGAGCCGCTCGAGGTTGACGTCCGCAACGATGATCTGCCCCACCTCCTCGGAGACCTGCACGAACACTCCCTGCCCCTTCATCTTGCCGGCCTGGTAGCGGTTGTCCTCGGTGGGGGTGACGTAGTGCACCGATGCCGCCTTGTAGCGGTGCACCAGCCACAGGTGCACGAGAGTCATGAGCCGCTTCATGCGCAGCGTCTCGTCGAAGGTGTTCTGGTCGCGCACCGACAGGATGACCCGCTCCTGGCGGTCCTGGATGGCGGCGAAGATGACGTTGGCGACCTTCTCGCTCCCTCGCCGGATGGACAGCTCCAGCAGTTCCGAGCCGGCGCGGTACGGCTTGAGGTCGACCCTGAGTCGGTCGGGCAGCTGGTAGTGGGCGCACCACACCTCCAGCCACTCCTCGAGCAGCTTCTTCGGCACCTCGATCTGCAGCAGGTGCTGGTGCTGGGTGGAACCCTTGCCCATCGCCTTGGTGCTGGCGGTACGCCCGGAGGACGCGGCGAGCGCCGCGTCGATGCGCGGGCCGCCCACCAGCGTCTGCGGGGTACGGTACGGCGACTCCAGCAGCCGCAGCTTGCGCTGCAATCGAGCCAAGGCCAGCATACCGTCCTGGCGCAGGGCGGTGGCGAACTCCTCGGCCGCGACGCCGTCGATCTGGTGGCCGCCGTAGGTGATGAAATTGAACACGAACCCCAGCTTGCCCAGCTCCTCCGGGAAGCGCCGCATCTCCTCGTCGCTCATCCCGGTGGAGTCCCAGTTGAACGACGGTGACAGGTTGTACGCCAGCATCTTGTCGGGATAGACGGCGTGGATCGACTCGGCGAAATGCCGCGCCTCATCGAGATTGGCGGTGGCCGTCTCCATCCACAGGACGTCGGCGAAGGGGGCGACGGCCAGCGACTTGGCGATGGCGTACTCGATGCCGCCCTGCACCTGGTAGTAGCCGTCGGGGGTGCGCGCGTGCTCGCAGTCCCACACCAGGCTCACCCCCAGCGACCGGGCACGTCGCCGGGCGTCGCTGAACGACGCCGTGCGGGCAAACTGCCTCCACTCGGCCACGGCGCTGTCCGAAATCTCCCCCTCTGCGGCGCGGAACTCCAGCACCTCGGCCACCGCCTCGCCGTAGGTGTGCAGCCCCGCCTCCAGCTCCCACTGCTCCGCGAAGCGCGACGTCACACCGTCGAAGAACAGGTCGGCGCTGGCGCCGGGGCGCTCGCGGTAGGACTGCACCGCCGCGGCGAAGACTCCAGCCAGCCCGGATCGCTCCAGCCAGGCATCGGCGGCCTCCAGCTCCTGCTCCGAGAGACCGAACAGCAGGTGGCCGTTGAACTCGGCGAGATTCAGCCGGTGCAGCTTGCGCAGCATGGCCACGAAGCCGGCCCGGTAGGAGGGCATGTTGACATTGGTGGACCCGAGAATGAACGGTTGGTCGCGCTCGTCGGCGCGGCTGTCGACCAGGTTCGCCGCTTCGGCGTCGGTGCGGGCGACGATGATCCCGGCCACGCCCATGACGTCGAGCTGGAAGCGGGCGGCGTTGAGCCGCTTGATCTGCTCGTCGCAGGGCACCAGCACCTTGCCACCCTGGTGGCCGCACTTCTTGGTGCCCGGCCGCTGATCCTCGATGTGGTAGCCAGGTACACCGATCTCGACGAAGCGGCGAATGAGGTTGCGCACGTGGGCATCACCGCCGTGGCCGGTGTCGGCGTCGGCGATGATGAACGGACGGTAGTCGATGGCCGGGGTCTCGTTGCGCTGCTTTTCGTTCATCTGCGCGCGCTGGTACTGCTGGTTGCGATCGGCGGTGAGCAAGGCGCGCACGATGGCCGCCGCCTCGTCGGGGACCTGGCTCAAGGGGTAACTGGCCAGATCAGCGCCGGGGTCCTCGGTGATCGAGCCCTTCGCCGAGGTCGCCCAGCCGCCCAGGTAGATCGCCTCGATCCCCATGCGCTTGATGGTCACCGCCTGCCCGGGCGAGTAGGGGCCGAAGGTGGTGATGCTCCTACGCTCAGAGTACAGTTGCCGCAGCCGTGCGAAGAAGGCCGCCGCCGCATCCCGCGCCACCGGGTACTCCACCGCGATGGTGCCGCGCTGCTCCGCCACCTGGCGCGGCGAGTACAGGCGGATGATGCCCGCGAAGCGCTCATTGGCGAACCACTCGTGCACCGCCCGAAGATTCTCGTCGAAGGTCTTCATGGCCTCTCTCCCTCTACTGCCTGCCGTCAAAATCAAGGTTCTCGGTGATCCGCGTGCCGTCCTTGCGGAACGCCTCCAGGAAGCGCGCGATGCGCTCCCTGGCCAGCGAAAGATCGTGGTTGTCCAGATTGATGTTCAGCAGATCCACGTACCACGGCGGTTTGACCTCCGAGGTCACGTACGCCGCGACGATCTCCCGGGCGATGGGCAGAGTGGTGTCCTTGGATTCGTCGTGGACGTCGCGGTTGGAGGCGCGGCGCAGCTTGTCGTACTCCTGCTCGAGCAGCACATCGAACAGCTCCCGACTGACCACATCCCCCGCCTTCACCCCGGACTCGGGGTCATCTTCGTTGAAGCGCGCCTGCTTGTGCAGCCACTCCCACAGGATGGACAGCCGGATCTCACCGGTGGCCATGTCCTCCATGAGGTAGAGGACGTTGTCGTCGCCGAAGAAGTCGGCGGGCTTGAGGGCGGCCGCCTGGAACCCCTGCCCGAAGGCGTTGCCGTACTGCAGTGCCACGCTCAACAGGTCGCGCGCCCCGCGCACGCTGCGCGGCGCGGGCTCCAGCAGGCGCAGGCCATCGGCGTCCGCCGCGGTGTACGTCAAAGGCGGGAACTTCCGGCCCAGCTGATTGTCCTCCCCCGCCTTCTCCCACACGGGCCGGACGATGTGGACCATCTTCCAGTGTGCCACCCACTTGCCGGAGGCTCCGGCGCGCTGCTCGCGCTCCGCACCGGCCACCGCCCGGGCCATGCCGGCGGCGACACCCTCGGGCGTACCCACCGGGATGTTGGTCTCCATGCCCCCCTGCCACAGGGCGCAGCGCCCGTTGCGGTCGGGGGTGTTGACGGCCCGCCGCACGCGCTCCTCGTAAGTGCGCATGTAGCCGTATGTCATGACGATGGCGTCGATGTTGGGATTGATGAACGCCCCGTCCCAGGCGAGCGCGTCGGATACCGAGTTGATGTAGTCCCAACGCCCGGTGTTGAAGCCCACGAAGTGCGGCGCCAGTGCGGCGCGGATCTCCATGAGCTGGAACGTCGCTTCGATCTGCTCCACCAGCACGTACACCCTGATCGTGCCCACCGGGAGGTCGAGGTGCCGCTCGAGAGTGACGAGCATGTCGTTCCAGAGGGCGGCTTCCTCGGCTGTCTGGACCTTCGGCAGGTAGAGAACGATCGAACGGCCAGCAGCGCGCAGACGCTCGTGGTTGTTGACCACGTACAGCACCAGGTCGACGATGGAGGCGGAGAAGCCGGCGCCGCCCGCGCGCCGCACATGGCGGTCGTCCAGATGCAGGCCGCGGCAGCGGAAGATCACCGTGGTGAAGTCGAGCTGTTCCCGCCAATCGGCGATGATCTCGCGGCCGAAGAACCCCCGCGCCCAAGCGTTCATCTCCTCGGCGACCTGCCGCGCCACATCCAGAAACAGCCGATCCCGGGCGATGGCCAGCTTGAGGTTGCGCTGATTGTCCAGCGACATGGTCTGCACCTGGCCCAGCGCGTCCTCGCCGTCGAACATCCAGCCGTCGGCGCCGGAGAGCAGGGCGTAGGCGACGTTGCGCAGGCCGCTTTCGGTGGAAGCGCGCGGCTTGGTGGCCGGACCGGTGCCCTGGATCCACTGCCGGCGCAGATCCGGCGGGATCTCGCCGCCGTCGAAATTACCGTCGCGGGCGTCCTGGACGCGCAACGCGGTGCCGGGGATCACGGCATCGGCGGGCAAGAAGTCGATGTACCGGCGCTCGGCGAACCGGCGGGCGCGGCGCTCCAGCCGCGCCGCCATCAGCGACCGGCGCCGGTCATCCAGCGGCGCAAGCGCCTCCAGCCCGGCGCGCACGGCGGGCGTGAAGAGATCGGGGTAGGCGTCGGTCGTGCTGCGAAACTCGAGTCGGGGGGTCATGCCATGCCTCCAGCCTGGTCTGTCGTCATCGATCGGCGACGCGCTCACGGCTCATCGTACCCGCGATGCCGCGCCGCGGCAACAGGAGCTGCCCACCACAACCCCGCTCACCGCACGGGCATTCCCGCCCCGTCACCCCGACAGCCCCGGCTGGCATCCGCTGCGTGGAGTGGAGTTCGCCACCTCGCGGCGCTCCGACGGCGCCGCGCGAGGTCTGCGGGCGCGCGCGTCGATCTCCTGCCTGTCCGCGCTACGCCCGGGCGGCCGCCGCCGGGCCGTCCGGCGCAGGCTCGTGGGCGCCGGGGTCGGCAAGGTAGTCGAAGAAGACGCGCTGCAGCTGTCCGGCGGCAAAGCCGTCGTAGTAGCGGTGGTCGAAGGTGGCCACCACCGGCAGCACGGCGCGCGCCTCCACCAGAGCGGGCGCCGACGTTGGTGATCATCGCGCAGCCGAACGGCGACGGCGGCATGCCGAGGGCGCGAAGATCGACGCCGGCCTCGCCGGCGAGCCACGGCAGGAAGCGGAGGGCCAGCCGGAGCGCTGGCCAGGGCAGCCAGTCCGCCACGGTCGTGCCGCGCTTCAAGATGCGCTCCTCCCCGGCGCGCAGCTCCTCCACGCGCCGCTCGATCTCCTCGCCGACATCGAAGACCGAACGCCTGTCGACGTGGTCGATCCGCACCCCGGACAGCGTCCGCCCCCCTTCGATGGCCGCCACGATGAGCACGTCCACCGAGCGGCGCGGGACCGCGCGACCCCAGATCAGCCGGAAGTTGGCCTCCGGATGGAGGCCGAAGGAGTATTCGACGGCACGGCCGAGGAGGTGGGTGACGGTGACCTCCCGGCCCGCCACGCGGGCGCGGTCGAGAAACGCCAGCAGCGGCGCGGCATCGACATCGACAGCGCCGTAGTACTGCGGGTTGTCTGGCGCCCGCCAGGTTGCGGCGGCGATGCGGCGCCAGCCGCGCAGTTTCACTCCCGCCATGCGCGCCTCACAGGTGGTGAGTGTAGCGCTCCCCAGGCGCCGCGACGCGGCGCGCGGCGGTGCTTGTCGCCTACCGCGGCCACCGCTAGAATCCTCCCACTGTGACCTCAAACCGACCGAAGCCCGAGGCCGACGCAGCGGCCAGGTAGGAGCGCCCAGCCTCGCGGAGCACTGGACGGAGAACATCGCCAGCCAGCGGTGGCGCTTGCAGCCGCAACGTTCGCAGCCGGGGCGAGCCGGGAGTTGCGCGCTTGATGCGAGCCGGCCAGCAGGGCGGTGCGATAGGACCGCTTGGAAACTGCGGTCTGGCGTTTTCCGCTCGAGGACTGGCCAAGAGCTTCGACGGCGGCCTCGTCGCCGCCTTGCGCGGCGTGGATCTGGAGATCGCGGCGGGAGAGCGGGTCGGCATCGTCGGTCGCACCGGGTGCGGAAAATCGACGCTGCTTTCTCTCCTCGCCCTCCTCGATGATCCTGATGCGGGCGAGCTGGCCATCGACGGCCGGCGGGCGAGCGAGCTTCGCCCGCGCGAGGCCTGGCGCGGGGCCAACCTCGGCATCGTGTTCCAGTTCCATCACCTGTTGTTGCCGCACCTCACGGTGGCCGAGAACATCGCCCTTCCCCTCGCCGGCCGGATGCGGCGGCGGGAGCGGCGGCAAAGGGTCGCGGAGATGGTCGAGCGCATGGGTCTCGTTCACCGCGCTTCCACCCTTGCCGCCCGGCTGTCGGGAGGAGAGCGACAGCTCGTCGCCGTGGCTCGCGCGCTCGTCGCCGATCCCCGCGCCGTGCTCGCCGACGAACCGACCGGCAGCGTCGATTCCGCCACCGGTGCGACGATCGTCGCCACGCTTGGAGACTGGGCGCAGCGGCGCGGCGGCACCCTGGTGATGGTGACCCACGACGAGGCCCTGGCCACCTCGCTGGACCGCGTCGTGACCATGGTCGATGGACGGCTGGCGACCAACCGCGCCACTTTGCCGGCGCACCCGGTGGATAACCTGGCATCGCTGCCGGCTGCCGGTGCTGACGGGAGACCACATGCTACCCGCGGTTCGTAGCGTCCTGCGGCGGCCCGCGCGCACCCTGTTGACCGTCGCCGGCATCGCCGTGGCCACCGGCAACTACATCCTGCTGGTCTCCCTCGCCCTCGGCATGAAGCTGCAGGCGCAGGGGCTGGTCGACGAACTCGGCACCGACGTGGCGGTGATGCGCGTCGGATCGCCGTTCCCGATGGACTCGAAGATGACCGGCAGCGACCTCGAGGCGCTCAGGAGGGTGCCCGGGGTGGCCGCAGTGTCGGAGGTGGTGGTCTCCCCGACCCGCCTGAATCCCCGCAACTACTTCTTCATCTTCGGCCTCGACCCGCAGCAACGCATCCTGCGCGGCCTCCGCATCACCGCGGGCCGCGGCATTCAGGCCAGCGCCGAGCTGCTGGTCGGCGAGAGGGCGGCCGAGCAACTGGAGCTGCAACCGGGCGATCTCGTCGAGGTGGCCAGGACTCGTCTCCAGGTGGTCGGGCTGTACCACACCGCCCGCAGTTTCCTCGACACCGGCGCGATCGCCGACATCCCCACGACCCAGCGCATCTTCGACCTCGGCGGCCGCATCAACCTGGCGTTTCTGGACCTGGCGAACGACGCCGACGTCACCTCCGTGCTCGATCACATCCACCGGGAGTCGCCCAACCTGGAGGCGAGCCCCTCCGAGTTCTTCGCCTCTCGCCTGCGCAACCTCGACCTGGTGCGCATCTACGCTCGCTGGCTGGCGCTGCTGGCCGTCCTGGTCGCTCACCCTGACCGTCGCCACGACGATGAGCCTCGGCGTCGTGGAGCGCCGGCAAGAGATGGCGGTGCTGCAAAGCCTGGGCTGGAGACGCTGGCGGGTCGCGCGCCGGGTGGTTGGCGAGGCGTTGCTCCAGGTTTCTGCCGGCGCCTGCCTGGCGCCGCCCATCGCCATCGCCGGGCTGAAGCTGCTGCCGGCCGGCGACCTGTCCGGCCTCGTGCCGCCCGCAATCCCCCTCGCAGTGATGGCCGAGGGAATCGCCATCGCCGTCGCGATCGGGGTCCTGTTCAGCCTCGGCCCGGCGCTGCAGGCGATGAGAACCCGGCCAGCCGAGGCGTTGCGAGCCCCGTGAGGATGCACAATCCCACCCCCGGACCGCCGCCCGGGGCGAGTCGCGGGCCGTCGCCTCCGCCTCGGAGCGGCCGGTGACCGTCACGCCGGCGACCGGCGGCCTCATCGCCTTCGCCGCTCGCCTTGCTGCGTCACGATGGCGGCAGCACCTGCTCTTCGCGCTGGCGACCGCGATCACGGTGGTGGTGGTCGGCTCTCACGCCGGCACCGGCGACCAGTCGATCCACCTCCCGTTCCTCGCCACGTGGGCCGACCCATCCCTGTTCCCTGGCGATCGCTTCCTCGATCTCCGCTACACCCACTACTCCTTCTTCTGGTTGCCGTTCGCGCCGGCGCTGCAGGCCGAGGTGCTCGAGGCGAGGCTGCTCGCCGTCCACCTCGCCGCCACCTACGTGACGTTCTGGGCGCTGTTCGCCCTTGCCCGGGCACTGTGGGACGACCCGCTGGCCGCGCTGCTGGCGGTGGTCATGCTGGTCATGCCGCACCTGTCGTTCGGGGCATTCCCGGTGTTCGAGTTTTAGCTCCTACCGCGCACCTTCGTCCTGCCGTTCACCCTGCTCGCCATGACCTTGCACCTGCGCGGCCGCACGATCAGGCGGTGGCCAACTTCGTACTTGCCGGACTCGGGGTGCTGGCCATCCAGGTCGTGACCACCACGTGGGTGCCGGTGGTGGCGATCGTCCAGGCGCAGATCGTGCGCGTCGGGGTGCCGCTGCTGATCCTCGGCTACCTGCACTTCGCCGAGCTGCTGGCACGCACCTAGCGCGAGGGCGGATTCGGACGCACGGCATTCCTCGTCCACTCAGCGGCCGCCACGCTCCTGTCGGTGGCGGCCTTCCCGGTCGTGCTGTTCGCCGGCCGGGGAATCTGGCAGCCGAGGGTGCTCGGCCGGGCCGCGGCGCTGGGGCTGGTCGGCGGCCTGCTGGCGGTGCACGTGGCGACGGGGCGAGCCATGGACGTGTGGCGGCCAGGCGTATTTGCGAGCGCCGGAAACAGCGCGTGGGTGCGCTGCCAGCGGTGGGCGCGCCACAACACCCCGCGCGACGCGCTGTTCATCACCCCGACCCATCTGTGGTGGCTGTACGTGCCGGACTGGCGGGTGCACTCCCACCGGTCGACGGTGGTGACCCTCTCCGAGTTGCTCGAGGTGGCGTTCGCCCCCGCCTACGCCCCGATCTGGCGGGAGCGTTTCGACGCGCTCCTTCCGGGTGTCCGTTCGGCCTTCGCCGGCGACTACTTCGCCAACGCCCGGCGCACCGCCGAGGCGTACCGCGCGCTGCCCACCGCCACCCTGCTCGATGCTGCTCGCCGCTACGGGGCCTCGTTCGCGGTGATCGAGCAACCCTCACCCCATCGCCTGCCGGTAGTGTGGAAAAACGAGGGGTTCGTCGTCCATCGTCTGAGCGGGGCTGCGACCACGCCCGCCGCGGAGTAGGCCTGCCGGCATCGTCGGCTACACTGGCGCCGCCGACTGCCGCCGGGGGGCACCCGGGCGGTCGTGCTCGGAGGCCGTTCATGCTTCGCCGACTCTCATGCTTCGTCGCCGCCGTGGCGCTGCTCGCCACCTGGTCGCCCGCCGCCACGGCCGACTCGTTTTCCCTTACGATCCTGCACACCAACGATCTGCACGCCCAGGTGGAGCCGCTGACGGCGCGCGGACTCACCCTCGGCGGCTACGCCCGGCAGGCCACGCTGGTGAAGCGCTTTCGCGCCGGCGACCCCAACCCGGTGCTGCTGTCCGCCGGAGACACCTTTCAGGGAACGCTCTACTTCAACGTCTACGAGGGACTGGCCGACCTCGCCTTCATGAATCTCGTCGGCTACCAGGCGATGGCGGTGGGCAACCACGAGTTGGACCGCGGCCCGGCGGCGCTGGCGCGCTTCGCCGAGCTGGCGGCGTTCCCCCTGCTGGCGGCCAACCTGGATGTCTCGGACGAGCCGCGGCTCGCCTCCCTGCTCCGTCCCTGGATCGTCCTCGAGGTGGGGGGAGAGCGCCTCGGCGTGATCGGCGCCGTGCCCGAAGACCTGGCGAGCATCTCCAACCCGGGGCCAACGGTGCGCGCCGGCGACGCACGGCCAGCCGTGCAGGCCGCCCTCGACGCCCTCGCGGCGTCCGGGGTAGACAAGGTGATCCTGCTGTCGCATCTGGGTTTCGAGAGAGACACCAGACTCGCCGGGGAGTTGCGCGGGGTCGACGTGATCGTGGGAGGGCACAGCCACACCCTGCTGGGGCGCGTGCCGGGCCTGCCCCAGCCGCGGGGGGAGTACCCGACGGTGAGCCGCGATGGCGCCGGCGACACCGTGCTCATCGTCCACGCCTGGGACCGCGGACGGGTGCTGGGGCGCATCCAGGTCACCTTCGATGGGAACGGGCGGGTGCAGAGCTGGTCCGGGGAGGCGCCCGTCCCGGTGGACGCCACGGTGCCGGAGGACCCGGTCGTGCGCTCTCTGGTGGCGGCGCTGGAGCGGCCGCTGGCGCAGGTGCGGGATCAGGTGGTGGGCGAGTGCGCCGAAGCCATCCCCGCCACCCGCATCACCGCGCGGCACGCCGAGAGTCCCATGGGCAACCTCATCGCCGACGCCACCCTGGAAGCCACGGTCAAGGCCGGCTCGGTGGCGGCGTTCGTCAACGCCGGCGGAGTGCGCGCCGGCTTCGAGCCCGGCCCCGTCACCTACGGCCACGCCCTGGCCGTGCAGCCGTTCAGTAACACCCTGGTGCAGGTGGAGTTGACCGGCGCCGAGCTGAAGGCCGCGCTGGAGCAGCCGCTGGGCCGAGTCCCCGCGGAGGCCGACGGACTGCTGCACCCCTCCCGCGGCACCACCTACCGGGTGGACCCCTCGCGCCCCCCGGGGGAACGGGTGCTCGACCTGCACGTCGCCGGCACCCCGGCGAATCCCCTCGCCACCTACCGCATCACCGTCCCGAGCTTCATCGCCTCCGGCGGCAACGGCCACACGGTGATCGCCGGCGCCGGCGGATTTCGCTACGACACCGGAATCATCGACGTCGACGCCCTGGTTTCCTACCTCGCTGCCCACACCCCGGTCGGCGGGCGGCTTGAGGGCAGGGTCACGCTGGCGGCTCCCGCTGCCGCTCCCCAGGAGAAAAGGTAACCCTCGTCTTTGCAGCACGTTCATGGCCGCCTGGCGGCGATCGCCGAAAGCTCACAGACCCCACCACACCCCTTGCCCCGCCCCAACCGCAGTTTCTCGCTATCCACTCTACTTCTTGACATGCTCTATTTTTTGGGTTAATCTTGAAACATGACCAAGAGCACGGCCGACTTGCTCCGCCAACACGGCGTCCACGTCACGGCGCAGCGCCTCGCGGTGCACGCCGCCGTTGCTTCCCGACCGCATTCCACCGCGGACGAGATTGCCACGTTGGTCCGGGCAGAGATCGGCGTCATCTCCCGCCAGGCGGTGTACGACGCTCTCGCCGTTCTCGCCGAGGTGGGCCTCATCCGGCGCATCCAGCCCGCCGGCTCGCCAGCACGCTACGAGGACCGCACGGGAGACAACCATCACCACCTGATCTGCCGCACGTGCGGCTGCATGACCGACGTCGACTGCGCGATCGGTGCCGCTCCGTGCCTGATCCCCCCCGACGGCCTCGGTTTCGAGATCGAGGAGGCCGAGGTGATCTTCTGGGGTCGTTGCCCCTCCTGCCTCGCCACGGCACCGCCCCGGTCAAGGATCGGGAGGGCGACGGACCCCGTCCAACCTGCTCGACGCAGAAGCGATGACCACGAAGACAACCCAGCAGCGAACCAAAGGCAGGGCGATCAACGAAAAGGAGAACCGTGATGTCAGAAGAGACGAGAAAGTGCCCGGTGACGGGCGGACGAACCAGGAGGGCGATGACCAACCGGGACTGGTGGCCGGACCAGCTGAACCTGAAGATCCTCCACCAGAACCCGCCCGCGGGCGATCCCATGGGCGAGAAGTTCAACTACGCCGAGGAGTTTCGCAGCCTCGACCTGGAAGCAGTGAAGCAGGACCTCTACGCCTTGATGACCGACTCGCAGGACTGGTGGCCGGCGGACTGGGGTCACTACGGCGGCCTGTTCATCCGCATGGCGTGGCACAGCGCCGGGACGTACCGGATCAGCGACGGCCGCGGCGGCGCCTCCTCAGGCACGCAGCGCTTCGCGCCGCTCAACAGCTGGCCCGACAACGCCAACCTCGACAAGGCACGGCGATTGCTCTGGCCGATCAAAAAGAAATACGGCCGCAAGATCTCGTGGGCCGACCTGATGATCCTGGCCGGCAACTGCGCCCTGGAATCGATGGGGTTTAAGACGTTCGGATTTGCCGGCGGGCGCGAGGACGTCTGGGAGCCGGAAGAGGACATCGACTGGGGGAGCGAGACCACCTGGCTCGGCGACGAGCGCTACACCGGCGACCGTGAACTCACGGGACCGTTCGGCGCTGTCCAGATGGGGCTGATCTACGTCAATCCGGAGGGGCCCAACGGGGTTCCAACCGTGCTCGCCTCGGCCAGGGATATCCGCGAGACGTTCGCGCGCATGGCCATGAACGACGAGGAGACCGTGGCGCTGGTGGCCGGCGGACACACCTTCGGCAAGTGCCACGGCGCCGCCCCGGCGGACACCTACGTCGGCCGCGAGCCTGAAGGCGCCCCCATCGAAGAGCAGGGCCTGGGCTGGAAGAACACCTTTGGCAGCGGCAAGGGCGACGACACCATCACCTCCGGCATCGAAGGCTCGTGGACGCCAAACCCGACGACGTGGGACATGGGCTATTTCGACATGCTGTTCGGCTACGACTGGGATCTAATCAAGAGCCCCGCCGGCGCCTGGCAGTGGGTCCCGGTCAATCCAGCCGAGAAGGACCTCGCGCCGGCCGCGCACGATCCGTCGAAGAAGGTCACGACGATCATGACGACGGCGGACATGGCGCTGCGCATGGACCCGATCTACGAGAAGATCTCGCGGCGATTCCACGCCAACCCGGAGGAGTTCGCCGCCGCCTTCGCGCGCGCATGGTTCAAGCTCACCCACCGCGACATGGGGCCGCGCTCGCGCTACCTCGGTCCCGAGGTACCGCACGAAGTGCTGATCTGGCAGGATCCGGTCCCGGCGGTCGACCACGAACTCATTTCGGCCGGTGACATCGCCGCCCTTAAGAAGCAGATCCTCGCCTCCGGGCTGTCGGTCTCCGAGCTGGTCTCCACCGCCTGGGCGTCGGCTTCGACCTTCCGCAACTCGGACAAGCGCGGCGGCGCCAACGGGGCGCGCATCCGTCTCGCGCCGCAGAAAGACTGGGTGGTCAACCAGCCCGCCCAGTTGGCCAGAGTCCTCGGGATCCTCGAAGGCATCCAGAAGGGGTTCAATGCCTCCCAGTCCGGCGGGAAGCGTGTGTCGCTCGCCGACCTGATCGTCCTCGGCGGCTGCGCCGCCGTCGAACAGGCGGCCAAGAACGCCGGGCTCGACGCCGAGGTTCCGTTCACCCCGGGACGCACCGACGCCTCGCAAGAGCAGACCGACGCTGTCTCCTTCGCGGTTCTCGAGCCGAAGGCCGATGGCTTCCGCAACTACTCCAGCGCCAGCGCCGATCAGCCGGTGGAGAAGCTGCTGGTGGATCGGGCTCAACTGCTCACTCTGACCGCCCCAGAGATGACCGTACTTGTCGGCGGTCTGCGCGTCCTCGGCGCCAACGTCGATCACTCCACGCACGGCGTCTTCACGGACCGGCCCGGCGCCCTGACCAACGACTTCTTCGTTAACCTGCTCGACATGGGCACCGAGTGGAAGCCGGCGGCGACCACCGGCGTCTACCAGGGGCGCGACCGCGCCACCGGCCAGGTCAAGTGGACCGGCACCCGCGTCGACCTGATCTTCGGTTCCAACTCGCAGCTGCGCGCCCTCGCCGAGGTGTACGCCTGCGACGACGCCAGGGAGAAGTTCGTGCGCGACTTCGTTGCCGCCTGGAACAAGGTGATGAACCTCGACCGCTTCGACCTTGCCTGATCCCGGCCGCCTCGCGCGGCGCGACGGCCCCGGTGGGAAGCCACCGGGGCCGTTCGTGTCTTTTCCCTATCAGCTCTCCGCTTGGCCGCTTCCCGCGCGGCGGGCGCGCTCGACCATGAAGGCGACGGGCTCGCTCATTGCGATGGGGATCAAGCGGACGTCGGGGTGGGCCGACGACCACACCCGGAAGACCTCGTCGGCGAAACCCTGCCCCACCAGTCGAACCCGGTCGAAGTCGAGCACGACCTCACGGAAGCGTTCGAGTCCGCGGAGGAGCCGCTTCGCCTCGGACCGGCTCACGAACTCGGTTCCGATGGCGAACAGGCGCACGACCGTGCGCGTCCGGCTGAACTCGAGGTTCTCCGTGTACTCGGCGAACACCGCTGTGAGATCGCGGGCGGCGTCCGGGTCGATCTCGACCCACACCCGCGTTCCCGCCGCCGGCGGGTCGAGCTCGCCGACGGCCATGTCGCCGCGGCGATTATCGACCACCCACTGGAGCCGCCCGCTGCGGACCTCGAACCGATTGGCGGCCTTCGAGGTGAAGAAGATACCCTCGCCGGTGTGCCGCGACGGCATGGTCGTCGTCTTGCCCTTGGACAGCTCCTGCAGCGCTTGAAGCTCCGAGGAGAGCCCGAGGCGGTCGCGCAGGTGCCGGAAGACCCCGACACCACTGTCTTCGACACACAGCTCGACCGTGCCCTCCCGCTCGACGATCTCCACCGCTACCTCCGCCGCGCCGGAGTGGTCGATCGCGTTGTTCACCAGCTCGGTGAGTGCGTAGTGCAGGACGGCCCGCGCCGGACCGGGCAACCGCGCCGCGCTCGACCCGATCCCGCTCAGCTCGGCCCACACCCGATCCTCTTCGAGCCCGGCGGTCGGGTATCGTCGGGCCACGACCGACCCCAGGCGCCGGTAGCGGGTGCCGCGGCCGGCGCCCTCGACCTCCAGCGCTCCGTCGTCCACCAGCCCGCGAAGGTGACGGTGAGCGGTCTGCCGCGTCACCCCGAGAGCGCGGGCTACATCCCCTGGCCGGAGGAATTCGCGGCCGGGCAGCAGCGCGAGAATTTGACGTTTCCGTTCATCCATCGAGATAATCGTAATAGGCAACAGTTGAATCGTAAAGCCTGCACCGGCCGACGGGCTGCCCATGCGCGGTCGGAGAGCCCGCCGCCCGGCGGCGCCCGGGGCGGACGCGCCTCGGGTCGCTCCCTACCGGAACGAGAACAGCGGCGGGAAGGCCAGGACGACGATCCAGGCCCACCCGGCGTAGACGGGCAGATACGCGGTCTGCCAGCGCTCCAGCGTCGCGAACGCCGCGCGACCGGCGAGAAAGCGCGCGTAGAGCACCGCGGACCACCCCAGCGTCACCAGCAGGATGATATTCTCGCCCAAGGCGGCGACCTTGTTGGGGCTGAAGCCGAACTCGCCGATGCGAGCCGCGATGGCCGCCAGCGCCACGCCATCGACGAGCAGGGCGCAGACGATGAGGAGGAGCTGCAGGGCGTCGAAGAGACCCGGCGCCTTCAGTGGCTCGCGGGCCGAGATGGCATACAACACCAGGGCGGCGATGAGCGCCAGCAGCAGATCGAAACCGATCAGCACGTCCCGCTCGACGGCGATGGCGCTGCCGGTCCACGCCCAGATCGCCAGGAACACGAGCAGCATGACGGTGAACAGCGGTGTAAAGATGATCGTCAGCACCGGGGCCATGTTCTCGATGACGCTCTGCTTGGCCTCCCCCAGCCAGGCGGCGATGAGCACGGCGCCGGCCGCGCCACACGGCAGGACCCAGGTGAGCAGGATCGGCTCGGGCTTCACGCCGATGGCACCAAAGACGAAGGCGGTGACGGCCATCAACACGCCGCCGCCGAGGGCGATGAGGACGTAGTAGATGAACCACTCGCCGGAGAAGCGCAGGTAGTTCATGCGCGCCCCGTGGTCGCGCCAGCGGCCGCCGGCGTAGGCAACGCCAACCGCGAGCCACAGCGCCATCGGCAGGTGCAGCGCCGCCAACAGCTCGGTACTTCCACCCGGCGAGAACGGCATGAGGTTGACCGCCGTGGCGCCAACCGCGAACGGCGCCGCCAGCCACAGCTTCGCCCGCGGCGGTAGCGCTCGCCTCCAGGCGAACAACGCCGCCAGAAAGGGGAGCACGAAGAGACTCAGGTTACGCAGGTAGAACGCCGGCAGCTCCTCGTCGGGCCGCAGGCGCACGCCAAACAGTTCGGGGATCTTCACCGCCACCGCGGCGGCCACGGCCAGTGCGACCGCGACCACGACCCCGTTGAGGGAGTCGTGCCTGGTCTCGCCAGCCCCGGCAGCGACGACCAGTCGCTTCCAAAGTCGCTCCGAGTGCTCACGGGCGAACTCGCGGGAGACGGCATCCAGCTCCCCGATGCGCTTGACCGCGATCAGGAATGCCTCGTCGTCGCAGAGTCCCGCCTCGACCAGTGCGCCCGCCTGGCTGCGCAGGTGGTCTTCCAGCTCGTCCGCATCACGGGCATCGATCGCCTGCCGTCGCCCGACCCAGGAGCGCCACTCGGCGATGGCCGCGTCCAGCGACCAACCAGCTCCTTCCTTGGCATGTTCGACTTCCTGCGCCACGCATCACCCTCCTTCGGGCACCATCTGAAACGATCGAAACAGCGTCCGCCGCAACGCCGCATTCACCACCTGCCACTGCCGGCGCTGGTTGTCCAGCTCCTCGGCGCCTCGCTCCGTCAGCCGGTAGTACTTTCGCGGCCGGCCAGACTCCGACTGCCCCCAGATGGCCTGCACGTAGCCGTTGCGCTCCAGGCGATGCAGCACCGGGTAGAGCATGCCGTCCGTCCACTGCAGTTCCCCGCCCGACAGCTCCGCGACGCGCTTGAGGATGGCGTATCCGTAGCTCGGTCCCGCGCTGAGGATCGCCAGGATCAAGGGGGTGGCCGAGGCGGCGACGAGGTCCTTTCCGACGTTCATGAATCCGCCGGCGGTGGAGGCCTGGGCGCCCCCCCCGCCTAGAACAATTATGCATTGATGTTCTATGTATGTCAACCGAGAAAACGGCCGCCTCGCGGCGGCCGAAGGTCGTCTGTGGTTGCGGGGGCTCGCCACGTCCACACGGGCCGCCGTTTTTCAACACGCCCATCACGCTGGATATGTGAGGCTCCCCGGTGCGCGAACCCCTCCTGCGCTCACCCGGCATGAGTGTTGTCTCCCTCCTCCGGTCGCCAAGCTCAAGGAAAACCTGCGCAACGACACCCGGTAGTATTGCGTGCGAGGAGCTGGAATGGGTGAACGGTACGACCTCATGCTGCGAGGCCGGACGGTACTTTCGATGACGCCCGGCGGGGTGGGGGTGGGGGCCCGGCCGCCGGGTGAAGGACGTCTGACGTGAGCGGCCGCAGACCGGGCCTGGCGGTCGTCATCCCGACCCTCAATGAAGAGGCGACGATCACCGCATGCCTGGAAGCGGTCGGTCGGCCTCCTGGCGTGTCGATCGTCATCACCGACGGCGGCAGCACGGACGCGACCGTCGCCGTGGTCGCCGACGCGAACCGTGACGCCCGCGTTGTCAGCGGGCCGGCGGGGCGGGGTGGCCAGCTCAACCGGGGTGTGGCCACCGTGGAGGCCGACGCCTACCTTTTCCTGCATGCCGATTGCCGGCTGCCCGAGGGTTGGTACGAGGCGGTGTGCCGTACGTTGGCTGACCACAGCGTGGCGATCGGCTGTTTTCGCCTCCACACCGAGCCCCCTCCAGGGCGAAGCACCCCGCGGCTGGCCCGGAGCTGGTGGCGCCTGCTGGACCTGCGCAGCCGCGGGCTCGGTCTGCCGTACGGCGACCAGGCGCTGTTCCTGCGCCGCGAGGTCCTCATCGCGGTGGGAGGCGTGCCGGAACTCCCACTCATGGAGGACGTGGAGCTGGTCCGGCACTGCCTCCGCATCGGCCGGCTGGGCCGCCTCCCCCTGGAGGTGCGCACAACAGCCCGCCGTTTCGCGCGCTTGCCGGTGCGGGCTCGTCTGTGCACCATGACGTTCCCGCTCCTCTATCGTCTCGGCGTCAGCCCCGAGCGCCTGGCGCGCTGGTATCGGAGCGTACGGTGAGGGCCGAGATCGTCGTCTTCGGGCGGGTGCCGGCGCCGGGCCGGGTGAAGACGAGGCTCGCGAAGGTGATCGGGCCGGATGCCGCCGCCGAGATCTACCGGGCGCTCCTCGACCATGTACTGGCCGAGGTCTGTGCCACTGGCCTGCCAGTCACCCTGGCCCTGGCGGATGCAGCGCCCCTCGGCGACTGGCGCCCTCCGAGCGATGCGCGCGTCGAGATCCAGGTGCAGGGGGACCTGGGGCGGCGAATGCAGACGGCTTTCGAGCGGCGCTTCGCAGCCGGCGCGCACGCGGTGGTCCTGGTCGGCTCCGACCTCCCGGCGATCGCGGCGGGCCACCTGACGGAGGCGACCACCGCGCTCTCCCGCGTCCCCGTGGTGCTGGGGCCGGCGGCAGACGGCGGCTACTGGCTGGTCGGGCAGCTCGCGCCCGGATTCGACCTGTTTTCCGGCGTGGTGTGGTCTGCGCCTGAGACCCTGACGGCGACGAGGAAGCGGATCGGCACGCTGGGCATCGCGCATGAAGAGGTGTCCGTTCAGCATGACGTGGACACGCTGCAAGACTTGGAGACCGTCCTGGCCAACGCCCACCTTGGCGAGGCGCTGCGCAGGAGGCTTGAGCGCGCCCTGGGCCGGAAGCCGGGAAGTGGGTGAGATGGCACGAATCGCTGGGATTGCCGCGTCCAGTGTAACGGGATGTGCCCGGGTGAGACCAACCAACCAGTGGGGAGGAAAGAATGAGCGACTACTACAAGGCCGAACATCTGGCCACCTTCGCGAACATCGGCGAGGGCAGCGCCGAGTTGGCCAGGAAGTTCTTCGACTACTATGGCGCCGTCTTCGCCGACGGAGCGCTCACGGTCAGGGAGAAGGCGCTGATCGCGCTCGCCGTCGCGCACGCCGTTCAGTGCCCGTACTGCATCGACGGCTACACCCAGGAGTGTCTCAAAAACGGCGCCGACCTCGAACAGATGACCGAGGCGGTGCATGTCGCGGTGGCGATCCGGGGTGGCGCGTCGCTGGTTCACGGCATGCAGATGCTCGAGCGCACCAAGAAAGCGTCGATGTGAGGGGCGCCGTGGACGACGCCGTCAACCCGCCGACCCCGGGAGGCCGCGTGCACCCCCAGCAGGGTCCTCACGGCCGCACCTCCTTGCGCGCCCGCCACTCGCCGCTCGCCGAGCCCGCCCAACAGCTCGCGCGCCTCGCGTCCCTCGACCTCGGCTACGCCCCGCACCGCGGCGACTTCGACGCCGCGCTGGCGGCGGCCGGCTGGTCCAGCCTGACGCCGGCTCGCCTCGAGATCCTCCAGATCAACCTCGGCAAACTGTGCAACATGACATGCCGGCACTGCCACGTGGACGCCGGCCCTGACCGCATCGACGCGATCATGGACCGCGCCACCGTCGAGATGTGCCTCGAGGCGCTGGACCGCACCGACGCCCACACCGTCGACCTCACCGGCGGCGCCCCTGAGCTCAATCCGAGCTTCCGCTTCCTTGTGAACCAGGCGGTGGCGCGGGGCAAACACGTCATCGACCGCTGCAACCTGACGGTGCTGCTGACGCCGGGGCTCGCCGACCTCCCGGGCTTCTTCGCCGAGCGCGGCGTGGAGGTGGTGTGTTCGCTGCCGCACCTGCGCCCGCGCAACACCGACGCCCAGCGCGGTGACGGCACCCACCAGAAGTCGATCCGCGCCCTCCGGCTCCTCAACGCGCACGGGTACGGACTGGGTGACCCCCGCCGCCGACTGACGCTGGTGTCCAACCCGACCGGCGCGTTCCTCGCGGGCAGCCAGAGCGGCATGGAACGGGAGTGGAAGATCGCCCTGAAGAGGGACCATGGTGTCAGCTTCGACCGCCTGATCGCGCTCAACAACATGCCGATCGCCCGCTTCCTCGAGTGGCTGGAGGCCACCGGCAACCTGCAGGCATACATGGAGCTGCTCGTCAACGCCTTCAACCCCGGCTCGGTCGCCGGCCTGATGTGCCGGAACACCGTCTCGGTCGGCTGGGACGGGCTGGTGTACGACTGCGATTTCAACCAGATGCTCGACCTCCGCGTCTCACTCGACCACGGCGCGCCGCTCCACGTCCGCGACTTCGACCTCGAGCGCTGGGCCGCGCGGAGGATCATTACAGGGCGGCACTGCTACGGCTGCACGGCCGGCGCCGGCAGTTCGTGCGGCGGCGCCATTGCGGAGTAGACGCCGCACGAATCATGCCCGCAGCCCGGCGAAGGAGACGACATGGCGTTCATCGACTACATCTCGGAGGAGAACGCACCACCTGAGGTGGCTGAAGTCAACGCCCGCTACCGCAACCGCCACGGAACCGTGGACAACATCCTGCGGATCCACGGCGCCAACCCCCCGAGCCTGGACGCCCACGTGGGGTTGTATCGGACACTGATGTTTGGTCCCTCGCCGCTGACGCGTGCCCAGCGGGAGATGCTGGCGCTCGTCGTCTCCGCCGTCAACGCGTGCCATTACTGAATGACCCACCACGGGGCGGCGCTCCGCGCGTTGGTGAAAGACGAGGCGCTGGTACAGGCGGTGGCGCGGGACTGGCGATCCGCCCAGCTCTCGACGGCGGACGCGGCATTGTGTGCCTTCGCCGAGACCCTGACTCGCGCTCCCGGCGCGGTCCGGGAACGCGATACCGCGGCGTTGCGTAATGCGGACTTCGACGACCGCGCCATCCTCGACGCGTGCCAGGTGGTCGCGTACTTTAACTTCGTCAACCGCCTGGCACTCGGCCTCGGTGTCGAGCTGGAGGCGTACTGGTGCCAGGAAGAGATCCTCCTGCCCACATAGGCCCTTGATCCGCGGCGCACTCGCCGCAGCGCATGTGGCGTCAACGACCGGGCCCCTTCGGCGTTGCACGGTCCCCTGACGGACCCGGCCGTCAGGGTGGCGAACCTCATGCGGATCGCGATAAACTCCGGCCAGTGGCCGCCGACGACATCACGGTTTCACGGCTGCGTGCTGGCGACGAGGACGCGTTTCGGGACCTTGTCGCGCGCTACCACGTTCACCTGTTGCGCTTTGCCCGCACCTTCGTCGCCAACCCGGCGACCGCCGAAGAGGTCGTTCAGGAAACCTGGGTTGCGGTGCTCAAGGGGCTCGACCGGTTCGAGGGCCGATCCTCGCTGAAGTCGTGGATCTACTCGATCCTCGCCAACCGAGCCCGCACCCGCGCGGTGCGCGACGGCCGAATGATGCTCTTTTCGGAGATGGCCAGCGTGTCCGACGAAGACGGACCCGCTGTTGACCCCTCCCGGTTCAACGCCGCGGGGTACTGGGACCAGCCGCCGCGACCCTGGGACGACTTCAGCCCGGAGCGTCTCGCCGCCTCGGCCCAGATCCGAGCCCGGCTCGATGCGGCGCTGGAAGAGCTTCCCGAGGCCCAGCGCGCCGTCGTGGTGCTGCGCGACGTCGAGGCGTGCTCCTCCGAGGAAGCCTGTAATATTCTCGGGATTTCCGAGACCAACCAACGGGTGCTCCTGCACCGTGGCCGTTCCCGGCTGCGGCGCGCGCTGGAGCCACTGATGGGGAGTGGGGGAACCGAGCGATGAGCTCCACCATGCTGAGCTGCCGCGAGGTCACCGAGCTCGTGACCGACTTCGTCGAGGGTCGGTTGAGCTGGTGGGACCGGCTGCGCTTCCAGCTCCACCTCGGGATGTGCCGCCACTGCCGGGAGTACCTGCGGCAGATGAAGACCACGCAGCGATTGCTTGGCAGCCTACCCCCCCAACCGCCTCCGCCCGAGATCGAGGCCGAGCTGCTCCGCCGGTTCCAGGACTGGAAGCGGACCTGACCGCCGCCTTCCCCACGTCCCCACCCCCTCCCAACCCTCATCACTCAGGACGATGTGGCGGTAAGTCCGTTCCATGGACGGGCTGCGACGAGCGCCTCTCCGTGACCTGCGAAAGGGTGTAACGGCTGTCTCGCTCGTTGGACTCTCTGACGTCAAGGGAGCGCTTCGATGAACCCGATTGCTTTTAGGAGTTCCATTCTCATGGTTGTGCTGGCGGCAACTGGGGTGCGTGGCCCGGAGGCATGGGGTGCCTCTGTCGGCGCCACCGCGGAACAGGCGTACGCCGATGTCCTCGGTACCTTCGTGACACCGGAGGGTCGCGTCCGCTACGCGGCTTTTAAAGCCGACCCGGCCCAGCTTGACCTGTACCTCGCCGGCCTCGCCGCCGCCGATCCTGCGATGCTCGCTCGCCAGGGCGACGCCGACCGCATCGCGTTCTGGATCAACGTGTACAACGCCATCACGCTGAAGACGATCCTTGCTCACTACCCCATCCATGCGAGCGGATTTTCCGCGTGGCGATTCCCTGCTGCGAGCATCCGCCAGATCTCCGGCGCCTGGAGCGCTCGTGGGTGGACCGTGCTCGGCACGAAGATGTCCCTTGACGACATCGAGCACGACATCCTTCGGAAGGAGTTCCACGAACCTCGGGTGCACATGGCCCTGGTGTGCGCGGCGCTGGGGTGCCCGCCCCTGCGCACCGAGCCCTACGAAGGCGCACGGCTCTCCGAGCAGCTCGACGACCAGACGCGCCGGTACCTGGCGCGCCCGGCCGGCCTGCAGCTCGGCACCGATGGCCGCACGATCGCCGTGTCTTCCATCTTCAAGTGGTTCGCCTCCGACTTCGAGACCGCCGGCGGGGTGCGCGCTTTTCTCACCCTCTACGCGCCGCCGCCTGCCCGGGCGGCGCTCGGCAACCCCGACACTCGCATCACCTACCTCGACTACGACTGGAGCCTCAACGAGGCTCGGGGGGAGTGAGATGGGCACGAACGGATCTCTCGAACGCGAGCAGCGTGCGAACTCGGCGGCGCAGCGCGGTGAGCAAAGGAGGGGGCGGCCGTGGCTGAGGCCGCTTGCGTTGGGAGTGGCCGTCGTCGCCATGCTGGTCGCAGCCAAGGCGCTCGGGCTGGGTGCGCGCCTCGGCGAGCTCCGAGGGTGGATCCTCGGCCTCGGTGCCTGGGGGCCGCTGGTCTTCATTGCCCTCTACGCCGTGGCGGTGGTCGCCGCCATCCCGGGCTCGGTGCTGACCATCGCGGCCGGCGCCATGTTCGGCTCGCTGCTCGGCGTGGGCGTCGTCAGCGTCGGCTCGACGCTTGGCGCGGCGTTAGCCTTCGCCGTGGCGCGCTGGTTCGCGCGCGACGCGGTGGCCGGGTGGCTGGGGAGCAACCCCACGTTCGCCAAGCTCGAACACATGACGGAGCGGCACGGCGCCATGATCGTGGCGATCACCCGGCTGGTGCCGATCTTCCCGTTCAACCTGCTGAACTACGGTTTCGGTCTGACGCGGGTGCCGTATCGTACGTACGTCCTGTGGTCGTGGCTTTGCATGCTGCCCGGCACCGTCCTCTACGTCGTCGGCGCTGACGCCGTGACCAGGGGCCTGGCCGAAGGCCGGATCCCGTGGGCCTTGGTCGGAGTCATCGTCACTGTTGCCGCCGTCCTGACGTTCGCGGTACGGCGCGCTCGCCGCGCCCTGCGCGCTTCCGAAAACCGAGCCTGAACCAAGGAGAATCGACGTCATGACCGAACATCTGCCCGAGCTCTCGCCCCGCGATGAGCACAATCTCAAGCTCCTCGCCCATGTCCACCCGCCCGACTGGGTCAACCCGAAGCCGGCCGAGCGCTACAACCTTGTCGTGATCGGCGCCGGCACCGCCGGGCTGGTGAGCGCCGCTGGCTCCGCCGGGCTCGGCGCGAAGGTGGCGCTCGTCGAGCGCCACCTGATGGGCGGGGATTGCCTCAACGTCGGGTGCGTTCCGTCCAAGACCCTCATCCGCGCGGGGCGGGCGCTGGCCGATGTCCACCGGGCTTCCCGCTTCGGCGTCCGGGTCCCCGATGGGACGAGCGTCGACTTCGCTCAGGTCATGGAGAGGGTCCGGCGCATTCGCGCGCAGATCAGCCCGCACGACTCCGCCCGCCGGTTCCGGGACGAGTACGGCGTCGACATTTTCCTCGGGGACGGACGCTTCAGCGGGCCGGACACCGTGGAGGTGGGGGGGCCGACGCTGCCCTTCGAGCGCGCCGTGATCGCCACCGGTGCGCGGCCCGCGGTGCCGCCGATCCCGGGACTGGCTGAGGCCGGTTTCCACACCAACGAGACGATCTTCGGTCTCACGGCGCAGCCGGCACGCCTGGCGGTCCTCGGCGGTGGGCCGATCGGCTGTGAACTGGCGCAAGCGTTTGCACGCCTCGGGACGTCGGTGACCATCGTCGAGATGGTGGAGCAGTTCCTCCCCCGGGAGGACCCCGACGCGGCCGCGATCCTCCGCGACGCCCTCCTCCGTGATGGGGTCGACGTCCGGCTCGGCACGGCGCTCACGCGTGTCGAGGCGAGGGGCAGCGCCAAGATCCTCCACCTGGAGCGCGGCGGGGCGGCCAGCTCGATCGAGGTCGATGCGATCCTCGTGGGTGTCGGGCGCGTACCGAACGTCGAAGGGCTCGGGCTCGAGACAGCCGGCGTCCGGTATGGAAAGAACGGGGTCGAGGTGGACGATCATCTTCAGACCAGCAACCCCCGCATCTTTGCCGCCGGCGACGTGTGCTCGGCGTACAAGTTCACCCACGCCGCGGACTTCATGGCCAGAGCCGTGATTCAGAACGCGTTCTTCGGCTTCGCCGGCAAGAAGCGGGTGAGCCGGCTGACGATCCCGTGGTGCACCTTTACCGATCCCGAGATCGCCCACGTCGGGCTGTACGAGCGCGAAGCAGCCGCCAGGGGGATCGAGGTTCAGACGTTCGCCCTTGCGATGTCGGAGGTGGACCGCGCCATCGCCGAGGGCGAGGACGAGGGTTTCGTCAAGGTCCACGTGAGAAAGGGAACCGACGAGATCCTTGGCGCAACGATCGTCGCGCGCCACGCCGGCGACATGATCTCCGAGGTCACCACCGCGATGGTCGGCAAGGTAGGGCTGAGTACCCTCGCCTCGGTTATTCATCCTTACCCCACCCAGGCGGAGGCCATCCGCAAGGTTGGCGACGCTTACAACCGCACCCGACTGACGCCGTCACGAGCGCGGCTCCTCAGGCGCTACTTCGCGTGGCGCCTGTGACGACGCGTCATTCAGCAGCACATGGGCTCTGGGGGCCGCGCCATTCGGCCCCTCCGAGGGGACAATGAAAGGACACGAGAAAAGCCAAGACACACGGGAGCGATGGGGAACCGGGCTGGGCCTGCCCGGCGCGGTGGCGGGGGCGCTGGCCGCGTCGATCTGCTGCCTGGGCCCGCTGGTCCTCGTGACGCTGGGCGCCTCCGGCGCCTGGATCGGCGGGCTGGCGGCGCTGGAGCCGTACCGGCCGCTGTTCGTGCTCGCCGCCATGGGGTTGCTGGGCTTCGCCTTCTTCCGCGAGTACCGTCGGCCGCCGGCCGACTCCTGTAGGCCCGGCAGCACGTGCTCCGCGCCGGGAGCGCGCCGCGGGATGCGGGTCGGCCTGTGGGTGGTGGCGGCGCTGGTGGTCGGGCTGCTCGTGCTGCCGTACGTAACGCCCCGGCTGGTGGCGAATCCGACGACAGCCTCGGTGCCCGGGAGGGCCGCCAGCGTGACGCTCGCGGTGGACAACATGACGTGCAGCGGCTGCGTGGCCACCGTCACAAAGGCGGTGCGCGGCGTCCCCGGCGTGCTTGCCGCCGACGTGACCCTCGACCCACCCCGTGCCATCGTGCGATTCGACCCGGCGCGCGTCGCCCCCGAGCAGCTCGCGGCGGCTGCCGCCGCCGTCGGCTACCCTGCGCGAGTCCTCGTCATCGACGAGGGGGGAAGCTGATGTCCGACTGCTGTGCCCTTCCGCACACTCCAACGCGGCGCCTCGTCATCGTGGGCGGCGGCTCGGCCGCGTTTGCGGCCTCGATCCGGGCCAGCGAGCTCGGCGCCGAAGCCGTCATCATCAACGACGGGTTGCCCATCGGCGGCACCTGCGTGAACGTTGGCTGTGTCCCGTCCAAGACCCTGATTCGAGTTGCCGAGGCGCTGCACCGTGCCGCCACCGTGCCCTTTGCGGGGATTGCAGCAGCCGGCGAGCTTTCCGACTTTCGCGCCGTGATCGAGCAGAAGCGGGCCCTCGTCGCCGAGTTGCGCCAGCACAAGTATCTCGGTGTGGTCGCGGATCGGCCCGGCGTGCGGCTGGTCACGGGCCGCGCCCGCTTTACGGGGCCGCAGGAGGTGACCGTCAACGGCGAGCGGCTGACCGGCGATGCCTTTCTCATCGCTACCGGCGCCCGGCCTGCCGTGCCGGCGATCCCGGGGCTCAGCGACGCAGGGTTTCTGACCAACGAGACCGCCTTCGAGCTGGCCGAGCTGCCGGCGTCGCAGATCGTGCTGGGAGGCCGCTACATGGCCCTCGAAACCGCGCAGATGTTCGCCCGCCTCGGTAGCCGCGTGACGGTGCTGCAGCGCTCCGAGCGGATCTTGCCAACCGAGAGCGCAGACCTCACCGACGCCCTGACCGGTTATCTGCAGGCTGAAGGGATCGCGATCCGCACAGCGGTGACGGTGTCGAAGGTCGGACGAGATGAGGACGGCGTGGTCGTTCACACACAGGCGGCGGGGAAGGAGGACGTGCTCCGCGCCAGCCACATCCTGGTGGCGACCGGACGAGTGCCGAACACCGATCAGCTGGGTCTCGAAACCGTCGGCGTCACCACGGATCGTCGCGGCTTCCTCGTGGTGGACGACACCTTGCAGACGAGCGTCGCCGGCATTTACGGCGCTGGTGACGTGATCGGCGAGCCCATGTTCGTCTACACCGCCGCCGCCGAAGGCAAGCTGGCGGCTGACAACGCCCTGACGGGTGCGGGGGGGAAGCGCGATCTGACCGCCGTACCCTGGGTGATCTTCACCGACCCGCAGGTGGCGGGGGTCGGAATGGACGAACGCCAGGCCGCTGCCGTAGGTATTCCCGCGGAGACGGCGGTGCTCCCGATGGCGGCGGTGCCGCGGGCCCGCGCGGCCCGCGACACGCGTGGCTTCATCAAGCTAATCCGCGACCCCGCGAACGATCGCCTGCTCGGGGCCCGTATCCTGGCCCCGGAGGGTGGCGAGCTGCTCATGGAGCTGGTGCTCGCGATCCGCCACGGCATCACGACACGCGAGCTGGCCGAAACGCTCCATCCGTATCTGACGCTCTCGGAAGCAGTCAAGCTCGCAGCGCTGTCGTTCGGCAAGGACCCCGCCCGGCTCTCCTGCTGCGCGACGTGATGCCGCCGGCAAGCAAGAGTGCTTCGCACCCCCGAGCGCCGCTTCCGGCACTGCGCGATGACCGATCGGGCTCGGCAGGTTGATGGCTTTGACTGAAGGGCCAGTGCAGTGAAAGGGGGGCGTAGCGGTCGGTCGGAGCAGCGCACGAAGCCGTGCTCGTGCCATTCCGATGCATGCGACACGTGTCCGCTGCTGCGCTCGTGGCGTCGGACGCTGCGGCCGCCGCGAGGTTTCGAGCTCCAGGCGGCTCTGCCCGGCGGTCCAAACCTCGAGCGCTCACGCCAAGAGCTCGGTTCCCTGGCGCCCTGCCACAGCGTCACGAACACCGCCCGCTGTAACGAATCCGCCCCTAGCCGGACCTAGCAGGCGGGGGAGACACCCCAGAAAAGGAGATCAAGAGATGATAAAGAGGAGTTTTCTCGGTCTTGTACTCTTGCTCACCGTCGTGGGCGCCGTGGTCTGGGCGGGCGAGCAACCGGAGCTGGCCCTGAAGGGGTACTGCCCGGTCGCGTACGCCGCCATGGGCAAGGCGGTCAAGGGCAACCCGGCAATCTCCAGCACCCATCAGGGTCGCACCTACCGCTTCCTCAACGCCGACGCCAAGGCGATGTTCGAGCAGGCGCCGGAGAAGTACCTGCCGGCGTACGACGGCAACTGTGCCACCGCTGTCGCCCAGGGCATGAAGCTGGCCAGCGATCCCAAGCTCTTCAAGGTGGTCGGCGGCCGCACCTACCTCTTCTCCAACAAGCAGGCCCTGGAGATGTTCGAGAAGGACCCCGCCGGCACCATTGCCATGGCGGATGCCCGCTGGCAGGAGCTACGGCAAACCGAGTAGCTGGGATAGACAGGAGGATCACCGAACGCCCCGCCCGCTGGCGGGGCGTTTCGCGCCCACTCACGGGAATGGGCTCGGTTGGGTACCGACGGGACGTTTCGCTGCAGAACTGCGCCCGACTCGGATAGCCGTTCCGGCACCGCACCAAGAATCGGGATAGGGGGCGGCGGTAGGTGACCGCCGCTCCCCTCCCACACCACCGGACATGCGGGTCCGCCTCCGGCGGTTCGGAAGGTTGAGGTCAGGGCGCCAGGCGAGGTAGTCCAAGGCAGTCGAAGTAGTGGGTCGGCAGTGCGACGTTGAGCTTGAGTGCGGAGTTGTGCCACCAGCGCCGAGTGTTGGCGGCGATCTGCGCCGCATCGTCGACCGACATCCCACGCGCCCGCAGCTCCCGAAACACGGTCGTCCCGCGCTTCCACTGCTTGAGCTGCACGCACCGGAGCCGGTGCCTGATCCACCTGTCCAGGTCCCTGAAGACACCTGGCGTTTCGGCCAGCTTGAAGTACTCCTCCCAGCCGCTGAGGTACTCCGCCAGATCGCTGGCAACCGTGGGCACGCTGCGGCCCCGGTTCCGGTTGGACAGCTCCCGCACCTTCGCCTTCATCGCGGCAAGGGCCTTGCCGGCCACTCGCAGCTTGACCTGGCGGCCCGCGGCAATCCAGAAGCTGAAGCCGAGGAACTGCCTTCGCACTGCGAGGTCGACCGCGCTCTTGGCCTCGTTGATCTGGAGTCGGAGTCGGCCGTACAACTTCCGCAATCCGGCGAGGACGCGCTCTCCGGCCCGCCGTGACCGCACGTAGACGTTGCAGTCGTCGGCATACCGGACAAACGTGTGCCCGCGTCGCTCCAACTCCTTGTCCACTTCGTCCAAGAGCACGTTGGCCAACAGCGGCGACAGGGGTCCGCCTGGCGGCGTCCCCTCGTGCCGCTCGATCACCACGCCCGAGGCCAGGATGCCGGCCTCGAGATAGCGTCGAATCAGCCCCAGCATTCTCCGGTCCCCGATCCGCTGCTCCAGCCTCCCCATCAGCACTTCGTGGTTGACCCGGTCGAAGAACTTCGCCAGGTCCACGTCCACCACGAAACGACGGCCTTCCTGGACGTACCGCTGCGCGCAGCGCACGGCGTCGTGTGCTCTTCGGCCAGGTCGGAAACCGTAGCTGTGCTCGGAGAAGCCGGGGTCGAATCGGGGTTGCAGGACCTGCAAGATCGCCTGCTGGATGAACCGGTCCACCACGGTGGGAATGCCAAGCTCGCGCTCACCCCCTGCGGGCTTCGGGATGGTCTGTCGCCTGACTGGGAGCGGTTGGTAGCACCCCGCGATCAGTCGCTCACGGAGCTGCCGCCAGTTCGCCATCAACCAGGTCGGCAGCTCCTCCACGGTCATCCCGTCGATGCCTGGGCTGCCCTTGTTCTGCCGTACCCGCTTTAATGCCGCCTTCAGGTTTCTTGGCTCGCCCACCTCCTCCATCAGTCGCCACGTGCCCGAGCGCGCCTCTCCGTTCGCCGCCGATGAGGGTTCCCCGCTCCGCTCTGCGCCCGAGGCTTCACCCGGTCGCCAAAACGGGAGCTCCAGTTGCCTGATCTTCTGAGGCTCTCCCTCCTCAAGACCCACGCCCGCCTCGCTCTCCCTTCCGTTCGGCCCTTCCCGGTGACCCGGTACTACGGCCTCTGCTGACTTCTCGCTCCGCTCATCGCGTCGCCCTTTCAGGCGTAAGGCGAGATCTCCCCAGGTAAGACCATCGGCTCTCGGAGCACGACCGCCGGATCTACGCCGCTTCCCCTTGGTTGCTGGAGCTTCGTGGTCCTTCGCCCACTCGCCCCGGTCGGCAGCGCCTCGTATCCGGTTTCTGTTCGTCGGCCCGCTCCTCTCGCTCCACGCTTCCTCCAGACAGCACCTCGCGGCGCCGCTCTTGCGCTTCGCTCAGGTCGGTGCAACCTCCTCCCTCCGGGACTCTCACCCGGCAGTCGATGGTCATGCTGGGCACAGAGCGAAGAGGCGCCAATCGACCCGATTGGCGCCGTTGTTGGTAGATGGTTGCGGGGGCGGGATTTGAACCCGCGACCTTTGGGTTATGAGCCCAACGAGCTACCGGACTGCTCCACCCCGCGTCACCAGGGAAAGGCATGATAACTCAACGTGTGCGGATGTCAACAGGCAAGCAGCCTGGCGTTGGTGAACCGCGCCCGGTTCCTTGGGACAGGTGGGGGAGAGGAATCACGCCGCCTCCAGGAGTCCAGAGGTGAGGGGCGGCGGGGGTCTTG
>JBBINC010000001.1:57715-116431 GCA_037444085.1 Acidobacteriota bacterium | reverse complement strand
CTGCAGGACCTTTTCGTTGGTGGTGTTCTCCCACTGCACCAGCTCCTCGATGATCTTGAACAGGCGCTGCCGCTCCTTGTCCTGCGCCTGCTCGGTCGGAAACAGATCAGGATTCGCGGAAGGATCGTCCACCATCTGCGCGAAGATCACCGCCCGGGCAGCAGCGAGCGGCCGTCGCGCCCACCACAGGTGCAGCGTCGACGGGTGCCCGTGCCGGATCGACTTCTCCCGCGCGGAAGCCCTGTTGATCGCGTCAAGCGGCAACGCCACCTCGATGAGCTTCTTCTTCACAGGACCCTCCACCAGGGCGCGGCCAGCACGTCCGGCGCCAGCCACTCGAGCGCGCTCCCGGTGTGCAGCAGCAGGCCGGCGCGCGCCTTGCTTCCGTACTCCTTGCGAAACGTGCGGAGGTGCGCGGCGTCAGCGAGGCGGGGGCGCGCCGTCGTCTTGACCTCGATGGGCAGGAGCTTGCCGCCCGTCTCGATCACGAAGTCCACCTCCTCGCCGAGGGTGGTGCGCCAGTAGCCAAGCTCGGCGCGCTCGAGGCGCGCGTCGCGCCAGGCGAGCAGGTCGCCGAGCACCAGGTTCTCGAGGTGCGCGCCGCCCGGTGCGTCCTCACCCGCGAAATGCAGCCCGACGCCGGTGTCGCTCCAGTAAAGCTTGGGCGATTTGATCAGGCGCTTGGTGCGGTTGACCGCGTAGGCCGGCAGGCGCACGAGCAGATACGAGGTTTCGAGCAGGTTGAGCCAGCGGTGCACCGTGGGCTGCGGCAGCGCCACGTCGCGGGCCAGCTCGGTCTGGTTCAGGAGCTGGCCGAGCCGCACGCTGGCGGCGCGCATCAGCCGGTGGAAGTCGGGCAGCGCCGAGATCGCGGCAAGGTTCTGGAGGTCACGTTCGAGGTAGGTGCGCGCGTAGCCGTCGAACCACACCGCGCGCTCGGCGGATGTGCCCAGCGCCAGCGCCGGTGTCGGATACCCGCCGCGCCAGGCGAGCGCGCGCCAGTCGTCCGGCTCTTCGGGTCGGGCCGCCAGGAGGTCGAGCCAGTCGCCGTCGCCGGCGGCGAGGAGCGCGTCCCAGGCGCCCGCCCGGCCTTCCCCGCGCTGCTCGCCTCGGGTCATGGGCCAGAGCGTCAGGTAGCTCGCGCGGCCGGCGAGCGACTCCGACACCTGCTTCATGAGGAGCAGGTTCGCCGAGCCGGTGAGTAGAAACCGTCCGGCGACGCGGTCGCGGTCGATCGCTCGCTTCACGGCATGGAGCAGGTCCGGCGCGCGCTGCACCTCGTCGAGCGTCACCGGCTCGCGCCCGCCGACGAGCACCTCGGGGTCGCGGCGGGCCGCGTCGAGCACGTCCAGGTCGTCGAGCGAGCGGTAGCGCCGCTCGCCCGGCAGCAGGTGCTCGGCGAGCGTGCTCTTGCCGGTCTGCCGCGCGCCGGTGACCACGACCGCCGGCATGACGCGCAGCCGCTCGGCGAGGGCCGCGCCGACGAGGCGGGGCAGGGTTTTCATAGCGTGGATGATAGTCATTCACGCCGTGAATCGTCAACCGGGGCCGCTCCCGCCAGCTCCGAGGCAGCTGTGAAGCCGCACTCTTCGCAGTTCACTGCCGCGCGGGCGACGTCCCGTCACCGCGGCTCCTCCGCCCGCCCCAGCAGTTCTGCGAAGTTGTAGTTGAGGCTGGTGACGCCGAAGTCGGGTTCGCGCTGGAAGGGCTTGCGCAGGTAGCGTACCCGGTGCGCACCGTCGTCGAAGAACTCCACCATCGCCAGGATGTAGTCGTCCGGCTTGTTCAGGCTGGTGAGGATCTCGTTCTTGGTCACCGTGAGGGTGGCAGCGCCGGCGACCCGTCCCTTGACCTCGATGAAGCGCAGCTTGCCAGTGCCGGGGACGCGGCTCTCGATGTCGTAGCCGAGCTTGTCCCGCTCCCGGTCGACGGGCTCGAAGCCCAGGGCGCGTTCCGCGTCCATGACGATGGCGCGCGCGCGTGCCGCTGAGGCCTGGGGGTCGGCCGCGGGCCGGGTGGCAACCGCCACCCGGCCGGTCATGACGGCGAGCAACCCCATGGGTATCAAAACCACGCCCCCCAGCACGGCGGGGGGAAGGGCGGCGATCTGGCCCTCGCGTTCCAATTCGCTGAGGCGCCTGGCCAGACGCGCTTGGAGTTCGTCGGCCCGCCGGCGGGCCTCCCGGGAGTTGAGGCGAGCGCCGAGCTTGCCCGACTGCTCCTGGAGTTTGAGCTCCTCGGCGCGGTGGTCCCAGTAGGTGATTTCCTTGGTGAGCCGGTCCTGGACGGCGGCGCGGGTCTTGTCGATCCAGCGCAGCCGCCGCCCGCGCACCTCCTGCACGTGCTCGGGAACGATCGTGGCGATGGCGTGGTTGAACGCAGACTTCTCTAGATCGCGGGAGATAAAGGCGCACTCGGGTCGCGCCAGGCAGGCGACGATCGTGGGTTCGTCCTCACGCAGCGGCCGGTAGTCGAGGTACGGGGCGTAGTTGAGGTGTCGCGCGTGTCCCTCGGCGTCAATCTCGACGTAGAGCATGCGCCGGCTGATGGTTCGGCGCTGCCCGGAGGGAAGCACACTGGGGTCCTGGATGGCGTGCTCCAGGAAGAACAGCACGCGCGGCTGCTGGCCTGGATCGCGTTCGTCGACCAGCACGCTGCCCCGGCGCAGCAGATCGCGGTGGCGTTCGAGCGTCAGGTCCAACACCGCATCCAGGAGGGGATGGCCGGGACAGATGAAGGCGGCCAACGGCCTGCCCGGCGGAGCCAGGAGACCCTTCTCGAAGGCAACGCGCTCGTAGCGCGGCAACACCGGCTCGCCGGCGCCGATGGCCCGATCCCGGTTGCGCACCGCTGCCGGGACGTGGGTGATCTCCCAGCGCTGCGGCTCGCGGAGGCGGCTCGAACCGCCCAGGCGCTTGAAAGCCTCCAGGAAGAACGACTCGATGTAGTGGGGCTGCAGGCGGCGGGCCTCGGCGCGCTCCATCTCCTCGCGGATCTGGGCGACGCGGGTGGCGTCCATGGTGTCATGGGCCAGGGCGCGCTCTTCGATGAGGTTTGCCAGGTGCGCGCGGTCCACGGTTGCGGTGATCGCCTGCTCCAGGCGGGCGCGCACGTCCGGCCGATGGCCGTAGCGGATCGCCTCGATGAGCAGGTCTCGCAGCGGTCGGCCCTCGAACTGCAACCTGCCGAGGACATCGAACACCTGGCCGCCCAGCGCCTCGCGGGCGCGTTCGAGCTTGTCCAGCAGGGTGCGATAGACGTCACCCTCGCGGGTCTCCTCGGCCACCAGGTTCCACAGGTGGCACACCTCGCTCTGGCCGATGCGGTGGATGCGGCCGAAGCGTTGCTCAATCCGGTTGGGGTTCCAGGGCAGGTCGTAGTTGACCATGAGGTGAGCGCGCTGGAGGTTGATGCCCTCGCCGGCGGCGTCGGTGGCCAGCAGTACCTGGACTTCGGGATCGTGGAGGAAGCGCTCCTGGGCCTTGCGGCGCTCCTCGCGCCCGAGGCCGCCGTGAATGATGGCCAGCGCTTCCTGCCGACCCAGCAGCGAGCCGATGCGCCGCGCAAGGTAGGCGAGGGTGTCGCGGTGCTCGGTGAAGATGACCAGCTTCTGGCGCTCCGAGCGTTTGGGCGGCGGCACGGGCCCGGCGCCGTAGGGGAGAGCTTCTTCGGCGACCGAAGGGTCCGCCGCGGGAGGGGTGAAGATCATGTGCAGCAGTTGCGCCAGGTCGTGCCACTTGGAGTCGGTACCGCTGCGCCGGACGTCGGCCGCCAGCGCCTCGAGTCCGGTGAGCGTGGCGATCTCGGTCCTCAGTTCGGCGAGGGTGGCGGCGGCGGTGGCCTGGTCGAGGACCGCTTCCTCGGCCTGCTGCACCTCGTTCTCGGGTGCGTCGTCGAGGTCTTCCACGTCGTCGGCGTCGAGCAACGGCCCGGAATCCAGCGCCGGGGGTTGCACGGCGGCGCCGCGTTGCAAAATCTCGAGTTCGCGCAGTCGCTTCTCCAGGCGTTCGCGGCGGCGGCGAAGGGACTGGTAGATCGCCTCCGGGGAAGACGCCAGGCGACGCTGCAGGATGGTCAGGGCGAAGCCGACGGTGCCGGCGCGCCGGTCGTTCTGCAGGGCCTCGGCGCGGTTGAACTCCTCGCGCACGTACTCGGTGACCTCCCGGTACAGGCGCGCCTCTGCCTCGGAGAGCTTGTAGGGCACCGTGTAGGCGATGCGCTCGGGGAAAAGGGGACGTCCGTCGAACTTTCGCAGTCCTTCCTTGACCATGCGGCGCATCAGGTCGGAGACATCGGCCTGGTGCACTCCGTCGCGGAAGCGGCCCTCGAAGCGGTCACCGTCGAGCAGCGCCAGGAAGAGCTGAAACTCTTCCTCCTTGCCGTTGTGCGGCGTCGCGGTGAGAAGCAGAAGGTGACGGGTGAGACCGCCGAGGAGCTGACCGAGGCGGTAGCGCTTGGTGAAGTCGATCTCGCCGCCGAAGAACTTCGCCGACATCTTGTGCGCTTCGTCGCAGATCACCAGATCCCAGCGACACTCGGGCACCGCCAACTTGGCCTGCACGTCCTTGTTGCGGGACAGCTTGTCCAGGCGCGCGATCGCCAGGTCGTTCTCGGTAAACCAATTGCCGGTGCGCGCCGACTCCAGCTTATCGTTGGTGAGAATCTCGAAGGGGAGGTGGAAGCGCCGGTGCAGCTCGTCCTGCCACTGCTCGACGAGGTTGCCCGGGCATACCACCAGGCAGCGCTTGAGGTCGCCGCGGGCGATCAGCTCCTTGATCAGCAGTCCGGCCATGATCGTCTTGCCGGCGCCGGGATCATCGGCGAGCAGGAAGCGCAGCGGCTGGCGCGGCAGCATGGACTCGTAGACGGCGGTGATCTGGTGGGGGAGCGGGTCGATGAGGGAGGTGTGCACCGCCAGCACCGGGTCGAAGAGGTGGGCGAGGCGGATGCGGTGCGCCTCGGAGACAAGCCGGAAGAGCGCCCCGTCGCCGTCGAAGCTCCACGGCCGGCCCGCGGCGACGATTTCCAGGCGCGGTTCGTCAAAGCGGTAGAGCAGTTCGTCGGCAATTGCGCCGCTGGGGTCGCGATAGACGAGAGTCAGCACGTCCGAGCCGTGCCAGTCGACCTTGACGACGGTGACTGTAGCGTCGGGCAGGATGCCCCGGACGCTGGTGTCGGGCTGAAGATCTTCCAGTTTCACAGGTCCCACTACACCACCGATGCTCGCTTCCGACAAGCATAGGCTACTTGCTGAAATCCAGGCAAGGGTTCTCCTTGGTGCTGTGATATGATCCGCGGGCGGTGGGAGGGCGGCGCCTTCGTTCTCCTTGCGCGGCGCTCCGTCGCGCGCGATCCCGGGGACAGCAGGCGAGGATGGACGTAGCGCGGCGCGCGCGACGCCTCGAGCAGGCTGGCCTCTCCCGCTGCGGGGAGCAGCTATGGGCTACAGCATCGACAGGCTGGGACCGTGTCGGGTATCCATCGCAGCGGCCCTGGACGGCGTCGCCGTGAGCGAGGAGCGCAAGCGGGTGGTGGCAACCTGGCGTCGCAATGCTCGCCTGCCCGGCTTTCGCCAGGGCAAGGCGCCGGTGGCGCTGGTCGAGCGGCGGTTCGCCAAGGAGATCGAGGACGATCTCCAGGAGGAGCTGGTGCGCGCCTGCTGGAGGGAGGTTCGTTCCTCGGAGGAGCTGCACCCCGCCGGACCGCTGGAGGTGAAGCGGGCAGAGGTCCAGGGCGACGGCAACTTCGCTCTGGAGGGCGAGTTCGACGTGTTCCCCAAGGTCCAGATCGGCGATCCGGCGACGTTCGTTCCTCCGCCGGTGGATCTCGACCCGTCGCCCGAGGAGGTGGACGCCGCCTTGCAGCAGATGCGGGAGCGACAGGCGGCGTGGGAGCCGGTGGAGGGCGAGCCGGTCGGCGAGGGCATGCTCGTAGAAGTCCAAGCTCGCGGTGAGTTTCCCGACGGCGAGGGCGAGCCGTTTGGGGAGGATCGCTTGCTCTTTGTGGTGGGGAAGGAGGAGGTCTATCCCGAGATCGAGCAGGCGGTCCGAGGGGCTGCCATCGGCGATACCGTTGCCGCGGACGCCACGCTCGGGGCGGCGGCCGGGGACAAGGCCGGTGCCAGGGTGAGGTACGAGGTGGTGGTCAAGGGCGCACGGCGAAAGCGTTTACCCGAGCTGGACGACGCCTTCGCCCAGTCTCTCGGCGTCGAACAGGGGCTGGCGGTGCTCACCGAGCGGGTGCGCGAGCGGTTGCGCTTCGAGCGGGCGCGCCAGCGCCGGTCGGTATGGCGGGACGCCCTCATCGCCCATCTGGCTGGGGACGGTGAGCTGGCGTTGCCCGAAGGGGTGGTCAGGGAACGTACCCGTTCCGAGCTGATCGACTTCGTCCGCGAACTGGCGCGGCGTGGGGTCGAGGTGGAGAAGGCCGAACTTGAATGGTCGGGGATGGAGAAGGAAATGCGCGCGCGGGTGGAGCGCAACCTGCGCGGAGAGCTGGTGCTGGACGCGCTGGCGGCGCGACTCGGCGTGGAGGTGAGCGAGGAGGAGCTGGACCGGGAGCTGGAGAAACAGGCGCGCATGGGTGGCGTGCCCTTTGCCGAGTTGAAGGGGAACCTGGCCAAGCGCGGTGACCTTGAGCACGTTCACGCCCTGCTGCGGCGAGAAAAGGCCGCGGACGAAGTGCTCGGTCGCGTGGTTTTGACGAAGGAGTGACCATGCTGGTGCCGATCGTCGTGGAGCAGACGGCTCGCGGGGAGCGGGCGTACGACATCTTCTCGCGCCTGCTCAAGGACAATGTGGTGTTCATCGGCGAGGCCATCGACGATCATCTCGCCTCGCTGGTGATTGCTCAGATGCTCTTTCTCGAGGCGGAGAACCCCGAGAAGGACATCTTCCTGTACATCAACTCACCTGGAGGGTCGGTCACCTCCGGCCTGGCGATCTACGACACCATGCAATACATCAAGCCCGACGTCTGCACCATCTGCATCGGGCAGGCGGCGTCGATGGCGGCGGTGCTGCTGGCGGGCGGCAAGAAGGAGAAGCGGTTGGCTCTCCCCCATGCCCGCGTGCTGCTTCATCAGCCACTCCTCTACGGGCTTGGCGGCCAGGCCACGGACATCGACATCCACGCCAAGGACATCATGCGCCTGCGCGCGCGCTTGAACGAGATCCTGTCACGCCATACGGGTCAGGCCATCGACAAGGTGAACGTGGATACGGAACGCGACTTCATTCTCGAGGCTGCCGACGCGGTCGCCTACGGCCTCGTCGACAAGGTCATCGAGCACAGGGAATAGAACGTGCGGCGAGGTGCTTGCGGCAGCAGGTGGTGTATGCTAGGGCGAGGAGGAGCCGGTGGCAAGGGATAGCTCGTCGGACGGACTGCGATGCAGCTTCTGCAACAAATCGCAGCGCGAGGTCCGCAAGCTGATCGCCGGCCCGAACGTCTACATCTGCGACGAGTGTGTCGACATCTGCCTCGACATCATCTCCGAGGAGCGCGCCCGTGAGGCGCGAGAGACGCGCAAGACGCTGCCCAAGCCGGAGGACATCAAGGGTATCCTGGACGAGTACGTCATCGGCCAGGAGGCTGCCAAGAAGCGCCTGGCCGTGGCGGTTTACAACCACTACCGGCGCATCGACTACCTCTCCCACAGCCCGCGACCCGAGGTTGAGTTGTCGAAGTCGAATATCCTCCTCATCGGCCCCACGGGTACCGGAAAGACCTTGTTGGCGCAGACGCTGGCGCGCATGCTGGACGTGCCATTTACCATCGTTGATGCCACCACCCTCACCGAGGCTGGCTACGTGGGAGAGGATGTGGAGAACATTCTGCTGCGCCTCCACCAGGCGGCCGACGGCGACCGGGAGAAGGCGGAGCGGGGAATTGTCTACATCGACGAGATCGACAAGATCGCTCGCAAGGCGGACTCTCCCTCGATCACCCGCGATGTCTCGGGCGAGGGTGTGCAGCAGGCGTTACTGAAGATTCTCGAGGGAACGGTTGCCAATGTCCCCCCCCAAGGTGGGCGCAAGCATCCGCACCAGGAGTTCCTGCAGATCGACACCACGAACATCCTGTTCATGTGCGGCGGGGCCTTCGTCGGCCTTGAGGACGTGGTGGCGAGGCGGCTGAATCAGAAGTCGATGGGATTCGAGGCGCGCATCTTGAAGTCCTCCGAGCGCAGCATCACCGAGCTGCTGATGCAGGTGCACCCCGAGGATCTCATCAAGTTCGGAATGATCCCCGAGTTTGTCGGGCGGGTGCCGGTGGTGGCGACGCTGCACGAGCTGGACCGGGATTCGCTGGTGCGCATCCTTACCGAGCCGAAGAACTCGCTCGTCAAGCAGTACCAGACCATGCTCTCCTTCGAGAGCGTGGAGTTGCGCTTCACCGACGACGCACTCATGGCGGTGGCCGAAGAGGCGATTGTCCGCAAGGTCGGAGCACGGGGCCTGAAGATCATCCTGGAAGACCTCATGCTCGACGTGATGTATCAGGTGCCATCCCGTGCGGACATCACCGAAATCGTCATCACGCCCGAGGTCGTCGCACGTCACGTCGCGCCCCTGGCCTCGATGCGCAAGGCTGGCTAGGAGCGTTTTCCTGCCCGGAAGGTACGGGCGTTTCCTTGAGAACGAGAGGATTCGAAGCATGGTTGAACCGAACGCGCACGTACTCCCGGTTGTGCCGCTGCGCGACATGGTGGTCTTTCCGGGGATGAAGGCGGCCTTCGTGGTCGGCCGGCCGTCCTCGGTGGCGGCGCTCCAGCGTGCCCTGGAGCATCCCCGCAAACAGCTCTTCCTGATCGCGCAGCGCGACCCGCAACTGGACGAGCCTGGCGCCGAGGATGTGCACCGCATCGGAGTGATCGCCACGGTACTCCAGCACGTCACCTTCCCTAACGGCACCATCAAGGTGGGCGTGGAGGGACTGGCGCGGGCCCAGTGGCTCAAGCTCCGGGCCACTGCCGACCGGGCATTCGAGGCCGAGGTGGAACCCATCGCCACGCCGGCCGTGGACGATGCCAAGGTCACCCGGTACATGGCCAATCTTGTCAACCTCTTTCAGCAGTTCGCCCGGCTGTCCCAGCAGATCGGGGCGGAGGGCGTGCTCGCCGAACTGCAGACCGAGGATCCGCAGCGGTTCGCAGACACCATGGCGGCTGCCTTGCCGTTGCCCACCCAAGAGAAGCAACAACTGCTCGAGGTGGTCAACCCGTTGGAACGCTTGCAACGCCTCAACGATCTGCTCGATCTGGAGATCGAGAAGCAGAACATCGACCGCCGTCTCAACTCCAAGGTGAAGAAACAGATGGAGAAGGCGCAGCGGGAGTACTACCTGTCCGAGAAGATCAAGGCGATCAACGAGGAGCTGGGCAGGACCGACGTCAAGGAGGAGCTGGAGGAGCTCGCCAAGCGCGTCGAAAACGCCGGCATGTCCAAGGAGGCGAAGGACAAGGCCCTGTCGGAGATCAAACGTCTCGAGGGCATGGCGCCCATGTCCGCCGAGGCCACCGTGTCGCGCAACTACGTCGAGTGGCTGCTGGCCGTGCCGTGGAAGAACACGACGCGGGAGATTCGCAAGATCACCACGGCCGAGAAGGTACTCGAGGAGGATCACTACGGTCTTGACAAGGTCAAGGAACGCATCCTCGAGTTCCTGGCGGTGCGCCAGTTGGTGAAGAAACCGAAGGGGACGATCCTTTGTTTCGTTGGACCTCCCGGCGTCGGCAAGACGTCCCTCGCCAAGTCGATCGCCCGTGCCACCGGCCGCAAGTTCGTCCGCCTCTCCCTGGGGGGGGTGCGCGACGAGGCCGAGATTCGCGGCCACCGGCGCACCTACATCGGCGCCTTCCCGGGCCAGATCATCCAGATGATGAAGAAGGCCACCACGATCAACCCGGTCTTTCTGCTGGACGAGGTCGACAAGATGGCCTCCGACTTCCGCGGCGATCCCGCGGCAGCGCTGCTCGAGGTGCTCGACCCCGAGCAGAACCACGCCTTCCTCGACCACTATCTCGACGTGGAGTACGACCTTTCGCGCGTCTTCTTCATCGCCACCGCCAACGTCACCCACACCATTCCGCCGGCGCTGGTGGATCGCATGGAAGTGATCCGGCTTTCCGGCTACACCCCGTACGAGAAACTGCAGATCGCGCAGAAGTTCCTGGTGCCCAAACAGGTGGAGCAGCAGGGTCTCGGCCGCTTCAAGGTGAGCTTCCTCGACGAGGCCATCCATCTGCTGGCGGAGCGCTACACCCGGGAGGCAGGGGTGCGCAATCTGGAGCGCGAGATCTCGTCGATCTGTCGCAAGCTGGCTCGCGAGGTGCTCAAGAGCGGTGCCCGCAAGGGGGTGGCCATCGAGGTCAACCAGGAACGGGTCGGCGAGTTGCTCGGCAAGCCCCGCTACCGTGCCACCAAACCCAACGAGACAAGTGAGATCGGGGTCGCCACCGGCCTTGCCTGGACGGAGGTCGGCGGAGAACTGCTGGGCACCGAGGTCACCCTGATGCGCGGCAAAGGCAACCTCACCCTCACCGGACAGCTCGGCGAGGTGATGCAGGAGTCGGCGCGGGCGGCGCTGTCGTATGTGCGCTCGCACGCCACTCGCCTCACCCTGGCCGACGATTTCTTCGAGACTCACGACGTGCACGTCCACGTGCCCGAGGGGGCCATCCCGAAGGACGGGCCGTCGGCGGGGGTGACCATGGGTGTGGCGCTCTTCTCGGCGGCGGCCGGCGTGCCGGTGCGCCAGGACCTGGCCATGACCGGTGAGATCACCCTGCGCGGCAAGGTGCTTCCGGTCGGGGGGATCAAGGACAAGGTGCTCGCCGCGTATCGCGCCGGCATTCGCGAGGTGGTCCTGCCGGAGGAGAACGAGAAGGACCTCGAGGATATCCCGGAGGATGTACGCTCGGAGATGCAGTTTCATCTGGTGAAAGGGATGGACGAAATCATCGCCCTGGCACTCGACGGGCCGGTCCCCGCGGTGGGAGGTGACTCCGGCGGCGAGGGTACCCAGGCGAGCGTGGTCTCTCACTGACCGTGCACGTTCGTGAAGTGCTCCTCGAGGCCACGGTGGCGAGTCATCGAGAGGGGCCGAAGGCGGCCTGGCCGCAGATTGCCTTCGCCGGTCGTTCCAACGTTGGCAAGTCGACGCTCCTGAACGCCCTTTTCGGCCGCCCTCTCGCCGCCACCTCGAAACACCCGGGAAAGACGCGCACCATCAACTACTATTTGGTGAACGGCGCGATGTACTTCGTCGACCTGCCCGGGTACGGATACGCCAGGGTGGCGAAGAGCGAGCGCGCCGGCTGGGGCCGGCGGGTCACCGACTACGTGGTGGGCGAGGACCGCCTGCGACTCGTGGTGGCGCTGGTCGACCCCCGCATCCCAACCTCACCCCTGGACCGAGATCTGCTCGACATGCTGCGCGCGTGCGGGCGAGCCTTCCTGGTGGTGATGACGAAGTCCGATTGTCTCGGCCGGGGGGCGCTGGCGACCGCCGCCCAGCGACTGCGGCGGGATCTCGGGCTGGCCGAGGCGCCACGAGCCGTCTCGGCTCGCGCCGCGATGGGCACGAAGGAACTCCTCGCGCAGCTCGCCGCGGCGGCGAGCGGTGCGCGCAGGGTGACAGACGAAGGAGTCAGGTAATGGTCGAACGCAAGAGCACGCAGGGGAAGGGCGAGCGCGGCCGTCGCCGGCGCAGCGGCGCCGAGGCGGAGGGACTGCCGGTTATCGTCGAGGAGGAAGAGGTCGCCGCGCAGGAGGCCGACACGCAGGATGGCCAGCGGCTGGACATGCGCACCTTGAAGGACATGTCCATCGCTGACCTCACCCACGCGGCGCGCGAACTGGAGGTCGAGAACCCGGCCGGGATGCGCAAGCAGGATCTCATCTTCAAGATCCTGCAGGTGCAGACGGAGCGAGAGGGGCTGATCTTCGGCGAGGGCGTGCTGGAAATCCTGCCCGACGGATACGGTTTTCTCCGTGCTCCGGAATACAACTATCTCCCTGGACCGGATGACATCTACGTCTCACCGTCCCAGATTCGGCGCTTCAACTTGCGCACCGGCGACACCGTTTCGGGTCAGATTCGCCCGCCGCGCGAGGGGGAGCGATACTTCGCTCTGATCAAGGTCGAGGCGATCAATTTCGAGCCTCCGGATGTGGCGCAGGAGAAGATCCTCTTCGACAACCTGACGCCGTTGTACCCGCTCGAGCGGCTCAACCTCGAGGTCGAGGGGAACATGACCTCACGGGTGATGAATCTGCTCACCCCCATCGGCAAGGGCCAGCGCGGTCTGATCGTGGCGCCTCCGCGCACCGGCAAGACGATGATGCTCCAGGCCATCGCCAACGCGGTCACCGCCAATCACCCCGAGGTGGTGCTCATCGTCCTGCTCATCGACGAACGGCCGGAGGAAGTCACCGACATGCAGCGCTCGGTCAAGGGGGAGGTGATCTCTTCCACCTTCGACGAACCTGCCTTCCGCCACGTCCAGGTGGCCGAGATGGTGCTGGAAAAGGCCAAGCGCCTGATCGAGCACCGCCGCGATGTGGTCATTCTGCTGGACTCGATCACCCGCCTGGCGCGCGCCTACAACACGGTCGTACCGCCGTCGGGCAAGGTGTTGTCGGGCGGTGTCGACTCCAACGCGCTGCAGAAGCCCAAGCGCTTCTTCGGCGCGGCGCGCAACATCGAGGAGGGCGGCTCGCTGACCATCATGGGCACCGCCCTGATTGACACCGGATCGCGCATGGACGACGTGATCTTCGAGGAGTTCAAGGGCACCGGCAACATGGAGGTGCACCTGGACCGCAAGCTGACCGAGAAGCGGGTCTTCCCCTCCATCGACATCAACAAGTCGGGCACCCGCAAGGAAGAACTGCTGCTCGAGGCGTGGGAACTCAAGCGCGTGTGGGTGCTGCGCAAGGTGCTCAATCCGCTGTCCACCGTCGAGGCCATGGAGCTTCTGCTGGAGCGGCTGGAGAAGACCCGCACCAACCGAGAGTTCCTGGAGCTGATGTCACAGGGATGACGCCGCTGGGCCGCCAGCCAGCAGGTCCATGAGCAGACCAGCGCACCTCGTCGGAGTTCGTTTTCTCAACTCGCGCCCCCTGGTTGCGGGTCTGGAGGCGCAACTGGCGGCACCCTTCCCCTTCACCTACAGCGCAGCTGACCCCGCCGAGTGTGCCGCCGCCCTGGCATCGCGCACCGCAGCGGCGGCGCTGGTGCCGGTGGTGGCGCTGTCCCAGGCCCCATGGGCCCGACCGCTGTCAGGTCTGGGAGTGGCCTGCCGGGGAGCCGTGCATTCGGTGCTCCTGGTGTCCAAGGTGCGGCTGGGGGAGATCCACGTCCTGGCCGCTCACGCCGCCTCGCGCACCTCAGAGATCCTGGCGCGCCTGCTGCTGATCGAGACGGCGGGCATCGACCCGGTGGTGGAACGGCGCTCACCACCGCTCGACGACATGCTCCGCGGTAGCGACGCTGCCGTGGTGATCGGTGATGACGCCATGAGCATCCGTGGCCGTACTGGCCTCATCGAGGTCGACCTGGGTGAGGCCTGGCGGGACTGGACAGGGCATTCGTTCGTGTTCGCCCAGTGGGCCATCGATGAGCGTGCCCCGGCGGGCATCGCAACGCTCCTCGAAGACTCCCTGTCATACGCCGAGCAGCACTGGGACGAGCTTCTGCCGTCCTGGGCTGCGCTGCACGGACTGGCGCTCGAGGAAGTGCGCCGATACCTGGGGCAGCGCCTCCACTTCCGCCTCGATGCCAGCGACCATCGCGGCCGGGAGGCGTTCTTCGAACTGGCCGCGGCCCGCAACCTCCTTCCTCCCGCCTCGCGACCGGCAGGGATCGCTTCGAAAACCGTACAATCACTCTGATGACCACGACCTCTCGGGCCGGCGGGGCGGCGATGCTGTTGTTGTCCCTCGCCTGGCTCGGCGCCGTGCTCCTGCGCTGGGAGGGCGTGCACAGCGCCGAGCCGCTCGTTGCCATCGCCCTGGCGGCGGCGTGGGTGGCGCTCTTCTCGCTGGCGTGCCTGGGCGCCGGCTATCTGCCGTGGCGTGCCTGCCGCGGCGGTTTCGCCTGCCCCGCCGACTGGCTGATCGCCGCCGGGCTCGGCTGCGGCGTGCTGGTCACGGTCGCACTGAGCCTCTCGCTGCTGGGCCTGTTTCGCCCCTGGCCGTTGGGCGTCGTGCTGGTCGCGGCGGCGGTGATGGGCGGCAACGTGCTGAAGGGGCGCAGGCTTGAGCTGCGCGGGCTGCGGGTGAACCGGCGGCTGCTACCGCTGCTGGCCCTCATTGCGTTCCTGGCGGCAGGGACCTTGCTCGTGACGGCGACGGCCTCGCCCTTTTACGACCAGTTCCACTACCACCTGGGCTTTCCCTACCAGTGGCTGCGGGGTGGCAGCATCGAGGTCTTTCCCCGCCACGCCTATTCGTACTTCCCGGCCGCCATGGGCACCCTTTTCGCCTACCCCCTGACCGTGCTGGGCGCCTGGTCGGCGCAGGCCATCCACTGGTGGACCGGGGCGCTGGCCGTGCTGGCGACCGGGGCGCTGGCCGGGCGGCTCGGTGGGCCGCGAGCTGCGGTGATGGCGGCAGCGACCGTGGCGGCGACGCCGTCGGTGCTCCAGGTGTCCACCTGGGCCGCTGCCGATCTTGGCGCCACCGCCTTCGGGGCGCTCGCCTGGCTGGTGGTCGCGGGCGCCCGGCGGGCTTGTGCGCCGGCTGTACGGCCCGGAGTCTGGCTGGCGGTGGGGGCGCTGGCGGGGCTGGCGGCGGCGTCCAAGATCCTTGCCCTCACCACCGTGGCTGCGCCGGTGTTCGTGGTGTCACTGCTGGCGGCGCCCCGCCGTGCCCGGGCGGTCGCGGGTCGCGTCGCTCTGCTGGGCGCGGGACTGGTCGTGACCCTTGGGCCCTGGGCCACCCGCAGCCTGGTGGCCAGCGGCGACCCTCTCTACCCCTTCGGTTCGTCCTACCTGGCGCGGTTGACGCGGGGCGAGGAGAGCGTGGAGGGGGCGTTGGCGGCCAAGATTGTGGCCGGTGAGGCGGTGGCACGATCGCCGGGGCTTCTCGCCACCCTCGCCACCTTCCGTCCGGAAGGGGACGCCGGTGCCATCGGTCCTCTCTACCTTGCGCTGCTTCCCCTGGCCTTCTGGAGCGCCGTGCGCGACCGCCGCCGCGGTGCGGCGCTCGTCGCCCTGGGCGCGGCGTTGGCGGTGGCCGGCTGGGCCGTAGGTCCCCCCAGGGGTCGCTACCTGCTGCCCGCTCTGCCGCTGCTCGCGGCCCTCGCCGCCGCCGGGTGGCGGCACGCGGTGGCGGCGGCGCCTCGTCGCGCGCGCGCGCTGCTTGGCGGCCTGCTTCTCGCCGGACTGGGATGGAGCGCCACCGGTGGCGCCTCGCAACTGGAGATGCGCCGGCTCGCCTGTACTTTGGGCGTCACCGACGGAGAGGAGCTGATGCGCCGCTACGTCACCTACTGGCCGGCGATCCGGCCGGTCGACAGCGAGTTGCCCGCCACTGCCCGGCTGCTTCTGGTGGGGGAGTCGCGGCCGTTCCTCCTCAACCGCGACCTGGTGGTGGAGGACCCGTTTCAGAAGCCGTTGCTGGTGGAGCTGGCGGAGGCGGGAAGCCGGCCCGGGGACATTGCCGCGGCGCTAGCCCGGCAGGGGGTGACCCACCTGCTGGTCAATCACCAGGAGGCTCGCCGCATCGCCGTGATGAACGGTCGTGAGTCCTACCTGGAGACCGGGAATGAGGCCGCCGCTCGCCGCCTGGCCGCCTTCATGGCAGCTTGCCTGACGCCGGTCATCACCGTGCCGCCGGTGGAGGTGCTCGCGCTTGCGGAGTGCCGGGAATGAAGGGTGAGCCGGCGTGTGAGCTCTCGATCGTTCTGCCCTGCCTGAACGAGGCGGCTACGGTCGCTTCATGCGTCGACAAGGCGAGGGCGTTTCTCGATCAGACAGGGATCGACGGCGAGGTGGTGGTAGCGGACAACGGCAGCTCGGACGGTTCGGCGGAGCTGGCGGCAGCGCGCGGCGCCCGCGTCATCAACGTCCCCGACAGGGGGTACGGGCGCGCCCTCGCCGAGGGGATTGCGGCAGCCCGCGGCGAGTTCGTGATCATGGCTGACGCCGATGACTCATACGACCTGGCGAATCTGGGCGATTTCCTGGTGCAGCTTCGTCAGGGGTGGGACCTGGTCATGGGCAATCGCTTCCGCGGTGGCATCGCGCGCGGGGCCATGCCGTTCCTCCATCGCTACCTTGGCAACCCGGTGCTTTCCGGGCTCGGGCGGCTGTTTTTCTCCAGTCCCTGCCGTGACTTCCACTGCGGACTGCGGGGGTTTCGGCGAGACGCCATCTTGCGCCTGGATCTGCGGACCACGGGGATGGAGTTTGCCAGCGAGATGGTGGTCAAGGCCACCCTCGCCGGCCTACGAATCACCGAGGTGCCCACGACGCTGGTTCCTGACGGCAGGGGCACGCCCTCGAAGCTGCGGACCTGGCGCGACGGCTGGCGGCACCTTCGCTTCCTGCTGCTGTTCTCGCCCCGCTGGCTGTTTCTCTACCCGGGAGTGGCGCTGATGGCGGCGGGAGGCGCGATGGGCGCGTGGTTGTTACCTGGACCACGGCACGTGGGCGCGCTGACCCTCGATGTCCACACTCTCTTGTATGCCGCCGCGGCTGTGCTGATCGGTTTCAAGGCGGTCTCCTTCGCGGTCTTGACCCGTGCGTTTGCAACCGCGGAGGGGTTGCTACCGCCGGCCGCGCGTTGGACGAGACTCGAGCGGCGGCTGAGCCTCGAGGCGGGCCTGGTGGTAGGGTTCGGCCTGGTGGTGGCCGGGGTGACCGGTTCCGTCCTTGCGGTCAGAGTGTGGGGCGCCACTTCGTTCGGCGAACTGGAACCGACCCTGATGTTGCGTGTCGTTGTGCCTGCCGTCACGGCGAGTGTGCTCGGCTTCGAACTCATCCTCGCCAGCTTCTTCCTGTCGGTGCTGCGTCTGCGACGGAGGTAGCGGATTGCGACCGGCGAGGTGTCGCCCCGCCGTTCTCCCGTGGGGGCCGAGGTGCTGACCGCCGCGTTGGCGTGCGCTGCCGCCGTCGCTGTGTCGGCCGTCTTGACCGCGGCGGGCGCGCGCCTGTGCGCTCTTGGCCGACTCGGGATCGACCGCGATCTCCGCGCCGCTGTTCATTTTCTCCTCGGGGCAGGGGTGCTGGCGTTGCTGCTCACGGGTGTGGGTCTGGCCGGCCTTCTGACCCGCGGGGTGGCGGTGGGAGTGCTGGGTGTGATGGCGGTGGCGGGTCGGTGGCGGCGCTGGCGCTCGCCTCCCTGGCGGCTGCATGTCCCCCTGGCTGTGCCGCTGCTGCTCGTGCTTCCGGTTGCCCTCGCACCGCCGTTCTTCTACGACGCTCTGGTCTACCATCTCGCCCTTCCCTGGCAGGCGCTGCTGGAGCGAGGGCTGCGGCCGCATCCGGAGAACCTGTACGCCACCGTGCCGCCGCTTGCCCAGCTCGTGGCGCTGCCGGCGCTGGCCGCAGGCCTCCAGCGCGTGCCGGCGTTGCTGCACATGGCGAGCTTTTTGGCCGCCGGGTGCGCGGTGGTGGCGCTGGCGAGAGCGCTTGGCGCACCCCGATGGGCGGCGGCCGCGGCAGGCGCCTGCGTGCCCGTCTTGCCTGTCCTGGTGGTCGTGCCCGCCTTTCCGGCAGCGGAGGGGTGGGGGATCGCGGGAGTCACCGCCGCCGCAGCGCTCGCCGTGCGGCGCCGACTTCCCGCCGGGGGGGGCGTACTGGTTGGAGCGCTGGCCGGCCTTGCCGCAGCCGCCCGCGCCCAGGTTGTGCCGCTGGCGGCAGCGCTCGTGCTTCTCACCATGCTGCGCCAGCGCACCTGGGGACGCCGCCTGGGCACTGCCGCCTCGCTGCTCCTGGCCGCGGCACCGTGGTGGCTGAAGAACCTCATTCTCCTGGGCGCGCCCCTGGCTCCGCTGGGCTGGTCCACTGGCGGGCAGGAGGCGCTCTGGCAGGATGGCCGCGTGGCTTTTTCCCTCGCCGCCACCCCGGCGCAGGCGTGGCAGATCATCGCCTCCGGAGTCTGGCCCGATGCCTGGTTCGTACCGGCGTTGTTGCTCTCATCCGTACTCATCATCGGGCGCGGTCGGATCCCTGGTCAGGGCCGGCTGGCACTGGTGATCGCCGTGGGGCTGGTGGCATGGGCGGGTCTGGCGGCGGTACCCCGCTACCTTGGCGCCACCGCCGCCCTTCTCCTCGCGCTGGCGGCGTCATCGAGCGGTCGCCGCACAGGCCGAATCGCGTTCGTGGCGGTGGTCGCAGCCACCGCCGCCCAGGGCTTGGGTGCCAGCTATTCGCTCGTCGCGCGGCTGGGTGGCTGGGGGTTGGCCGTCGAGGAGCCGGCCACCGTGCAGGCGCGACTGGTCATCAACGATCCGTTTCCGGCGTTCGCCCAAGCGGCGCAGCTCCCGGCGGAAGCGCGAGTGCTGTTCGTCGGCGAGCCGCGGGGGTTCGGGTTTCCGCGGCGCTTCGTCGCTCCGTCCTACTACGACTCCTCTCCGCTCGCGGAGGTGGCCGAGCGAGCGGAAGACGCCAGCGACGTGGCCGAGTGGATGGCCACGCAGGGGTTCACGCACCTGCTCATCAACTGGCCCGAGCTCCGCCGGCTGGCCCCCGGGTACCCCGTCGCACCATGGCGAAGCGAACGAGGCAGGAACACCTTCCTCGCGCTGCTATCCGAGCTTTCACCGCCCGTGGTGGCGGTATCCGGAATCGAGGTGTACACGCTGCAAAGGTGAGACGCCTGTGGGTTGGATCGCAAGGCGCCGTCGTTCTTCATAGCGGGGCGGTCGTTTCGTGGCGGAGCGGCGGGCGCATCGGCGGCACCACCCGTTGCAAGGTGCGAAGTTCGTTGACAGCGCGCCCCTTCTGTGCTACAAACCACCTTCCCCGGCGGTTTCGGGTCGAAGAGGAGTGTGCGTATGTACGCAATCGTCGAGGCAGGGGGCAAGCAGCACCGGGTCGAGGTCGGGCAGCGCCTCGCCGTGGAGCGGATCTGGAGCGATGTTGGCCCCGGCAGCGAGGTACTGTTCGAGCGAGTCCTCATGGTGCGCAGCGAAGGCCAGGTGAGACTCGGCAAGCCGGTGGTGGATGGAGCCCGCGTTCGAGCCACTCTGGTGCGTCCGCTGCGCGGCGAGAAGGTGCTCATTTTCAAAAAGAAACGACGCAAGGGCTACCGCCGCACCACCGGGCACCGGCAGAACTTCTTCGAGGTTCGCATCGACGCCATCGAGGCGTAGGGAGGCAAGATGGCGCACAAGAAGGGTCAGGGCTCTTCTCGCAACGGTCGTGATTCGCACGCCCAGCGACTGGGCGTGAAGCGCGGCGACGGCCAGCTGGTCAGGGCGGGGACCATCATCGTGCGGCAGCGCGGCACCCGCTTCAAGCCTGGCACCAACGTCGGGCGGGGGAACGACGACACGCTCTTCGCTCTGGTCGAGGGCCGGGTCAGATTTCGAGACCGCGGTCGCATGGGCCGTTTTATCGTTGTCGACCCGGCGGTCTGACCTCACTCCGCCACGTAGCCTGTAGATGTTTCTCGACGAGGTGCGTCTCGCTGTCAAGGCCGGAGACGGGGGGCGAGGGTGTGTCTCTTTTCGCCGCGAGAAGTTCGTCCCCCGGGGCGGACCCAACGGCGGCGACGGCGGTGCGGGAGGCGACGTGGTGGCTCGTGTCGACCCCCACTACTCCACGCTCGCTCACCTGTACGGCCGCCACCATGTCCGGGCGGGCCGCGGTGAGCACGGACGAGGTTCCAACCAGAGCGGCGCCGCCGGCGCCCATGCGTCAATAGCGGTGCCTCCCGGCACGATCATCCGCGATGAGGACACCGGGGAGCTCCTCGGCGATCTGGTGGAGGTGGACTCGACAGTGGTCATCGCCCGCGGCGGCCGGGGAGGGCGGGGCAACCAGCATTTCGCCACGCCGTCCCGCCAGGCGCCGCGATTCGCCGAGCCCGGCCAGAGCGGCGAGGAGCGCCGGGTCGTCCTCGAACTGAAGCTGATCGCCGACGTCGGCCTGGTGGGATTTCCCAATGCGGGCAAGTCGACCCTCCTGGCAAGGGTTTCGGCGGCCCGGCCGAAGATCGCCGACTATCCTTTTACCACCTTGACGCCCCACCTGGGGGTGGTGGTGCGGGACGGCGGCGAGAGGTCGCTGGTCTTCGCCGATATCCCGGGTTTGATCGAGGGCGCCCACGCTGGCGCCGGGCTCGGGCATCGGTTCCTGCGGCACATCGAACGGTGCAGGGTGCTCCTCCACCTCGTCGACCTGGCCAGCGCCGAGCCGGTGGGCGAGCAGGTGAGGGTGCTGCGCGCCGAGCTCGAACAGCACGATGCTCGGCTGCCAGAGCGGGCCGCGTTGCTGGTGGGAACCAAGATCGACGCGCTTTCGTCCGCTGCCGCCGCTTTTGACCTGGCCGCGGCGGCGGCGGCGCTCGCACTCCCTTGGTGCGCGGTTTCGGCAGTGAGCGGCGAGGGGATCGACGAGATGCTGGAGCAGGTGTTCCGGCTTGCGGCGGAGGTGGCGTGATGCGACTCGGGGTGTTCGGAGGTACCTTCGATCCGGTGCACTACGGGCACCTCAAGCCGGCGGAGGAGGTGTTCACGAGGTTCGCTCTCGATGCCCTCGTCTTCGTTCCAGTCGCCGTGCCGCCGCACAAGCTCAATGATCCGGTGTCCTCCTTCGCCCATCGCTTCGCCATGCTGGCGCTTGCCACTGCTTCCCACGATCGTTTTGTACTTTCCGACCTGGAGCAGATGCGCGGCGGACCTTCCTACACCGTCGACACGTTGCGAGAGATTCGCGCGGCGTGGCGAGCCGAGGCGGTCTATTTTGTTCTGGGGAGCGATTCGCTCGCGCAGATCACCACGTGGCACTCCTGGGAAGCGCTGGTGGAACTCGCCCATCTGGTTGTCCTGCATCGGGATCCATTCTGGGGCGCCGAGCTGGACCGCTGCGTACCTGCGCTGTTTCGCCCTCGCCTGCGAGTGGTCGAGCCCACATCGGGTGTCGACCTTGCCGAAACTGGCCCGCGCGAGGGGTTGATCTTTCTCTTGGAGCACAGGCCCTACCCCATTGCGGCGACGACGGTGCGGCAGCGGCTGCGGGACGGGCGGGAGGCACGAGAGCTCGTACCGCGGGAGGTCGAGCGCTACGCCGTGAAAAACCGGTTGTATCATCAAGGGGAACGTGGTGATTGATCCTGTCCTCGGGCGTCATCTGCGCCTCGCTCTGTCGGCGCTGGAGAACAAGAAGGCCTTCCACGTCGTGGTGCTCGATGTCGCGAAGCACACATCCATTGCCGATGTCTTTGTGATCTGTTCGGTGGGTTCATTGCGCCAGGCGCAGGCGGTTTGCGACGAAGTGGAACGCAACCTCAAGGAGCACAGCCTGCGTCCCCTGGCCGTCGAAGGGTACAGCCACGGCGGCTGGATTCTCATGGACTACGGGGATTTTCTCCTGCACGTCTTCGACGAGGACCGCCGCGCCTTCTACGCGCTGGAGCGTTTGTGGGGAGACGCTCCGGAGGTATCGGCGCTGCTTCGCACCTCCTAGCCATGCGACCGCTCCTCGTGACCGCAAACCCCGCCGCCGCGGAGGTGGGGCGCGCTCTGACCCGCTTTTCGTCGACCGAGCTGCCGCTGCTTCTCGAGGGAGAAACCGGGTGCGGGAAGTCGGTCCTGGCGGCGAAGGTGCACCGGCACTCCCGCCCCGGCCAGCCGCTGCTGGTGGTGGATTGCTCCGCCATCCCCGCCAGCCTGGCGGCGGCCGAGCTGTTCGGTCACGCGCCCGGCGCCTTCACAGATGCGACGCACGCCCGCCGGGGCTGGCTGGAGCAGGCTGGCGACGGCACACTGGTTCTCGACCGCATCGAAACACTGGCGCCCGAGGCCCAGAGCTCGCTGCTGCGCGCCTTGGAGGAGCGGCGTTTCGTGCCGCTCGGTGGCACGCTCACCCGCCTGCTGCGGGCGCGCGTGGTTGCCACCGCGACGGCGGACGTGGCCGCCTGTCTGGAGGATGGGCGGCTCCGCCGCGATCTCTATCACCGCCTGGCCGGCTTCCATGCCCGCATCCCGCCGCTGCGCTCCCGTCCGGAGGACATCCTCCCCGCCAGCGTCGCGTTCCTGCGCCGCCAGGGCCGGCGCATGAACACGGCCTTCACCCTTGATCCGGAGTGTGAGGAGGTGCTGCGAGCGTACCCCTGGCCCGGCAATTTTCGCGAACTCGAGGGGGCGCTCTTGCGCGCGTGCCTGACGGTTGCAGGCGGCCTCGTTCGGCCCCACCACTTGGGTCTAGGCGAGAGGAACTGGCCCGCCGTGGCAGGGTGGGCGGCCGAACAGCGCCGTTCGCTGGCCGAAGTCACGCGCCTGTACGCGCTGTGGGTGCTGGCCGGGGAGATGGGCAACGTGTCGCGGGCGGCGAGGGTTCTGGGCGTGTCACGGCGAACTCTGATCCGCTGGCGAGGAAAGCGACATGAGTGAACTTCTGCTGGCCTGGGTGGGACGCCAGGGGGATCGCGAGTGGGAGGTGCTGGCGCGCGGGTACGTCGAGCGCATCCGCCGGTTCGTCGCTCTGGATGTGGTCCGCCTTCGCCCGGAGCCAGGACGCGGGCACGACGCCGGGCGTGCCCGCGCGGTGGAGGGGGAACATCTGTTGGCGCTTGGTCGGCCGCTCGATCGGCTGGTGGCGTTGGACGAGCGGGGGCAGGAAGGGACGACGGAGCAGTTGGCGGAGTCACTGGCGGCGTGGTTGACTTCGGGCCGGGTGGTTCTGGCGGTGGGTTTAGACCTGGGGCTGGCCGCCTCGGTCGTGGCGCGCGCCCAGAGCGTGCTGTCTCTCTCTCCCCTCACCCTGCCGCACGCTCTCGCCCGGGTGCCGCTGTTGGAGCAGGTCTATCGGGCTCCCGATCTCAACGCCGGCGGCGCGTACCACCGCGGTGGGGAGGGGTGCAGGGACGTGCGGTATAATTACGCCTCGGGGAGGCACCGGTGAGTCACTCGCTGGACTTGGAGGCGATCAAGGAGCAACTGGAGACGAAGCGCGGCGAGCTCCTCGACGGTTTCAACCGCGCCCGCCAGCTCACCAGCGAGGAGAGTGAGGCCGGGGCGCCCGATATCGCCGACCGCGCCACCAGCGCCTTTCAGCGCGATTTCTCCTTCTACGTCTCGGAAAACGAGGCGCGCATGCTTCGTCTCATCGAGGAAGCCCTGGCCCGGCTGCAGAACGGGCGTTACGGGCTGTGCGTGAGCTGCTCGGAGCCCATCGAAGCGCCCCGCCTGCATGCGCTGCCCTGGGCGCGACACTGCATCGCCTGCCAGGAGCTGCAGGACCGGGGTGAGCTCTGACGACTCGTTCGCTGGCGCTGCTTGCCTGCCCTGACGACTACCTGCTGGACATCGAGAGGATCGCTGCCGAGAAGCACTGGATGACCACTCACCCCGGCGGCGAGGTGCGACGCCTCGACAGCGCGGCGATGGAGCAGCTCGGAGGCGAGCTGTTGTGTGCTTCTCTGTTCGCCCCGCAGCGCCTGGTGGTGGTACGCGATGCGAGCGGGGTTGTGGAAGGCCGACCGCGGGAGCGAGCCGCTGCTGAGGCACTGGTGGCGCTGCTGGGCTGTTCATGGGACCGGGAGACCTCGCTGCTCCTGTGTGCGCCCGTCAAGAGCGAGCCCAAGGGGCCGCTCGCCGACTACGTACGTGCCCACGGCACGCTCGCCTGGATGCCGCTTCCTGCCCCGCCCAGGCCTTGGGAGGACGTCCGTCTCTCGGCCGAGCAGCGCCGGACCCTGGAAACGCTGCTGCAGCGAACCGCGCCGAAGATTCTGGCGCATCGCGCCCTGGTCGCGGTGCTGATGGATCACCTGGGTTTCAAGCCGCGCCAGCTGGTGCAGACCGCCGAGCGGCTGCTCCTCGCCGGCCAGCTGGATGCGGAGCAGGTACGGGCCGAACTCGGGCCCGGGGAGCGCTCCATTGACGAGATGGAGAAGGCCCTGCTGGATCGCGACGGCCGTCGCCTGGCCCGCTTCCTTGCGGCGCTCAGTTCCGGAGGCGAGCTGGTCAACTGGCGAGGTGAACGGATCGCGCCCGGCGGGGTTGCCCCGGTTCTCAGCCAGTGGCTCAACAGGTTGCTTCGCAGCGCCCTGGCGATGCGCGAGCACGCCCGCGCCTGCGGCGTCGCCGGGGATCTTGATGGGAAGCGTTGTTCCGAGGCGCGCTGGTACTCGGCCGTGTTCCAGAAACGGATCCATCCGCTGCTGGAGCGGGAGATCGCCACGGGAAGGGGTTCGGAACTGGCCGACGCCAGCGTGTGGCAGCGCCACCGTGCGTTCAGGCTGGCGGCGGCCTACTCGGACGAGCGGCTTCGCCGAGCGCTGGCTGCCCTCTCGCGTTTTCTTCCCGAGCGGGAGAAGGACGGGAGCGTCGCGCTCGCCATGCTCGCCGGAGTGTTGCTGGACCTCGTCATCGCTGATCCAGCAGAAGGCGGTAGAGCTGGCGGCGGGTGATCCCCAGGGCCAGCGCCGCCTGCCGCCGAGCCTCGGGCAGGGGCAGTCCTGCCGCCAGGGCCTGCTCCACCGCTTCTCGAGCTCGCTCGGGCGTGGTCTCGCCGGTGGCCGGCCTCTCCGGGGGCGCCACCACCAGGGTGTACTCGCCGCGTGGCCTGGCCGCCTCGGCCGAGCCCGCCAGTTCGGCCAGTGACGCCTGCAGGCAGCGCTCGTGCAGTTTGGTCAATTCGGCGGCCAGCGCGGCGGGGCGATTCTCCCCCAGCACCTCGGCGCAATCCTCCAGTTCGGCGGCGAGGCGGTGCGGGGAAAGGAACAGGACGAGGGTGTGGGGCAGGGCCGCGATCCGGGCGAGGGCGTGGCGGCGCGCCACCTGAGTGGGCGGCAGGAAGCCCAGGAAGGTAAACGGCAGCGGCGGCAGTCCAGCCACCGACAAGGCGGCCACCACCGCACTCGGGCCGGGAACGGCGAGCACGGGCAGACCCAGCGCTCGGCAATCGTGAACCAGCCGATACCCGGGGTCGGCGAACAGCGGCGTTCCGGCGTCGCAGACGAGAGCCAGGCGAGCACCGTTCTCGATGAGAGTCAGTGCCCGTCTCTGCACTTGCCGCTCGTTGTGTTCATGGAAGGCCTGGGCCCTGGTTGTGATTCCAAAGCGATTGAGCAACTTGCGCACACGGCGGGTATCTTCGGCGAGGATCAGGTCGCAGTCGGCGAGAGTCTGGCGGGCGCGGGGCGAGAGGTCGTCCAGGTTGCCGATGGGGGTGGCGACCACCATCAGACATCCCCCGGCCCGGCGGTGCGGCGGCCTTGCTGGGCGGGGCGTGGCGGGAGTCATCGCTCCGGGTTGCGGGGGAGAATGCGATCGATATTGATCGCGGAGGAGGACACCCGGGCCACCACCGTGGGCCGCCATTTGAAACGGTTGCTGCGGTAGAGGGCCAGGACGTGCTCGACCAGGCGCGGGTCGAAGCCGGCGGCGACAAGCCGCGCGGCGTCCAGGCCGGCCTCGTGGTGCGCCCACAGGATGGGGTCTGCGTCGCGATAGTCGAAGCCCAGCTCGCCGGCGTCGGTCTGGCCAGGCCACAGGTCAGCGGTGGGCGCCTTCGTTCTCACCTCCTGGGGAAGTTCCAGGTACTGCGCCAGGGCGAACACCTGGGTCTTCCACACGTCACCGAGGGGCTGAACCGAGGCGGCCGAATCGCCAAACAACGTTGAGTACCCCAACAAGATCTCGGACTTGTTGCTGGTGCCCAACACCAGCGCCGGCACCGTGCGGGCGCGGTCGAAGAGCGCCACCATGCGCAGGCGCGCCATCAGGTTGCCGAACCGCAGGCGGTCCTCAGGGCAACCCAGCACCGCGGCCAGTTGACGGGCCGGCTGCGACAGATCACGCAGTTCCAGCTGCACGCCCAACTTCCGCGCGACCAGCTCGGCGTCAGCCAGGCTACGCGGATCGGAGAAGGGGCCGGGTAGGGCGATGGCGATGACCCGCGAGGCGCCGGCGGCACGCACCGCCAGCGCCGCAGATACGGCCGAATCGATGCCCCCTGACAACCCCACCACGTAGCCGGAGAGGGCGGAGGCTGCCAGCTCGGCGGCCAGGAACCGCTGCAATGCTTCGGCCAGCAGCGGCAGATGAACAGGTGGCAGGTCACGCACCGGCGTTCTCCAGCGCCGTGCGCCACAGCTCGAAGCGCTCCATGCGCGGCACCGGGATCAGCGTCCGCGCCCACGCCGCCGCGGGTCGTGAGAACGGCGCCAGCAGCACCGCTTCCTCACAAGCGGGCGCCGGCTCGACGAGGCTGGCGCCGCGCGCGTCCACCGCCCAGGAGCCACCGCCGAAGAGCACCCCTTCCTCCCAACCGCAGCGATTGGCGAAAAACACCGGCGTGACCGAGGTCGTGGCCATGGCTCCGACGATCCACTGCCACCGCCGCGAGCCTGCCGGGACGGGACCGTGCTCCACCTCGGACGGCCCGCCGGCCACGACGACGATGGCGTCCACCGGAGGGTGGCTTAAGAACACACTGGAGGAGAGGTGCCACGCGTCCTCGCAGATGAGCACACCGATGGTGCCGAGGGCGCAGCTGAGCGGCTCGAGCCGGCGACCGGCGACGAAGAAACGGCCTTCGTCGAACATCCCGTAGGTGGGGAGGTAGAGCTTGCGGTGCACGCCGCACGCCCTTCCTCCCTCGTACAACACCGCGGCGTTGGAGATGCCTCCCCCGGGTTCGAGCAGCGGCAGGCCGACGATAATGGCGAGGTCACGACTTGCCTCGACGATTGGCTCGAGGAAGGGATCACCCAGCGCCAGCGCCGCCTCGGCGACGCCGTGATTGAGCAGGTAGCCGGAAAGGGAAAGCTCGGGAAAGGCGATCAATCGGGCTCCTGCCTCCCGTGCCTGCGAGATGGCTTGCAGGTGCCGCTGGAGATTGTGACGCGGCTGGCCGGGACGGGTGGCAATCTGGGCGAGCGCCACGAGGAACTCGTCTGCGACCGGCGTGAGGGTGCTCAAGGTAGAAGAAAGTGTAGCATGAGCCGTGATGGCTTGGTTTCTGGCTGCCGCTCTCCTCGCTCAGATCGAAGTGGAAAGGGTCATCGCTGTCGTCAATCGTACGCCGATTCTGGCCTCCGATGTGGAGCTGGTCGAGCTCGCCGGTCTGGTGCCCCGCGCCGCCGGCGAGGACGACGCCGCCCATCGCGGGACGATCACGGAGGCGCTCATCGCCCTGGCGCTGCGCTGGCAGGACCTGGATCGCACCGGTCTGGCGGCGCGCACCAGGCCGAATTTGGAGGCAGCGTGGGCCTCCGTGGTGGCCCGGGCAGGAGGCGAGGAGATCCTCGCGCAGAGGCTTGACGCCGCAGGCCTTCCGGAGGCTCTGCTGCGCGAGAGCGTCCGCCGCCTGGCCACGGTGGAAGCCTACGCCGCGGAGCGGTTCGGGCCGTTCGTCCGGCCGTCGCCCCAGGAAATCGAGGCGGCCTATGCCACCGAGTTGGTGCCCGCACTCGTCGCCGCCGGTACCGATCCTCCCCGCCTCGAGGAGGTCAGAGGCCAGTTGGAAGAGCTGGTGCGTGAGCGCAAGCTTGCGGCGGAGGTCGAACGGTGGACTGCGGAGTTGGCCTCGCGCGCACGCATTCAGCGCTACGGCGCCTCAAGGTGACGCGCGAGGCTCAACCCTTCGAGAACCGCTTGCACGTAGGTGGACGTCTCCTGGTAGGGGATGGCGGCGGTAAACGTGACCTCGTCGCAGTCCTCGCCGAGGGCTGCAAGCCAGCTCGCCACCACCATCTCGCCGGCGTTGTAGGCAGCGGCGATGATCGCCGGCCGGGCGCCGAAGACCTCCTGCAGCCGCGCCAGCTCTCGTGCCGCCAGCTCCAGCGAGAGATCCGGATCCCACAGGTCCTCCTCGCTGGCGCCCAGACGCCTCGCCGTCTCGGGCACAAGCTGCGCCAGACCCCGCGCCCCCGCAGGAGAAAGGGCGCTGGCGTCGAATCGGGATTCCTGTCGCACGATGGCGGCGAGCAGAGCGGGCGACACCTGGGCTGCAGCGGCGGCGGCGGCCACCGGCCTGATCAGCTCCAGCGGCATGACCGCCTGCGTCACGCTGGCCGGGAGGAGTCCCGCAGGTACGCCCCCGAGGGCCTGCCATACCCGCTCGCCGGCCTGCAGCGCGGCCGGGCTGTTGCCCCACGCGGCCAGGGTACGGGCGCTCCACAACGCCTCCGGCGGGAGCGAAACCGGGAAGACGCCGGGGTAGAGGCGCGCGGCGTCCCGTTCCAGACCCACGTGAAGGAGAGCCCGCGCGTTTCTGGGCAGGGACGGCGGCGCTGGCGGCGAGCCCTGAGCGACGGCAGCCCACGCGGGGTCGGAGACGAGCGCCGCAGCCAGCGCGGCGCGCGCCGGACCGGGGCCGTACCGCGCTGCCAGCTCCGCGAGCTGCCCCAGCGAGCGAGCCGGCGCTGGCGCCTCCGCCGATGACGGGGGCGACGGCGGCGGTAGCAGCAGCGCTACCTCCCGCCACCTGCCGGCCGTGGCATCGGCGAGAAGGGCGGAGAGTTGCCGCTGTGCCTTGATGTCGCTCCCTGACATGCGGCTCAGCACCACACCCAGGAGACGGGCGCGGGCCGAGCCGGTGGGTGCATACGTGAGGCAGGCTCGGGCCGCTTCCCCCCGGGAGCGGGCGAGCAAGAGGGCGGCAACCCGCTCGGCCGCCAGCTGCCGCGCGGCCGCGGGGGCGGCGGCGAGCGGCACGCACACCCCTTCGCTGACCGCTTGCATGAGGCTGGCGCGCGCCACCCCTTCCCACCCGGCCGGCACGGTCGGGTCGGCCCTCCGGCTGGCTTCCCAGGCAGTTCCCGCCGCTTCCCAGTCACCCAGTAGCTCAGCGCATCTGGCCCGCTGCACGGCGGCGATGTGGCGCTCGGCCGCCGTGGTGGCAGTGGCCATGGCCAGTTGGAACAGTTCCGCCGCTTCGGCGATGCGGCCCAGCCGGTACGCCGCCCGGCCGCGGAGGAAGGCAAGCTGGTACCGTTGCGCCGCGTCCTCGGGTGGCGAGACAGTCGAGAGCCACGTTTCTGCTTCTCGCCACATCCCGGTGGCGAAGAGTGCCCGCCCCACGAGGAGACGCTCGCCCGCGGGGACCTCCGGGCGAGAGGCGAGGAAGAGCGCCACGCGTCCAGCGGGGCCGTCATCGTGACGGTCCGCCAACACCTCCAGCGCCAGCGGTACGTTTCCCCGGCGCGTGGCTGTGATCGCGTCGCGCCAGCGCCGCAGAGTTCGTGGCAGGGGCCGAGCCTGGTAGTCGGCAAGGGTGCCGACCGGCAGTTCTTCCCAGGCTCGCCGCAGCAGGACGGCCACGGCGTGCCGGTGGGCGGCCTCGGCCTTCGCCACCAGCAGGGGCTGTACGAAAGGCCACGGGTCACGTCTCGCCTGCAGCGCTGCCTCTGCCCCCTCGAGTTGCAACGTCGCGGCCAGCGTCCCCGCGTGAGGCAGGGCTGCTCGCACGATCTCCTGAGCCTGAGCGGGATTGCCCAGGTAGCGCCCGGCGCGCGCCGCGGCGAGCGCCACCTCGGCTGGCCAGGGACGCGGGCGGGCCACGCACGCCGCTCGCACCTCCTCCCAGCGGCCGGCGCGGACCATCGGGGCGAGCTTGGAGGGTGCAGCGGTTTCCGCCGCCGCCGCGGCCGCCCTCAGCGCTGCTGCGAGGAGCACGGCGACCAGCGACAAGGTCGTCCTGGCCCAGCGAAAGCCCGGGTAAGTCATGGTGTTAGCCAGGAGGCCAGCGCAGCGGCCGGCCGCCGAGCACGTGCAGGTGGAGGTGAAAGACGCTCTGCCCGGCGCCGGAGCCGCAGTTGGTGACGATGCGGTATCCCGAAGCGGCAATTCCGGCGAGATGTGCGGCCCGTGCAGCGGCCAGGAAGAGGTGCCCAAGGAGGTCGCGATCGTCTTCCGCCGCGGCGGCGACGGACACCACGTGCCGGCGTGGAATGACCAGCAGGTGCACGGGGGCCTGGGGGTGGAGGTCGTGAAAGGCGAGCGCGTCGCCATCCTCCCAGATCACACGGGCGGGAGCCCGCCCTCCGGCGATGCGGCAGAAGATGCACTCACTCATGATTGCCCCGTGCCGGCCGTCACTGAAAAGGCCCCGGATTGAAGCGCTCGACGGTGGCGCCAAGGGCCGCCAGTTTGACGTCCATGCGCTCGTAGCCGCGGTCGAGGTGATAGATGCGATCGATGATCGTCTCCCCTTCGGCCGCCAGCGCCGCCAGCACTAGCGCCGCCGAAGCGCGCAAGTCGGAGGCCATCACCGCCGTCCCCTCCAGTGGGGCGGGCCCCTTCACCCGGGCGACGCGGCCAGCGATCTCGATGTGCGCGCCCATGCGCTTGAGTTCGAGCACGTGCTGGAAGCGGTTCTCGAAGATGGTCTCGGTGATCGTGCTGACGCCTTCGGCCTGAGTCATGAGGGTGAGGAACTGGGCCTGCAGGTCGGTGGCGAACGCCGGATACTCCGCGGTAGTTACCGAGACGGCGTGCAGCCGCCCGGACTGTGGCGGTATGACGATCCCCTCGGGCTCGACCTTGAGCTCGACGCCCGCCTCCTGCAACGTCACGAGAAATGCGGCCAGGTGTTGGGGGAGGCAGCCGTGGACGCGCACGCCACCCCCCGCCAGGATCGCGGCAGCCACGTACGTGCCCGCCTCGATGCGGTCGGGAATCACCTGGTGAGTGGCGCCGGAAAGCCCAGCCACCCCGTCCACCACGATGGTGGAAGTCCCCGCCCCGTAGATACGGGCTCCCATCGCGATCAGTAGCTCGGTCAGGTCAGTCACTTCCGGTTCGCACGCGCAGTTTCGAAGCACCGTCGTGCCTTCGGCAAGCGTCGCCGCCATGAGCAGGTTCTCCGTGCCGGTGACGGTGATTCGGGGGAAGATGATCTCGGCGCCACGCAAGCCGCCAGGTGCCTCGGCCACCACATCGCCGCGCTGCACGGTGATGGTCGCGCCCAGCCGCACCAGGCCCTGCAGGTGCAGGTCAATGGGGCGGGCGCCGATCGCGCAACCGCCGGGCAGGGCCACCCGGGCCCGGCGGCGGCGCGCCAGCAACGGGCCGAGGACGAGCACCGAGGCGCGCATGGTGCGCACCAGTTCGTAGGGTGCGTGGGCCCCCTCGATGGTGCCGACGGTGACCGTAGTTGTCCCGTTCTCGTGGTGGCAGGACTCGCCCAGGGTGGCGAGCACCTGCTCCATGGTGACGACGTCGCGCACCCTGGGCAGCTTCTCCAGGCGAACCGGCTCGGCCGTCAGCAAAGTTCCGGCCAGGCAGGGCAGCGCCGCGTTCTTTGCCCCGGAGATGGTGACCGTTCCTGATAGCCGGGCTCCACCGCGGATGCGCAACTTCTCCACGCCTGCGAGTCTAGTCGGCGCGGTCGCAACGTCAAGGTGGCAGGCCGACCTGTCGCCCGGCCGGCGCTACAATGCCAGGAATGGCGAGCAACGCGTTGCGCGATCTGCTCAACCGCGTCCGCTGGCACGCCGGAGAGCGGGGCGCAGCGGTCACGGTGGCCGTTCGGGTCCGCCGGCATGGGTCCGAGGTGATGGAGCAGCACGATTTCGCGGAAGTGGCTGAGGTCTCGGCCGGGGGTCTTACCTTGCGTGACGGTACCTTCCTGCCGTTTCACCGCGTCGTCGGGGTGTCGCTCGACGGGCGTTCGGTGTGGCCGCGGCGGGGGGCCACATGAGCGCTCGACGCCCCGCTCAGGGGCATGCCGGCACGCAGGAGGAGCGCCTCGGCGTCGTGCAGCGCGCTCTCGGCTATCAGTTTCGTCGCGTGGAGCTGCTGGCGCAGGCACTACGCCACTCCTCGGCGGCGCACGAACAGGCCGCTCCTTCCAACGAGCGACTCGAATTCCTGGGTGACGCGGCGCTCTCCCACGCGATCGCGGCGATGCTGTTCGCTGCATGGCCTGGCGCCAGCGAGGGCCAACTGACGCGCGGGCGGGCCGTCTTGGTGCGTGAACGCACGCTGGCCGAGATGGCGCAACGGTTGAGTATCGGAGCGGCGCTGGCGGTGTCGAGCCGGTTCAACCTGGGTGATGCGGTGCTCGCCGATGGCTGCGAGGCCGTTTTTGGAGCGCTCCTGGTGGACGGTGGCTGGCGCCGCTTTGCCGCGACGGTGCGGCGCCTCTTCCTGCCGCTCGTGGCAGCGCTCGACCCCGCCGGCCTGCCGCTGGAGGAACCCAAGTCCATGCTGCAGGAACTGGCGCAGCGGGACGGCCTGGCCCTGCCGGTGTATCGCGAGGTGGCTCTGGATGGGCCCGAACACCGCCGCTCCTACACCTGGGAAGTGGAGTTCGACGGGCGCGTGGTTGGTCGAGGCAGCGGTACCTCCAAGCGCAGCGCTCAGCACGAGGCGGCGCGGGCGGCCCTCGCAGCGCTGTCAGGCGAGATCAACCGCTCGCCGGCGCCCCGTCGCTCGCGGCGGGGCTAACCGGAGACGCTGCGGGCCGCCAGCGCCGGGATGCGCAGTTGGGCCAATTCCTGGACCAGCCGCAGCTCCAGCTGGCGGGAGGCGTACAGGCGCGACGGGGTGCCGGACCAGGTGGTCATGAAGGTGCTCACCAATTGCTCGCACCAGCGCGGGAACGGCGTCGGCTCGAACAGCAGGTCGCGCCGCGCGGCCGAGATGTCGAGGACGATGTCGTGCTCGTGGGAGTAGGGCGAAAAGGCGACGCCCAGGTGCAGGCGTTGCAGCCACTCCGCCGGCACCGGTACGACGACCGGCCTTCTTCCCATGGCGGCGCCGGCGGTATCGACGAACTGCCGCAGCGACACAACTTCCCGCTGGGCGATGTTGTAAGTTCTCCCCATGGCGTTGGCGTTGCCCAAATTGGCGGCGATCACCTCGGCCACGTCGTGGACCCACACGAACCCCCAGGAGTTGAGTCCGCCGTCGGGAAGCACGATGGGCCCACCGTCACTCAGACGCTCCAGGTACGCCTGCGACCGCTCGGTGTAGTCGTTGGGTCCAACCACCATGGGGAGGCGCAGCGCCGTGGCGGGGAACTGGTGGTCCTCCCATGCTTGCTGGAGTACCGCTTCGCATTGCCGCTTGTGGTAGGAATACAGCCAGGAGGAACCGGCGGCCTCGTTCTTGGGCGCCAGCCGGCCGGCAAAGTCGTCCTCACGGTAGGGTGAGAACAGGTGGTCGCGGATGAGGTAGACCGATGCCGTGGAGATGTGGATGAAGTGCCCGATTCGCCCTTTCAGGCGCGTCACCGCGTTGCGGGTGTCCTCCTCGCGGAAGGCAATCACGTCAATAACCGCGTCAAACTCGCGCTTGGCGAGTGCCCTCTGCAACGTCGCGGGGTCGGACCGGTCGCCCAGCACGCGGCTCACCCGCGTTCCGAAGGGATCGCTGGTGCGCCCGCGGTTGAGCAGGGTGATGCGGTGCCCGTCCATGAGCAGCCGTTGTACCACCGCCTGTCCGATGAAGCGGCTGCCGCCGATCACGAGCACGTGCATGGCGCGATTCTACCCTTCATCGGTGGTACTTGCGGCCGCCGCCAGGGCAGCGGCGAGGGCGGCGGCCAGGACCGGCTCCTGGGTCTCCTGCTCCAGCGGCTCGGCAGGGAACGCTCCTCCCAGATCGCCCGTGAGGGCGGCGGTGATCCTGGCCAGCCGAGCGCCAGGGTGGTCGAACGGTTCGCCGGTCAAGGCGGCGGCGATGAGCGCGGGAAACCCCGCGGCCGCGCCGGATGCCTGACCGAGGAGGGGCAGTAGTCTTCGCAGGGCGGCGCCCTGCATCGACATGCTGGCGAGTGGCGCACTGGCCAGGGTGACGAGCACCAGGTCGAGGAGCACGATGCCCAGCGCCACAGCCGTCGCGCCGTTGTCCTCGCTGAGGCGGAAGACCGGGGCGAGGTGACGGGCTGCGGCGGCACGAGAAAGCGCGGCCCGCCGCAGGGTGGCGTCCATGCTACGGACTCCTCGGTGCCAGCGCGGATTGTCGAGCAGCAACGAGGCCAGAAAACCGGTGTCCTCGCCGGCCAGCTGCCACGCTTCGGCGGTGCCGCCGGCGCGGGCCATGCCGGGGGCGTCGAGGCCGTTGACGAGGGCCAGGATGTCCCACGCCATGGTGGGCGAATCGACGAGATGAGGCGGAGACCCGGATGCGAGCCGGGCGCGGGCGCGTTGCACCTCGGTCTCGGGGATGGGCAGCAGAGGCGGACCCTGCGACACCCAACGGTGCATCACGTCCCCCACTTGAAGCAGGGTTCGGTGCGCCCGTACCACCGCCCCGGCCTCAACCGATTCCTCCTCGATGTCGTCGATGATGCGCCAGAAGAGACTCTCCATCGCGTCGGGGTCGAGGGTGGAGCGCGGCGATACCGGCTGCTGCTCGGCCGGAGGCACCGTATCGGCCCGGTAGGCCGCCTGCATGATGAGCTTGGAGCACTCGAGGTCAAAAGTGACGTGAAATCGGTCGGTAACCGGCCACGAGGGGTCGAAGTGGAAGGCGATCACCTCTTCGCGGAGGAGCCGACTGGCAAGAGCGGTGGCGAGCGATCGGCCGGCCTCGATGAGCGTCTCGTGGGATACCCCGAACTGGCGCTCCACGACTTCCGTGAAGATCTCCCCGCGGGTCTGCGAAATGGCCAGCGCCCGTAGCAACGTCCGGCGCGGCGCCAGGTCCCTCCGCAGCAGCCAGGATGCGAGCCGTTCCGAGGCTCGCGAGGAGGACGCGAACGACACCTTGCCGCCGACGATGTCGAACGACCGGGTGGTGCCTCCTGCCGACAGCTGCAGGCGTCCCGTGGCCCGAGTGAGATGGAGCCACTCCAGGAGATCTCCCAGGTTCAGGCGATCGAGAGTTCCGGAGATTCGCTGCATCGCACGTGCAAGTATGCCAAAGGTCGAGCCGTTTGTGGTTGCTATACTCCCGTCAAGGGCGGTGGTGGGAGGAGTCTGGGTATGGACAAAGCCAGCTACGACAGATGGTTAGATGAATCGTACCGGCCCGCGACAAAATCCGAACGAGGGAGATTTGCGAGTTCGTCCGGCTTCGACGTGGAACCGGTGTACGGGCCCTGGAGCGTCGCGCCCGGCCTGGACGAGAGGCTGGGGATGCCGGGGGAGTACCCTTTCACCCGCGGGGTCTACCCGTCGATGTACCGCGGGCGCTTGTGGACGATGCGGCAGTACTCCGGATTTTCCACCGCCGCGGCGTCCAACGAGCGCTACCGCTTTCTGCTGGCCCAGGGGCAGACCGGATTGTCGGTAGCGTTCGACCTGCCCACGCAGATCGGCTACGACTCGGACGACCCCCTGGCGCTGGGCGAGGTGGGCAAGGTGGGCGTGGCCATCGACACCCTGGAGGACATGGAAACGTTGCTCGCCGGAATCCCCCTCGATCAGGTATCGATTTCCATGACCATCAACACCACGGCGGCGGTGCTGCTGGCCATGGTGCTGGCGGTGGCGCGGCGACAGGGGGTGGCCTGGGACAGACTCAACGGCACGATTCAGAACGACCTGCTGAAAGAGTACATTGCGCGCGGTACCTACCGTTTTCCGCCCCGCCCGTCGCTGCGCATCATCACCGACCTCTTCGCCTTCTGCCAGCGGCGCGTGCCCAGGTGGAACACCATCTCCATTTCGGGGTACCACATTCGCGAGGCGGGAGCCACCGCCGTCCAGGAGGTGGCCTTCACCCTCGCCAACGCCCGCGAATACGTGCGCGCGGCGTTGGGCGCTGGGCTGGAGGTCGACGAATTCGCCCCGCGTCTCTCGTTCTTTTTCAATTCTCACAACAACTTCCTCGAGGAGGTGGCGAAATTCCGCGCTGCCCGGCGCATGTGGGCGCGGATGATGCGCGAGGAGTTCGGAGCCAAAGATCCTCGTTCCTGGTTGTTGCGCTTCCACACCCAGACCGCCGGCTCCACCCTGACGGCGCAGCAGCCGGAAAACAACGTCGTGCGAGTGGCTGTACAGGCGATGGCGGCGGTGTGCGGGGGCACTCAGTCGTTGCACACCAATGCGCGCGACGAGGCGCTGGCCCTGCCCACCGAAGAGTCGGTGCGTATCGCCTTGCGTACCCAGCAGGTGATCGCCCACGAATCGGGGCTCGCGGATGTGGCTGATCCTCTCGGGGGCTCATGGCTGGTGGAGGCGTGGACCGACCGGATCGAGGTCGAGGCGCGTGCCTACCTGGACAAGATCGAATCACTTGGTGGAGCGCTGTCGGCCATCGAGCGCGGATTCCAACAGCGGGAGATCCAGGAAGCCGCCTACCAGGTGCAGCGTGCCATCGAGGCGGGCACGCAGGTGGTCGTCGGGGTGAACCGATTCCAGGTGGACAGGGATGAGTCTATTCCCACCCTGGTCATCGACGAGGCTGTTCAGCAGGAGCAGGTGGCGCGACTGCGGGCGGTGCGGGAGCGGCGCGAAGCCGCGGGTGTGACGCGGGCGCTTGCCGAGTTGGAGGCCGCGGCGCGCGGGACGGACAGTATCGTCCCACCCATCCTCGCTGCCGTGGAGGCGTATGCGTCGATCGGCGAGATCGCCTCGACCCTGGTTGGAGTGTTCGGCGAGTACAGCGGGACCACCGACGTATGAGCCTCGTGCGCGGGATCTATGTGGCGACCGCTGCGGCCGCCCTGGCGACGGGCTGGGCTGCGGCGCCCCCGACGGGCGACACGGCCACGGTCACCGTGGTGTTCACCTCCGACGTGCATGGCAATGTCCTCCCTATCGACCAGGTGCGGCAACGCCCCCTCAACGGCTCCCTGGCGCAGGTCGCCAGCCTGGTTCGCCGGATTCGCGCCGATAACCCCAACACCATCATGATCGACGGTGGCGACGCGATCCAGGGGACGCCCTTGGCTTACTACGAGATCGCTACTCCCGGAATCTGGGGCGTCGATCCCACGGTGGCCGCGATGAACCTCATCGGCTACGACGTGGCAGTGCTCGGGAACCACGAGTTCAACTTCGGTCTCGAGGTGCTGCGCCGTTCCCTGCAGCAGTCGCGTTTCCCGTGGTTGGCCGCCAACCTTGCCGGCGCATCTCGCGCGAATCTACCGGTCCAGCAGTCCATCGTCCTCGAGTGTGGGGGCGTGCGCGTGGCCGTCCTGGGACTCACCAACCCCAACGTGCCGCAGTGGGATCCGCCAGATCACTGGACCGGCCTGCTCTTCACCGACCCGGTGGAGGCCGCCCGCCGCCTCGTGCCGCGGCTGAGGAACGATGCCGATGTGGTGGTCGTGGTGGCTCACTCCGGGTTCGAGCGAGATCTTGAGTCCGGTGCTGCGGACGGCAGCCATGGGGAGAATTTCGCCTGGCGGCTGGCGCAGGTGCCGGGAATCGACCTGCTGCTCACCGGCCACACGCATCGGGACATTCCGCCCCGCCGCCTGGGGTCGACAATCGTCGCCCAGCCCGGGCGTTGGGCAGAGTTGGTGACCCGCGTCGATTTCGTGATGACCAGGCTCGACGGGGGCTGGCGACTGGCGAACTGGCGCGGCGAGAATCTCGCGGTTGGCGTGGAAGCGCCGGCGAGCGACGTGGTGGTTGCGGCCGAGGCGGCCCGCCGGCGAGTGGATGAGCGTCTGGCAACGCCGGTGGGCGAGCTGGCCGCACCGCTGGACTTCGGGGGTGTGCGCGCCGGCGATGACCCGGCGGTGGATCTGATTCACGCCGTGCAGTTGGAGGTCTCCGGCGCGCAGCTCTCGCTCGCGGCGCCGCTGGCGGGGCGGGCCGACCGCCTGCCGGCCGGGGAGTTGACGTTGCGGGCGATCCACGACCTTTACCCCTACCCGAATACGCTGGTGGTGGTGGAGTTGACCGCTGCGCAGGTGGTCGAAGTGCTGGAGCACGCCCTGCGCGGATGGCTGGGAGTCTCCTGCACCGGGGCCGACTGCCGGGCGTTGCGAGATCGCCGAGTCCCACCCTTCGCGTTCGACACGCTGGAGGGCGCAACCTACGTGGTCGATCTTTCCGCCCCGGAAGGAGCACGAGTGCGCGGATTCCGTGCCGGCGGGCGCCAAACCGCCCCTGAGGAGCGCTTCAGCGTCGCGGTGAACAGCTATCGCGCGGCTGGGGGTGGCGGCGTGCCGCACCTGGCGGCGGCCCCGCGGCTGCGGGAGATCCGGCGTCCGATGGTCGAACTTGTGGCGGACTACCTGCACCGCCGCCGGCCACTGATCCCGGTCGCCACGCACAACTGGTTCTTCACACTGGAGTTCTCTTCGGCTCTTGCGTCTCCGTGAGGTGTCTGGTAGTGTCGCCACGTGGCGGATTAGAGGGAAACACTGATCGAAGACGTGGTCGAGGCCAGAGGAGGGATGAGGATGCGAGGACACGCGAGGTATCTTCAAGGGCTGCTTTGTGTGCTGGTGCTGGTGGCGGTCGCGGCGCCGCTGGCGGCGCAGTCGAACGTGACCACGGGAGAGTTGCTGGGGTGGGTGCAGGACAGCGAGGGCGGCGTACTCCCCGGCGCCACGGTGGAGGCGCGCAACCCGGCCACCGGGCTGGTGCGCCGCGCCGTCAGCGGAAGCGACGGTTCCTTCCGGTTTCAGCTCCTTCCCGTCGGCGTCTACGAGGTGCGCGCCGAACTGGCCGGGTTCCGCCCCGAGTTGCGCCAGGGCATCGAAGTGAACCTGGGTTCCTCGGTGAAGGTGGAATTCGTGCTGGCGCTTGGGACGCTGGCGGAGGAGATCACCGTCACGGCCGCCGCCCCACTGGTGGAGACGACCCGACCGGATGTGGCCAACTCGGTGGGGGAGATGCAGATCGCCACCTTACCCCTCAATGGCCGGGACTTTCTCGACTTCATCAATCTGACTCCGCAATCCAACACCGACGACGACGGGCGCGCCCACATCGGCGGCATGCGCGGCATCCAGAACAGCTTCAACATCGACGGCGCCAATTCCCAGTCCAACTTCTTCGGCGAGGAGCGAGGCGGCACGCGGCCGCCGTTCACCTTCTCGCAGGCGGCGATCAAGGAGTTCCAGGTCATCCCCTCGTCGTACAACGTGCAGTTCGGTAATGCTTCGGGGGGCATCATCAACGCCGTCACCAAGTCGGGCACCAACGACCTCAAGGGCGAGGCGTGGTACTACATGCGCGACCAGAGCTTCGTCGACAAGGACGCGCTCGGCCGCGAGGCGACCGATTTCGATCAGAAGCAGTTCGGCGCCGCGGCCGGCGGCCCGGTCATCAAGGATCGCCTGCACTACTTCGTGTCCTACGACGGGCAGCGCCGCAGCTTCCCGGTCTACCGCGAGTTCTACAACTTCCCGGCCGGGCGCGAGGCGGACTTCGAGAGGCTCACCGGTCTCAAGCTCGCCGAGGAGACCTTCGGAAACCAGGCCTCCACCGACGATGCCAACGTTCTTCTTGGCAAGCTCGACTGGCAGTTCTCACCCGAGGTGATGCTGAGCTTTCGCCACAACTACTCCAGCCACAAGGCGGAAAACGGCACCGATACGCGCTTTACCACCACCGCCCGCTCGAACAACGGCCTGGAGCGCAACACCTTCAACTCCTCGGTGTTTGCCCTGAACGCAGCCTTGTCGCAGAACGCCTTCAACGAGTTGATCTTCCAGTACTCGGATGAGGAGCGGCCGCGCTACGCCAACAACATGAGCATCGCCGAGGTGCGTATCGGCAGCGGCTACGATGGATTGTTCGGGCGCAAGAACTACCTGCCCAACAACCTCATCGAAAAGCACGTGCAGCTCATCGAGAACTTCGTCTACTTCGCCGGCAATCACGCCTTCAAGGCCGGCTTCAACGCCGATCTCATCGACTACAACAACTGGTTTCCCCGCTACGCCGGCGGGCAGTTCTACTTCCGCTCGTGGAACGACTTCTTCAACGGCAATCTGTTCGAATTCACGCAGGCGTTCTACACCGAGGACGGACGGGTGAAGTTCAAGATCAACCATTACGCGGGCTACCTCCAGGATGAGTGGCGGGTCAACCCCGGCCTGACCATCAACGCCGGCATCCGCTACGACCTGCAGAACAATCCCAACCCGAAGGTCGTCAACCAGAACTTCACCCAGACCGGCACCATCGACGACGACACCAACAACTGGGCCCCCCGCGTCGGCTTCGCCTGGGATCCACTCGGCAAGGGGCGCACGGTGGTGCGCGGCGGTGCGGGATACTTCTATGACACCACGCCCGCCCTGCTGTTCGCCAACGTGCTGCTCAACAACGGCATCTCGGGGCAGCGCTACGTGGTGCGCTGCTCGCCCAGCAACCCCTGCCCGACCTTTCCCAACCTCCTCCCCAGCCCCGGCTCCCTGACCGCCTCCACGCCCAGCCTGTTCGTGGTCGAAGAGGGTTTCGAGAACCCCCGTACCAAGCGCATCTCTCTCGGCGCCGAGCAGCAGGTAGGAAACAACACCTCGGTGGGCGCCGAGTTCATCTGGTCAGAAACCGATAACCTGGAGCGGCTGCTGGACCTCAACCTGGTGGCGGTGGGCACGACCCCCTGGGGCGGCAACCTCTACGACTACCGCCGGCGCAACTACAGCGGTTTCGGGACGATCGCGCAGATCACCTCCGACGCTCGCGCCGAGTACCGCGCCTTCGTTCTGAAGGCCAGGAAACGCTGGGCGGACAACTGGATGTTCGACGCGTCCTACACCTACTCGAAGGCCGAGGACAACAACTCCAACGAGCGAAGCGTGTCGATCAACGACTACGCCTCCGGTGAAGACCCCCTCAACATCGAGAACAACTGGGGGCCATCGAACTTCGATATCCGGCACCGCTTCGTCGGCTCGGCAACGGTGCGGCTGCCCTGGGGCTTCCAGGCGGCCAGCATCGTGACGATTTCCTCGGGCTACCCGTTCACCCCCTCCGACGGGCGATGCTGGAATCGGGTGGGCAGCTCCTGCTACGACCCCTCGTCAATCCGTTACCGTGCCTACTGGGACGGCGTTCACTACGGCCGCAACTCGTTCCGCCAGCCCTACTACCGCAACGTTGACCTGCGCCTCTCCAAGGCCTTCTCGATCGCGGCGGTGGAACTGGAGATCATCGGCGAGGCGTTCAACTTGCTGGGGGCCGACAACCTGCGCACCTCGCGCACGCAGATGGTGACCAGCGCCGGGGCGCTGGACGCGAGCTTCGGTGCGCTCAACCTGGCCGGGCGCCCGCGCCAGTACCAGCTCGGCCTGAAGGTGCGTTACTGACCATTCCTTGAGTCTTCACCAGTGGATGCGGCCCGCCAGCCCGGCGGGCCGCATTGCCTTCAGCCCGAGAATTCCAGTTGGATTCTGCTGCGAGGCCGGATTTCGCCGCGCTGGCGGGTGTACTCGGGGATGCGGGCGCTGCGCCGTACGCTTCGAGTACGGCTCGCGCCCTCGCCCCCAAGCGAGAGGGAGTTCACCTTCGGCGAGCAGCGGGGGCTCGGGGGGGCACGCGCGCCGCGCCAGCGGCGCGAGCCCCCCGAGTCGGGCCGCCCGCCCGCCATCATCTCAGCCTTGAGCCCTCTCGCGCCGAACCCAACTGAGATTTTCGGGCTCAGCGACCGCTGCGCCACGGCTCGGCGTCGCGGGGTGGCTGCACGCCGGCGAGGTGGGCGACGAACGCCGCCACTTCGGTGAGGGAAGCTCGTCGCACGGTGCGCGCCGGCACCCCGGCGCCGCGCGCCATCCACACCGCCGCCATGCCCGCCGCCGAGTTGCGATGGCCGTGCTGGCCGTTGTACGAGGCGGGTTCGTGGACCGGCCCGCCGATGCGGGAGGTGGCGGCGAAGCCCTCGCGCATGAAGACCACCAGGTCGCCCGAGTTGGGAGAGTTCAGGCCGAGGGGATCCAGCTCCTCGCGGCGGAACATCTCCGACACCACCGGCTGGCCGTCGACCTCCAACAACGCCAGTACCTGGGCCGCGCGCCGCACTAGCTCGTCGCGCTCCGCCTCCGGGACCACGCCCCCCTCTTCGCGACCAACGAGGTTCACATAGAGGTGGGCGCAGCCGCCCGTACCTACCGCGGCCATGCGGGACCGCCCGCTCACCCGCTGGCTGCCGCCCGACCCCTCCACCTCGGCCAGGCCGGCGAGCCGCAGCACCTCGTTGAGGTGCACCACCTCCCACAGCGGCGCGATGCCGTGGTCGGAAACCACCACCAGTGCGTCCTGCTGGAGGTTGAGGGCGCGGGCCAGTTCTCCCACCGCCCGGTCGGCGATGCGGTAGGTGGCGACGATGGCCTCGTCGGCGGTGGCGGCAAGCCCCGGCGTGAACGGCAACTGGCGTGGCTGCGTGATGAGGAGGGTATGCTGCACCTCGTCGATGATCGGCTGGTAGGCGAGCAGCAGGTCGAATGCCTGGTGGCGGGCCGTGGTGCGGACGCAGGCGTTGAGGTACTCCGAGAAACGCGCCACCTGCGCGACATACTCATCCACCGACAACCCCACCTTGCCGCGCAGTCTCGCCGCGAGGGCGCGCCCGTCCGGCGGCCCCGGCCAGAACCCCACCTCGCGGTCGAGGAGTTCGCGGAACGAGCGCGGGTACGCCTCGGTGGCAAACCAGGCGCCGCGGTAGAGGATCACGCGTCCGAGGTCGGCATCCAGCCGCTGGAGCAGGCACCAGCCGCCGACCGTCCGGGTGCCACCGTCCCCATGGCCGGCGACGAGGCGCACCGGGAACCACTCGCCGGCGCGGACGCGGGCGAAAACGCCGTTGGCTGGGTCGCCGTCATCGTCGACGAGCAAGGTGTCCCAGGCGGCCTCACCGTCCGGCACGGAGTCCTCGGCAGTGAGTGCGAAACTGGCCGCTGCGGGCAGGCCGGCCCCAGTCAGCGGCACCGTGAGGGTGGCACGCCGGGGCGGTGCGTCGCCCGGGCGAGGGGGGCGCCCCGCCTCGGCGAAGCTGGATGCCACAAGCTCGACCATTTCCGCCACCGCCGAGAGCGGCTCGTTGACATACACCATGGCGAAGTCGGCGGTGCGCTCGGGGGTGGCGCCGTCACATCCCGGAAAGAGGAGAACGCCGGCTCGCCTTCCCTGCCGCCGGAAGGCGTGCCACAGCGGTTCGGCCTGCCAGGGGTGGTCGAATCCAGAAACTGTGTGGGTCAGCGACGTTCCCGGGAGGTGGAAGAGGTTGGCAACGATGCCCGTGCGCCCGGGGTGCGTCCCGGTAGCGATCGAGGCGTGGTTCACCGAGGTAAGCGTGGGGTTCACCGGAACTGCCTCGCGGACGACGTACCCCGCGCCTGAGAAGGCGGCGAAGCCGTCCGGGTCGAGGTAGCCGTGACGGGCGAGTACATCGGCGTGGCGTTCAGCCGCCATGCCGTCGTGGGAGAGCAGTGCCACCCTGGCGGCACGCGGCTGCGAGGAGTGCAGGTGGACGGGTGCCGGGGTGTGGCAGGAGAGTACTGGAAGCAGAGACGCGAGCAGAGTGACGGACCTGATCATCCACGCGAGTGTACCCTGGTACGGCGCACCGACTCGCGTGGGGACCGGTCTTCACGCCGTCTTCACAACCGTCGATGAAATTGCGGCCGCGGCGTAGTACCCTGCCGCCCGCCTGGGAGGAGACCATGAGCAAGACGAACCTACTGGCAGCTGCCGTGCTTGCCGTCTCGGCGACGGCCACTGCGCAGGTGGTGACGGTGGACTTGTCTCTGCCGCGCTACGAGAAGCATGCCAGCGTGTCCGGCAATCTCAACTCCGTGGGATCGGACACCATGAACAACCTCTTGACGCTGTGGGCGGAGGGGTTTCGCCGGCACCACCCAACCGTCAAGGTGCAGGTGGAGGGCAAGGGGTCCTCGACCGCTCCTCCGGCCTTGATCGCCGGTACTGCCCAGCTCGGCCCCATGTCCCGCGACATGAAGCCCTCGGAAGAGGACGCCATTGAAGAGAAGTACTCCTTCGGTCCGACCCAGATCCGTACCGCTCTGGACACCCTGGCGGTGTACGTCAACAAGGACAACCCCATCGCTGTCCTCTCTCTGCCAGAACTGGATGCGATGTACTCCAAGACGCGCAAGGGCGGCTTTCCCCACGATGTCACGACCTGGGGTCAATTGGGCCTGAAGGGGAGCTGGGCCGGGCGGCCGGTGTCGTTGTACGGGCGCAATTCGGCCTCAGGCACCTACGGCTTCTACAAGGACCATGCTCTCTTCAAGGGTGACTTCAAGGACACGGTGAAGGAGCAGCCAGGGTCCGCCTCGGTAGTGCAGGGGGTGAGCGAGGATCTCTACGGCGTCGGCTACTCCGGCATCGGCTACAAGACCTCCGGCGTGCGCGCGGTACCGATCTCGGAGAAGCTGGGCGGTACACCGTACGAACCCACCTACGAGCATGCCGTGGACGGCTACTACCCCCTGGCGCGCTACCTCTACATCTACATCGTGCGCGATCCCCGCAAGGCGGCTGACCCCCTAACGCGGGAGTTCTTGCGCTACGTGCTCTCCCGCGAGGGCCAGGAGGTGGTGGTCAAGGACGGCTATCTGCCGCTGCCGCCCAAGGTGGTACAAGCAGAACTCGCCAAGCTGCAGTGACGGGTCCCGCGGTGGAACGCCACATGGGGACTCACCGCCCTGGCGTCGCTGGCAAGGCCGCGCCGGGAACCCCGGGACGGCTCGCGTGAGAAACCGGGATACGATGCGGTTTCGGGAACGCGCCCGCGCCATCGATCGCCTGATGGCGGGGGTGATCACCGGCGGCGGCGCGGCAGTGCTCATCGCCACCCTGCTCCTCGTTCTCTTTCTGGTGATCGAGACCGTGCCGCTGTTGCGCTCGGCGCGGGCCACGGCCGACCGCGCCGTCCCGCAGGGCGTGCCCTTGGCCGCGACCGAGGACGAGTACCGGGAGCGGGTGACGGTGGTGGGGGCGGATGCCTCCTTGCACCTGGTCGGCCGTGCGGGTGAGGTGGAGGTCATTCCCCTGCCCGGCGCCGACGCTCCCCTCGAACAGGCCCTCTTCTCTGCCGACGGCCGCGTCCTTGCCGTGATCGATGCCGCCGGGAAACTGCGAGTCTTCGGGTGGCGGCAGCGCGTGACCTGGGTAGGAGACCAACGGGTGCTCGAACCGCGCGTGCGTGACATGGCCAGCGCAGCAGTCGGGGAGACGGATCGCCTGCTCGCCGTGGCAGGGGAAGGGAGCTTCGCCCGGGTGCTGCTGGGGAGCGGGGACGGTGCGAACGTCATCCACCTCTCCGAAGGTGACGCCGCGGCAACCGCCCTCGCCATGCCGGGGCCGGCACTGACCGGGGCGCTGACCGCCTCGGCCGGGCAGGCCTGGGTTGCCACCGCCACCAGTCTGGAGTGGTATTCATCGCTGGAGGCGGCGCCGTCTCACCTGGAGCCGGCGGCCAGCGTGCCGTTGGCCTCGCGCCCCTCGGCCGCGGCCGTTCTGCTGGGTGATGTCACCTTTCTGCTGGGCAGCGAGAGCGGGGTGGTCGAGGCGTGGCAGGCGCTTCGCGCCAGCACGGGCGGGTGGCGGCTGGATCGCGCCGGGGAATTTCGCGGCACCGGCCAGGTCGTCGGCCTGGCGCCATCGCAGCGGGAGAAGAGCTTCCTGGTGCAGCGGGCCTCCGCCGCCGAGGTCCTGCACCTGACCAGCCGTCGCACTCTCGTGGCCCTCCCCGAGTTTCCCGCGCAGGCGGCGGCGGTACGTCTGTCGGCTCGCCTGGACGGTGCCTTCGCGGTGACCGCCGATGGTGCGGTGCACCGGTGGAGTTTGCAGCTGCACCATCCCGAGGCGAGCGTGCGGACGCTGTTTCTGCCGGTCCGCTACGAGGGCTACGAGAGGGCCGACGTGGTGTGGCAGTCCAGCGGCGGTTCGAGCGGCTTCGAGCCCAAGCTCTCGCTGCTCCCGCTGATCCTGGGGACGTTCAAGGGCGCGCTGTACGCGCTGCTTCTCTCGGCCCCGCTGGCGCTGGCCGGAGCCCTGTACGTCAACCAGTTTGCGCCGCGCCGACTGCGCGAGGTGGTCAAGCCGGCAATCGAGTTGATGGCGGCCGTGCCTTCAGTGGTGGTGGGGTTCCTTGCCGCCCTCTTCCTCGCGCCGCTGGTACGCGAGCACTTGCTGGTCTCCCTCGGCGTACTGCTGGCCGCGCCCAGCGTGGCAGCCCTCGCGGTGCTATGGTCGCTGGCACCGGCGCGCTGGCAGCGGCGGCTCACCGGGCCGTGGGAGCTGGCGCTGGTGCTGGGGTTGCTCGCCGGCGCCGGCGCCGCGCTGCTGCTCGTCGAACCGTACCTGCACCAGGCGTGGTTCGGGGGTGACGTTGTGCACTGGCTGTATGAACGCCTCGGCATCACCTACGATCAGCGCAACGCCGTGGTGGTCGGCTTTGCCCTCGGCTTCGCGGTGGTCCCCATCATCTTCACCATCGCCGAGGACGCGCTCTCCAACGTGCCTCCCAGCCTGGTCGCCGCCTCCATGGCGCTGGGCGCGACGCCCTGGGAGGCGGCCCGCACGGTGGTCATCCCCGCCGCCAGCCCGGGCCTGTTCGCAGCGGTCATGCTCGGCCTGGGCCGCGCCGTCGGTGAGACGATGATCGTGCTCATGGCCACCGGCAATACCCCGCTGATGTCCCTCTCCCCCTTCAACGGCATGCGTACCATGGCCGCAAGCATCGCTGTGGAACTTCCCGAAGCACCGTACGGCGGCACCCTGTATCGGGTGCTCATTCTGACCGCCCTGCTGCTGTTTTGCTTCACCTTCGCCATCAACATGATCGCGGCGGCGGTGTCGGAACGCCTGCGCAAGCGGTTCGGGAGGCTGGCGGCATGATGCGCCGCTCCCTGTTCAAGGAGGGGATCGCCGCCCGTTGGCTGGCGGCGGCCTCCCTGCTCATCAGCCTCGGCATGGTGATCGGGCTGCTGGCGGTGGTTTCCGCGGTGGCGGGCCGCGCGTTCTGGCCGAAGCCGCTGGTGCAGTTCGAACTCGCCGATGGAGAGAAGCTCCTGGGCGAGGTGTGGACGCGCGAGGCGGACCCCCACAACCCCGGTCACGAGCGGTGGAGATTGAAGACCGGCAACCGCGACGTGACCGGTCAAGACTTCGTCTGGGTGGCCAAGGCCACGGTGGTGACCCGGGAAGCGCCGCGCCGGGCGTGGCTCGTCGAGCGCAGGGAGTACGGCAACTTCTACGGCTTTCCAGGCAAACTACACTCGCCGGAGGGTGTCATCGCGGCGAGCGACGACCGCTTCCCCGAAGCCCTCGCCTCCGCCGTGCACCGGGGCCGCGAACTGGTGGCCGAGGAGCGCGAGCTTCTCGATCGACTGGGTGCGCTGCACGCGCCGGTGGTGAAGTACAGGGCGCGCGCCGAGGGAGCCAGGAGCGAAACGCGGCGCCAGCGCTCCCTCGCCTCCCTCGAGCGCGCCCGGCGACACGAGGAGGAAAACGCCCCGCCGCTGCTCGAGCGGCTGGCCGAGGTGCGCCGGCTGGCCGAGGATGCCACCCTCACCATGGCCACGGTGAGCGGCCAGGAAATCACCGTGGCAGCGGCCGAAGTGGTGCGAGCGGTGCCGGTGAACACCCTGAGTTTCGCAAAACGCGCCGGTCTCTACCTGTCCCGCTGGTGGGAGTTCCTGTCGGCCGAGCCGCGCGAGGCCAACACCGAGGGGGGCATTTTCCCGGCGCTGTTCGGGACTGCCCTGATGGTGTTTCTCATGACCTTCGCGGTGGTGCCACTCGGTGTCGTCACCGCCGTCTACCTCAACGAGTACGCGCGCGGGGGATGGTTCACGCGCGCTGTGCGGCTCGCGCTGGCGAACCTCGCCGGCGTGCCGTCGATCGTCTTCGGAGCATTCGGGCTGGCCTTCTTCGTCTATGCGGTGGGTGGCAGCATCGACCAGTTGTTTTTCGCCGACTCACTGCCCACCCCCACCTTCGGCACCGGCGGTATCCTGTGGGCGTCATTGACGCTGGCGCTGCTGACCGTGCCGGTGGTGGTGGTGGCCACCGAGGAAGGACTGCAAGCGGTTCCCGATGTCACCCGCGACGGGGCGCGGGCGCTGGGGGCGACGCGCTGGCAAACGCTGCGCCACGTCGTGCTGCCCTATGCGGCGCCGGGCATCCTGACCGGCACCATCCTGGCCGTGGCGCGGGCCGCAGGCGAGGTGGCGCCGCTCATGCTCACCGGCGTCGTCAAGCTCGCCCCGGCGCTCCCGCTGGACTCGACGCCGCCCTACCTGCACCTCGAGCGCAAGTTCATGCACCTGGGTTTTCACATCTACGACGTGGGCTTTCAGTCGCCCAACGTGGAGGCCGCCAAGCCCATGGTGTACGCGACGACGCTGGTGCTCCTGGCGCTGGTGGTGGTGCTCAACCTGCTCGCCATCGCCCTGCGGGCGCGCCTGCGCCGCCGCCTGTCGAGGTCGCCGGTATGACGAGGGCGAGGGAGGCGCTCAAGACCCGTTCGCTGCTCGCGGGCTTCGGCGGTACGGCGGTGCTGCAGGCCATCGACCTCACCATTCCGGAACGCCAGATTACCGCGTTCATCGGCCCGTCGGGGTGCGGCAAGTCGACGCTCCTACGCTGCTTCAACCGCATGAACGATCATTATGCCGGTTTCTTTCGCTACGGCGAGGTGCTCGTGGACGGGCGCGATGCGTACGATCCTGCCTTTCCCCTGGAGGAACTGCGATCGCGGGTGGGCATGGTGTTTCAAAAACCCAACCCGTTTCCCCAATCGATCGCGCGCAACGTCTCGTTCGGCCCGCGCATGGCAGGGGTACGCGACCAGGGGAAGCTGGCCGAGCTGGTGGAGGATTCGCTGCGGCGCGCGCAGCTGTGGGAGGAGGTCAAGGACCGCCTGGAGGCTCCCGCCTTCGAGTTGTCGGGCGGGCAGCAGCAGCGGCTGTGCATCGCCCGCGCCCTCGCCTCTGGGCCCGAGATCCTGCTCCTGGACGAACCCGCCTCGGCGTTGGATCCCATCGCCACGGCCAAGCTCGAGGAGACGATTTTGGAACTTTCCCGCGAGATGACCGTCGTCCTGGTGACCCACAATCTGCAGCAAGCCGCACGGGTGGCGCACCGAACGGCCTTCTTGTACCTTGGGAAGCTGATCGAGGAGGGGGAGACGGCGGCCATGTTCGCGTCGCCGCGGGAGCGACTCACCGAGGAGTATCTGACCGGCAGGTTCGGCTAGGAGGGGCGCCGTGGAGAGACGGATCGAGCACGAGCTGGAAAACCTGAAAGTGTTGCTTCTCACCATGGCCGGGGAGGTGGAACGGCAGCTGGCGCTCGCTGTCAAGGCGGTGGTAGAGCGTGACGACGCCGCGGCGTCTGCGGTGATCGCTGCCGACGCCGGTATCGACCAGCGCGAGATCGAGGTGGATCGGCGCATCATCGAATTGATCGTGCGCGAACGGCCGCTGGCCCGTGATCTGCGCCTGGTGATTACGGCCGGCAAGATTGCCCCGGACCTGGAGCGGGTCGCTGACCACGCCGTCAACATCGCCGAGCAGGCGCTCCTGCTCAACCGGCAGCCGCCCCTCAAGCCGTTTCTGATCATGCCGCGCATGGCGCACATCGCCTCCGCCATGGTGCGCGATGCAATCACCGCCTTCGTTCATGGTGACGCGGCGGCGGCGCGCCGCGTGGTGGCCCAGGATGACGACGTGGACGCCATGCACGAGGAGATCTTTCGGGAACTGCTGACCTACATGATGGAGGACGCCCGCACCATCCCGCGGGCGCTGGCGCTGCTGCTCATCGCGCGCTCCCTCGAGCGGGTCGCCGACCAGGCGACCAACATCTCGGAGCAGGTGGTGTATCTGGAGGAGGGGGAGGATATTCGCCACCAGCGGCCGGAGGGCAGCCGCGCTTGAAGAAAGAGATCCGCTTTCGCCTGCAGCGCGTGTCGTGCTCGTACGGGGCCACGCGCGCCGTGCACGATGTCACCATGGACATCCCGGCCGGCGGCGTGACCGCCTTCATCGGTCCGTCGGGGTGTGGCAAGTCGACAATCCTGCGCAGCCTCAATCGCATGAACGACGTCGTGCCGGGTTTCTCGCTCAGCGGTACAGTGCTTCTCGACGGCCAGGACATCTACGCCAGCCATGCCAACCCGGTAGGCCTGCGCCGCCGCGTCGGCATGGTCTTCCAGCGCTCCAACCCGTTCCCGTCGTCGATATTCGACAATGTCGCCTACGGGCCGCGCCTGCATGAGCGTCTCTCTCCGGCGCAGCTGGCGCTGCGGGTCGAGGAGGCGCTGTGCGCCGCTGCCTTGTGGGATGAGGTCAAGGATCGCCTGCACGTTCAGGCCTCCACGCTGTCGGGCGGCCAGCAGCAGCGTCTTTGCATCGCCCGGGCGATGGCGGTGCGACCCGAGGTTCTGCTCTTCGATGAACCGGCGTCGGCGCTTGATCCCATCTCGACGGCGCGCATCGAGGATCTGGTGCTCGACCTGGGCCGCTCGCTCACCGTGGTGATCGTCACGCACAACCTCCAGCAGGCAACCCGGGTCGCCGATCGCACCGCCTTCTTCCTCCTCGGGCGGCTGGTCGAGTACGGCCCCACCGTGCAACTCTTCACCACGCCCAGGCACAGCCAGACAGAGGCCTACGTGTCCGGGAGGTTCGGATGAGCGTGCGCGTCTTCGTGGTCGAGGACGATGTCGATATCGCCGCGCTGGTGGCAAGGCAGCTGCGCCGGACCGGCGAGTTCGAGGTCGAGGCGTTTCTCACCGGGGAGGAGTTCCTGCGCGGCTGCGAGCAGCATCTGCCAGAGCTGGTGATTCTCGACCTCAACCTGCCCGATACCGACGGGATGACCCTGTGCCGGGAGCTGCGCGGATGGGACTCGACGCGCGCCGTGCCGATCCTCATGCTCACCGCCCGCGCCGGCGAGGCAGATCGCGTTGCCGGGCTGGAGCAGGGCGCAGATGACTACCTCACCAAGCCATTCTCGCCCCGGGAGCTGCTGGCGCGGGTGCGCGCCCTGGTGCGGCGCCAGCGCTGGGAGCGCGGGGTACCCGGTGGCGTCTGGGACGACGGCCATCTGGTGGTGGACGTCGACCGGCGCCACGTGAGCTGGGACGAGATGCAGGTCCATCTCACCCAGCGGGAGCTGGATATCCTGTGGTATCTCATCTCCCTGGGCGGGCGCGTCGCATCCCGGGAACAGATCCTCGACGCAGTCTGGGGCCTCGCGGCCGCGGTGGACGCTCGCACCGTCGATGCTCACATTCGCACGCTGCGGCGCAAGCTGGGCGGGCAGGTCATCGAGACGGTGATCGGCAGCGGCTACCGGTTCGGCAGGCAACGGTGAGACTGCGACGCAGACCGGGCGGCACGGTCTTTCTCGTTGCCTTGCTGGTGGGCTTCGCGGGGCTGGCGGGCGTGACTCGGCAACGCCACGCCGCTGCCGTTGAAGCCACAGGCACGCGCCTGCTGGCGGTGGCGAAGGGGCTTGCCTCGGAGGCGGTGCCGCTGCTCGCGGCGCTGGAGCTGGACGTTGGTGCCGCCGATGCCGCCGCACGACGTTGGGCCGCGGCATCGGCGTTCCGCGTGACGTTGATCGATCGGGAGGGACGGGTTCTGGCGGACTCGTGGACGGCCCCAGAGCTGCTCGATCGACTAGAGAATCACGGCGCTCGCGCTGAGATCGTCACCGCCAGGGCGGAGGGCGTGGGGACGGCGCGGCGGCGTTCGTTGACCACCTACCGGCCAACACTCTACGCCGCCGCCGCGGTGGCCAGCGCCGAGGGCACCTTGGGGTTCGTGCGCGCGGCGGCAGAGGAGGGGCACCCTGCTTTTCCGTGGTTGGCGGCACTGGTCATCGTGCTCTGTGCCGGCAGTGCCGGCGCGGTGGCGCAGGCGTGGGAGCACGCCGCCTACCGGCGAGTGGCCGGGCACCTCACACTGTGGTCGGATCTCCCTTCCGGTGCCGATCTGGAGAGTCTCGCCGAGGACGCCGATCGCCACTTCCGCAGCCAGCGCGAGGAGGCAGAGCGTGCCCAGCAGGCGATGCGGGCGGCCCTGGCCGAGGTGAGCGAGGGGGTGCTGTTGATCGACGGCCAGGCACGCCTGCGCTTCGCCAACCGCGCCGCAGAGGAGCTCCTCGGAGCGAGCCTCGCCGCGGGCCGTAGACTGGTGGAGGCGGTGCGCGCCCCCGAACTCATGGGTGCCGTGCACGACACGCTGGAACGGAGCACCGCCACGTTCACCACCCGCGCCGGCGCCGACGGTGCGGAGCTGGCGGTTCGAGTCTGCCCCCTCGCCCACCCGGTGCTGGCGGCGGCACTGGTGCTGCGCGATGTGCGCGGCGAACGTCAACTCGAGCGCGCCCGGCGCGCCCTGGTCGCCGACTTAGCGCACGAACTGCGCACCCCGCTGACGGTGCTGGCGGGGCTCGCCGAGGAAATGGCGGACGAGCCGGCGCTGGCCGAGCTGGCTGCCGCGCTGGCCCGTCAGGTGAAGCGCCTGACGGCGTTTGCCGAGGATCTGGAGGAACTGGCCGCCATCGAGTCGGGCCAGGTGCGCCTCCACCTGGAACGCCTCGACCTGGCGGCCGTGGCGCGCCAGGTGGCGGACGATCTCGCAGGTGACGCGAACACTGCCGGCGTGACGCTGGTCGTCCGCGGCGAAGGGGTGTGGCTTCAAAGCGACGCCGTGCGCCTGGCCCAGGTGCTCACCAATCTGGTGTCCAATGGGATCCGCTTCAACCGCCGCGGCGGGGAGGTGACCGTGGCGGTATCGGCGGAGGGTGGCGACGCCGTGGTCACGGTGTCCGACACCGGCGTTGGCATCCCGGCGCGCGAGATCCCGTTCGTCTTTCAGCGATTCTACCGGGTGCGACGCGACGAGCAGAGCACCGGGTCGGGGCTCGGGCTGGCCATCGTCAAACACCTCATGAACGTGCTCGGCGGCACAATCCACTTGAGCTCCCAGGAGGCTCTGGGGACTACCGTCACGGTGCGCCTTCCCCAGGCCGGAGCAGCGGCCGCGGGAACGGCCTGAGCCGGGCGAGCTAGCGCTTGCTCTCCAGGGCTCTTGCCAGGGCGGCGCCAAACGCCGTCACCTCCTGCCGGCGATCCGCCTGACGCTCCTCCGACCACTTGCGGAATTCCTTGGCCGCCTTGCTCTCCTTGCCCTTCTTGACGGACAGAGAAATGCGCTTTCGCTCCGGGTCCACCGAGAGCACGGCAGCCGACACTTTGGAGCCCGGGGCGAAGCGTCCCGCCAGGTCACCGCCTCGGGGCACGTCGGTCTCGGAGGCGGGGATGAGCCCGGTCAGCCCGGGCTCGAGGGCGACGAAGACGCCAAAGGCGGCCGTGCGCTCCACGATCCCCTCGACCAGGGTGCCGGTGGGGTAGCGAGTGGCCGCGTCGGCCCACGGGTCGGAGGTGGCCAGCTCCCTCAGCGTCAACGAGATACGTCTGCGTTTCTCGTCAAACTCCTTGACCCACCCGGTGAGAGTTGCCCCGGGGGTGAGCGCCTCATCATCCATCCCCTGTCCGGGGAGAAGCTGGGAAACGTGGATCAGGCCGTCGACGCCGGGCATCAACTCGACGAAGATTCCGAATTCGGTCTTGCGGGCGATGGAGCCGGAGAACGGCGTGCCGGGAAGGAAGCGCCCCTTCGCCTCCGCCCATGGATCGCTCTCCATGGCCTTGATGGACAGCGCGATGCGATTCTTCTCGCGGTCCGCCTCGAGGATCTTGACGGTGACCCGCTGGCCCTGTTTGACCACCTGTGAGGGGCGCACGCCGATGCGGTGGGACAGCTCGCTGACATGCACCATGCCATCCACCCCGCCCAGATCGACGAACACCCCGAAGTCGCGGATGGACTTCACCTCGCCCTCGAGCACCGCTCCGGTGGCGATCCGCTCCCAGGCCGCGGTCTCGCTCTGCTCGCGCTCCTCCTTGAGCACGGCGGCGCGCGACACCACCATGGTGGAGAGGTCGTCAGACAACTCAGTGATGCGGAACAGGTACGTCTTTCCCAGGTAGGCGTCGACATTGCGCGGGAAGCCCAGATCGATCTGTGACATCGGGCAGAAGGCGCGAATCCCGGCGATGGACACGTCGTAGCCGCCCTTGTTGCGCCCGGTGATCTTCCCCTCCACCGGCACCCGATTGGCGCAGGCGCCGCGCAACGCCTCCCGCTCCCGGCGCTCAATGGCGAGCCGGTGGGACACGCGCAGCTCCGGCTGGAGCGCCACCACAACGGCATCCAGACCGTCGCCCGGCCGGAGCTCACCCAGCTCGGATCGATCCATCACCGCCTCGGTCTTGCCCCCTACCGAGATCAGCGCCACATCGCCGGCGACGGCCATGATCTCGCCGCTCACCAGTTGACCCACCTCGATGGTGTCGTGAGTGAACGTTTCGGCCAGCGCCTCGGCGAAGCTCTGGGTGTCAGGGATGGTGGAGTTCTCGTCGTGCATCGTCGATCCTTCCCGCATGGCCCGCGCGGGTGGTCCGCACGGTCGGGCCGGACATTCTACACGAGATCGCCGGCGAGGGCACGCTCCCGGTGGATCTCGCGGACGTCAGCCGCCCCGGCCAGCGCTGCTATCCTGAATGTCGCAGCCTCCCGGAGGGCCGGCGGTAACCGAGATGCTCGAGCGGACATAGCGGATGTACGACGAGGAGCGGCGGCGTGGCGACGAGGCGTTGGCAGGGCTCATGGAGGCCTACCAGGGAGGAGATGTGACGGCGTTTGAGACGCTCTACAGCGCCTTGGCGCCGCCGTTGAAGGGATACCTGCGCGCCTTGACCAGGGACGCGACGTTGGCCGACGACGTGTTGCAGGACACCTTCCTGCAGATGCATCGCGCGCGCCACACCTTCCGGCCGGGACACGCGGTGAAACCGTGGGCGTACGCCATCGCCCGCAACGTCTTTCTCATGCACCGGCGGGCAAGGGGCCGGCGAGAGCGGCGGGAAGTGCTCGCCGACAGCACTCTGCCGGAGTCGCCGGTGAGGCCGGCCGACGGCGAGATCGTCGATCGCGATACGCTCGGGCGCGCTGTCGCCATGGTGGGACGCGAGCGCTGCGAGGAGCTGCTTCTTCACCATGTGGCGGGCCTCTCGTTCCGGGAGATCGCCGGCGTGCTGGGAATCAGCGAGGGGGCTGCCAAGGTGCGCGCCCATCGCGCCATGGCCGAACTCAAGAGAGTGCTCAGGGGAGATCGGTCGTGACCTCGGGAACGCTGCCGCCTGAAATCCGCCGGCACATCGGGCACGATCTCGAGCCGGTGCGCCCCCTTCCGCCGCCGTGGGTGCGGGCGCTGGTCGTACTGGCCTGGGCGGTGGCGGGGCTGCTGGTCATCCTTGCGGTTGGGGGAGTGCGTGCGGATGCGGGTGAACTCGGCATGCTGGTGGCCTGGGGCGCGGCGATGGTCGAGATCCTGGCGGGATTCGCCCTCATCGCCCTGGCCTTGCGGGAGGCGGTCCCCGGGGCGGCGCTTCCCCGCCGTACGCTCATCGGCGCTCTTCTCGCCGCGGCCCTGGTGGCGGGAGCGGTGGCCCTGCTGACCTGGATGCGCGCCGCGCCGGCCGCCTCCGCATGTCGATTCGATGCAGGCATGTCGTGCCTTGCCATGGAGTTCGCCCTGGGAGTGCCGGCTCTGGCGATGACCGTGCTGCTGGCGGTGCGGGCACTGCCGGTGCGGCCGCGCTGGGCGGGCGTGCTGGGGGGCGTCGGCTCCGGGTTGCTGGCCGACGGCTTGCAGCACCTCCTCTGTCCCGTGTCCGATCTGGCGCACGTTCTGGTGTGGCACGTGGGAGCGATCGTGGGCCTGGGGTGTGCCGGTTGGGTGGCGGGGTGGGGGGTGGAAAGGTGGCGCGCTCGCCGGCTGCGGAGCCGGGCGTGATGGGCGAGAGCGACTGGGACCACGGCAGGATACCGGCGGTCGGCGTGTTGGTCGCCAACCTCGGAACGCCGGATGCCCCGACGCCGCGGGCGTTGCGCCGCTACCTCCGGCAGTTCCTCTCCGACCCTCGCGTCGTGGAGCTGCCTCGCGCCCCGTGGTGGGTCATCCTCAACCTCTTCGTGCTGGCCACCCGGCCGCGCCGCTCGGCGCGGCTGTACCGGCGCATCTGGTGCGCCGAGGGCTCGCCGCTGCTGCTCATCTCGCGCCGGCAGGCGGCGGCGCTGGAGCACGCGCTCAAGGCGCGCGTCGGGTCGCCGCTGCGCGTGGCTCTGGGGATGCGGTACGGATCCCCGTCGCTTGCCTCGGCACTGGGCGAGCTGCGCCGCCGCGGGTGCCGGCGCATCCTGGTGCTGCCGCTGTACCCGCAGTATTCGTCGGCCACCACCGGGTCGACGGTGCAGGCGGTGTTCGCCGAGCTGGCGCGCTGGCGCTGGATCCCGGAACTGCGCACCGTGACCTCGTACCACGATCATGCCCCCTACATCGCGGCGCTGGCCGCCTCGGTCCGCGACGCGTGGTCGGCGGACGGAGAGCCGGAGCGACTGCTGGTGTCGTTCCACGGCATTCCCAGGAAGACCTTTCTCGCCGGCGACCCCTACTACTGCCACTGCCAGAGGACGGCGCGCCTGCTTGGCGAGGTGCTGGGGTTGCCCGATGCGCACCTGGCGGTGGCCTTCCAGTCGCGATTCGGACGCCAACCCTGGCTTCAGCCGTACACCGACGTCACTCTGCGCCGATGGGGGAGCGAAGGGCTTGCCTCGGTCGATGTGGTCTGTCCCGGGTTTGCCGCCGACTGCCTGGAGACCCTCGAGGAGATCGCCGAGACCAACCGCGAGCTGTTCCGGTACGCCGGCGGCGGGCGCTTTCGCTACCTGCCGGCGCTCAACGATCGACCCGATCACATCGCGGCGCTGGCCGATCTCTGCCTGACCCACCTGCACGGCTGGGTGGTCCCTGCCGAGTCGTGGGACGCGGCGCGCGAGCAGCGGCACGTGGAGGATACGAAGCGGCGCGCGGCGGCGCTGGCGGCGCAGTTCGACTAGGGAGACGCCATGAGCGAGCGCAGTCGCTGGGTAGATCCTTCGAGTCCGATCCGGGTTGGGATCTCCTCGTGTCTGTTGGGCAAGAAGGTGCGCTTCGACGGCGGCCACAAGCAGGACTGGTTCCTGGTGCACACCTTTGGCCGGTGGGTGGAGTGGGTGCCGGTGTGCCCCGAACTGGAGGTGGGGATGGGCGTGCCGCGCGAGTCGGTGCGCCTGGTCGCGCAGGCTGGCCAGATCCGCATGATCGCCCGCCGTTCAGGCGCCGACTGGACCGAGCGCATGGGGGAACTCTCCAGTCGCCGCGCCGAGGCGCTGGCCGGGGCCGAGCTGGACGGCTTCGTGCTCAAGAAGGACTCACCGTCCTGCGGCATGGCGCGGGTCAAGGTCTACCGCGACGCCGGTATGCCTGCCAAGAACGGGGTGGGGCTTTTCGCCGCGGCGTTGCTGGCGCGCCTGCCGTCGCTGCCGGTGGAGGAGGAGGGCCGACTCAACGACCCGCGGCTGCGCGACAACTTCGTCGAGCGGGTGTTCGCCCACCACCGCCTGCGCCGGTTCTTCGCCGGGCGCTGGCGGCTGCGAGAGCTGGTGGCGTTTCACACCGCCCACAAGCTGCAACTGATGGCGCTCAGCCCGGCGGCGTAGGAGACCCTGGGCCGACTTGTCGCCGCCGCCAAGGGGATGCCCCGCGACGAGGTGATTGGCACCTACGCCCGGGAGTTCATGGCCGGTCTCAAGGTGATCGCCACGCCGCGCCGCAACGCCAACGTGTTGCTGCACGTCCTCGGCTACTTCAAGAGGCTGCTGGGCGCCGACGACCGCGCCGAGCTGCTTGGCCTCATCGCGGACTACCGCGCCGGGCTGGTGCCGCTGGTGGTGCCGGTGACCCTCCTCCGCCACTGGGTGCGCGTGCACCAGGTCGCCTACCGGGCCGGCCAGATCTACCTGGAGCCCCACCCCAGGGAACTGATGTTGAGGAATCACGTCTAGTCCTAGTCGGTAGTATAAAAAAGACTGCGCCCCCGCGGATCTCAGGCGGGGGCGCAGAGGAGTGACGAGGCGAGACAGAGCTACAGGCGGGCCCGCCAGAGCAGCGCCGCGCCCACCAGGGCGAGCAGCCCGACGAACAGGATCAACCCCTTGCCCGAGGTGGCCGGAATCGCTTCCGGCGGCATCGTCGGGGTGGCCGTCGCCACCGGCACGGGGGTCGGCAGCGGCGTGCCGCCGGTGCCCGAGAAGCCGAACATGAAGGTGTTCGGGGTCCCCAGGGTGGGGCCGTCGGCGGTGGAGGGCTGGCCGAGGGAGTAGACGGTCACCCCCTGGCTGGCCAGGGCGGCGAGGGCGTTCACCTCGTTGTCCGCGGCGCCGTAGTAGGTGACGAACGAGAAGCTGGCGCCGGGGGCCAGGCCGCCGAAGTTGAAGTCGAACAGGGCGCCGTGGTCATCCGGGCCGGCGTCGGTGAACTCGCCGGTGAAGCCGATGCCGGTGTCACCGTCAAACGGCTCCGAGGATGCGAAACCGTTGTTGGTGGTGTTCCCCACCGCCGGCGAGCCGCCGGTGATCAGGGTGACGTACTCCGCAAACGCGGTGGGCTCGATGTCCCAGTCCATCACCCGGCGGTAGCGCAGGTCGACCACCGCGGCGGAGATGTTCTGGATGGTGACGTCCACCTGGTAGAGGTTGGGCGAGGACGAAGGCTTGTAGTCGTGCGTCACCCGGAAGATCCC
>JBBINC010000001.1:0-57615 GCA_037444085.1 Acidobacteriota bacterium | reverse complement strand
GACGCCGAGGTTCCCACAGCCGCCACGACCAGCACCACCGCAGCAACCGAGCTGCACTGTCTGATGGACGTTCGTTCCCCTCCTTCTTCTTCGTCGTGCGAGTTTGCCCCCCCACTCCGGCGCATGTCAACCTGCAGCCAGATCCCCGTGTCGCGAATACCCGCGCCGCATTCGCGGGTGGGGCGCCGGATGTCGCGGGCGAGCCCGGAGCGGGCCTGCCGGCGCCGAGACGAAACACCCGGGGGGCGCGAGCCCCCCGGGTGGGAATCGTTCAAAGCGCGCGACAGGGCTACCGGCGCAGCACGAAGGCGGCGGCGGCGGCGAGCAGCAGCGCCAGCGCCGCCAGGCCGACGTAGCCGAGGGCCGGGATCGCCTCGCGCCCCACCTGAAAATTGACGCTGCAGGTGGACTGGAAGGCGCCGGTGGTGGCGTCGAAGATGATCGCCTCGGCGGTGTACGTCTCGATCCCACCGGTGCCCGGCAGACTCAGTGAGAACGACTCGGGGTCGTTGTTGGTGCCGGTGATGGTGACCGTACGGTTGGCGCCATCGACGATCACGTTCGAGGAGTTCTTGATGTTGGCCTCGATGCGCACGCTCTGGGTGGCCAGGGAGGTGTCGGCCTCGACCGTCACGGTGACCGACTCGCCCCACTGGTAGTTGCCCTTGTCGGTGGTGATGGTGCGGCAGGAGGCGGTGGCCGCGGCGCCGCCGTCGATGATCAACTGGCCGCGGGCGATCCACGTGCACCACGAGCCCGAGGTTCCCTGGTCGACCATCATGCGCACGGTGTTCTTGCCCGCCACCACCAGGCCCAGTGGCAGGGTGAAGGTCGTGTTCGACCACTGGCCGTTGGCACCGGTGGCGTATCCGAGCGACACGCCGTTGAAGAACACCTCGTCCAGCTCGCCGGCGGCGAAATCCACGTCCCACGTCTCGATCAGCAGCGCCGCCGAGGTGGTCGGCAGCGCCCCGGTCACGAAGATGTTGAACTCGATGGGGTGGATCGGGTCGGACTTGTACAGACATCCCGTCGAGCCGGCTCCCATGTCGCCGTCGGCGACGCCGGTGCCGGCGTTGTTCTCGTTGTCGGTATCGGTCAGGTAGGTATCCCCGGCGGTGGCGAACGCTGTCGCCAGCGGCGGTGCGGGCGGCGCCGGCGGCTGACCGTGGTCGTTGGCCGCGGCCGCCGCGACGAGCAGCAACGGGCACAGCAAACACGCAAGAGCAAGGGCTTTCTTCATAAAGCTCTATTTTTCACGATGATACGGCGAGACGCCAACGTTGTCAATGGTGGCGCGCGGTTCCCATCGCCGGACCTGCTGCCGTGCCGCGATCACGCGAAAGGCGTGCGCTACCATCGTCGGGACGCATGCGGGAGGCGACATGACGACTGGCGCGGTCCTGAGGGTGGTGGGGCTGGCTGCGTTTCTGGCCGGTGCGGCGCCCGGCGTCGCGGCGCTGGAGGTGGTGAGCGCCGCGCCCCAGGGCGCCCTGGGCGGGGACGAGCCGGGACGCATCCAGATCGTCTTCTCGGCGGCCGTCGTGCCGCTCGCCCAGGTGGAAGCGGCCGGCACGGCACCGCCCTGGATCCAGATCACGCCACCGCTGCCGGCGCGCTGGCGTTGGGCGGGCACCGCCGAGTTGGTCGGCGAGCCGCTCGCGCCGCCGCTGCGGGCCACCCGGTACGAGGTCACCATCGGCGCCGGATTGACCTCGGTGAGCGGTGAGAGTCTGGGACGGCCGTTCCGCTTCGCGTTCGAGACACCTCCCCCGCGCGCCACGGTGGTGGCCGTGCCGGCCGAGCACGAGGAGGACGCCACGCAGGCCGTGCTGGGCGGGCGGCATGGCTGGGGCGGCGGCGAAGGGGAAGTCAACCCCCGGCTGCTGGTGGTGTTCGACCAGCCGGTGGAGTTCGGGTCGGTGCTGGAGCGGCTGTCGGTGCGGGTGGCGCCGGTTCCGCTTGCCGGGGCCGAGGCGGTGGTCAGCGGTGCTGCGCTCGAGGCGCTGACGGGTCCTCAGCGCGCCGCGTGGGAGCGCTTTCGCGCCGCCGCGCGCGGCGCGCCGGCGGGTCTCCTTGCGGTCACGCTGCGCCCGTCGCCGGCGAGCCCGGAGCGCGCCTTCGTGGTGGAGCCAGCAGGGGGGTGCTGGCCCGAGGCGGCGCGGGTGGAGGCGGTGATCGAGCCCGGCGTGTCCGCACTGGAGGGTCCACTGACGGGAGAGGAGGGGCGCGGCCAGTTCGTCACCGTGCCCCCGTTCGCGCCGCTGGGATTCGAGGGACCCCGGGCCGAGGTTGGGGACGCGTTCGACCCCGAGGAGGTCGGCCTGCTGTTCTCCTCCCCGGTGGCCTGGCGTGACCTGGCGGGGAAGGTGCGCCTGCGCCGCGAGGGGGAGGAGACCTGGCGCGAGGCGGTGGTCTCCGGCGACTCCTGGTACTGGGACTGGGACAACCGACGACTCAAGATGGGGGATCTCGAACTCGCCGGAGGTTCGAGCTACGAGGTGTGCGTCGACGAGACGGCCCGCGATGCAGCCGGCCGCGAGCTGGGATTCCCCTGGTGCGGCAGCGTGCGCACCGGCCGGCGCACGCCGTTCGCCTACCTGGTCGAGCGGGACGGGGTGGTGGAGCGACACGGCCCGCACGTCATTCCGTTGCGCAGCCGCAACGTGGGCCGGGTGGACGTCCGCCATCGCGTGCTCGCCCAGGACGAGATCGTCGCCGCCCTGAACGAGCGCAGCTCGCTGCCGCTGCCCGCCGGCGAGGAGGTCGAGATCACGGCCCCCGCCGATCGCTCCCACCTCACCCCCATCGACCTTGAGGCGGCGCTCGGCGGTGGCCCCGGGGTGGTGCTGACGAGGGTTCAGGTGATCGCCGCGGCGGAGGGCAGCGAGTACAGCAGCAGCGACGCCGAGGAGCTCCGCCGGCCACGTTTCACCATCTCGCAGGTCACCTCGCTCGGGTTGACGGTGAAGAGTTCGCGTCACCAGGGGGCGCTCATCTGGGTGACCCGCCTGGCCGATGCCTCCCCGGTGCCGCACGCCAGCATCACCGTGCGCTCGCGCACCAACCAGGTGGTGTGGTCGGGGGAAACCGACGCTGGTGGCCTGGCCCGTGTTCCGGCGGAGGTGGCTCTCGATGAGCGAGGCGTGGTCATCGCCAGCGCCGGGAACGACTGGAGCTGGGCCCGCACCGCCTGGTACGAGGGGCACCGCGGCTGGGAGTTCAACCTGCCCGTGGACTGGGGGCAGAGGCCGCCCGTGACCGGGACGGTCTGGGCCGACCGCGGCGCGGTTCGGCCAGGTGAGACCGTCCACCTGAAGGCAGTGATGCGACTTCAGGACGAATTGTCGCTACGCCTGCCCGAGGTGGCCAGTGTTACCTTCGTGGTCCGCGACTCGCGCGGTGAGGACGTCCTCGTCAGCGAAGCCCGCCTGGACGGGTGGGGGGCGGCGGAGATCGAACTGACCGTGCCGGTGGCGGCGGCGCTGGGGGAGTGGTCGGCGCTGGTCGCCGACGGCTACGACCGCGAGGCGCGCCGTACCACTGGCGACTGGACGGTGAGCGGCTCGTTCCGCGTCGCCGAGTTCCGCCGCCCCAAGATGCGGGTCGCGGTGCAGCCCCAGTCGGTGCGGGTGGTGGCCGGTGATGCGCTGGTGGCCGCGGTGGAGGGCGTGCTGCTGGGCGGGGGTGCCATGGCGGCGGCGCCGCTGCGCTACGTGATACGGGGCGAGCGCGCCTGGAGCCGTCCGGCCGGGCAGCGCTGGGAGGCGTTCGAGGTGCTGCCGCTGGCCTTCGCCGGGGGCGACGAGGAGGAGACGGCCAGCGTGCTGCTCGCCGAGGGCGGCGGGGAGCTGGACGCGCGGGGGGTCGCCACGCTCCGCCTGGAGCGGACCGCGAGTCTGGGGTCGTGGCCGGTGCGCGCCGAGGTGGAGGCCGAGGTGGAGGATGTCGACCGCCAGCGCGCCGCCGCCCGCGCCGCGGTCGAGATCCTGCCCGGGGAGTTCTTCGTCGGGGTGAGGAGGCCCCCATCTTTCGGCGCGGCCGCCGAGGGGGTGCGCGCCGAGGTGGTGGCCGTGACCGCGGCCGGGGAGGCGGTCGCCGGCGTGGAGCTTTCCCTGCGCCTGGTGAAGCGGCACTGGGAGTCGGTGCGCCGCCGGGAAGTTTCCGGCCGGTACGTGTTCGAGTCGCGGCCGGTGGACACGCCGGTGGCGACAGCGACGCTGCAGTCGGCGGCAGAGCCCGTGGGCACGGTATTCGCCGCCGATGGGGGCGGAGAGTACGCGCTCATCGTCGAGGGCGGGGACAGGAGGGGCAACCGACTGCTCGCAGCCACCTCGTTCTATCTGTTCGGGCCAGGGTACACGCCGTGGCGGATGGACCGGGAGAACGAGCTGGAATTGGTGCCCGAAGCCGACACGGTGGTGGTGGGGGCAACGGCGCGGGTGCTGGTCAAGTCGCCGTGGCCGCGCGCCACGGCGCTGGTCACGGTGGAGCGCGGCGGCGTGGTGGAGGCCCGTCTGGCGGAGCTGGAGGGCTCGATGCCGGTGGTGGAAGTGCCAATCCGCGCCGAGTATGTGCCCAACGTCTTCGTGTCGGTGGTGATGTTGCGCGGACGTATCGATGCGGCGCCGGATGCGCAGCGCATCGATCCCGGTCGGCCGGCATACCGCATCGGCGTGTGCGAGATCAAGATCCCCCCGCTGGACCGCCGGCTCAGGGTGACGGTGAAGCCTGCCAGGGCGGAGTACCGGCCTGGCCAGGAGGCGAGCGTGGAAGTGACGGTCACGGCGGCGGGCGGGACGGCGCGGCCAGCCTCGGTGACGCTGTGGGCGGTGGACGCAGGGGTGCTGGGGCTGACCTCCTACCGGGCCCCGGATCTCGTGGAGGTGTTCTTTGCCCGCCGTGGTCTCGGGGTGGGGACGCTCGACACCCGCAGCAGTCTGGTGGGCCGGCGCTCCTGGGGCACCAAGGCCGATGCGGCCGGCGGCGGCGGCGGGAGGGAGTCGGCGGGGTACGAGGTGCGCCGCGACTTCCGGCCGGTGGCCGTGTGGCGGGGTGACCTGGTGACCGATGAGCGAGGCCGGGCGAAGATCGCCTTCTCGCTGCCCGACTCCCTGACCACCTACCGCATTCTCGCGGTGGCCATGGCCGGCGTGGAGGAGTTCGGAGGGGGCGAAGCCGAGATCGGGGTCACCAAGCCCCTGGGCCTGGAGCCGGCGCTACCGCGTTTCTTGCGGCCGGGGGACGAGGCGCGCGCCAGCGTGGTGGTGCGCAACCGGACGGGGGCCGCGCAGGAGGTCGAGGTGACGCTGCATGTGCAGGCCGAATCAGCGGTGCGGTTGCGCGGCGGGGCCACCCGGGTGGCGAAGGTCGCCGCCTTGGGCTCGGCGGAAGTGGGGTTCGGGGTGCGCGCCGAGCGGCCGGGATCCGCCCGGCTGCGTTTCTCGGCCGAAGGGTGGGCGGGCGAGCGCGACCAGATCGAGTTGGTGCTGCCGGTGCGGCCGATCCTGCCGGCCGAGACGGTGGCGACGTTCTTTGCGGTCGAGGACACGGCGGTGCAGGTCGTGGAGGTCCCGGCGCCGGCAGACGTCTTCCCCGGCAGCGGCGGCCTCACGGTGCGGGTGAGCGCTTCGCTGCTGGGAGGCGCTCATGTGGGCGCCCAGTGGCTGGCCGCCTACCGCTTCGGCTGTGCCGAGCAGGTAGCGTCGCAAGTGTTGGGGCTCAGCGCGGCGCAGCGTCTGGGCGCCGGGCCGCTCGCCGTCGGGGAGGACGGCCGGCCGCTGCCGGCGTTTGTCGCGAGCGCCGTGGCCCGCCTCACGGCGTGCCAGCAGTGGGACGGCGGCTTCGCACTGTGGCCGGGGGGCGGCGCCAGCCAGCCGGCGGTGTCGGCGCACGTGCTGTGGGCGCTGGCCGAGGCGCGGCGAGCCGGCGCGGTGGTGAATGAGGCGACGCTGGCACGGGGTGCGGCGTATCTGTCGCGGCTGCTACGCGCCGCGCCTGCAGCCGGAGGCCCGTCCTGGAGTACGCGAGTGCTCGCGGCGCACACTCTTGTGTCGGTCGGGAAAGGAGAGCCCGGCTTTTTCCAGGGGCTGTACGACGAACGTCGGGTGGCCGGAAGCAGCTGGGGCCGGGCGGTGCTGGCCGCAGCCATGCTCGCCGTCAACGCCGCCGACCCCCGTGCCCGAGACCTGGTGCGGGAGACCCGCAGGGCGCTGGCGGTGGAGGCGCGCGCCGCGCACCTCGAGGAGCCGGCACCGTCGTGGGGGTGGGAGGTGTTCTGGGGCGACGGGCGGGGCACCGCCGCGGCGCTGCTGGCCGAACTGGAGCACGGGTCGGGCGCCGAGATCGCCGATCGGCTGGCCCGGGGGCTGGTCGACAGGCTCACCCGGGGAGAGGGGCACACCACCCATGACGTGGCGTGGACGCTGCAGGCGCTGGCCGCGTTCCGCGAGCGCCGCGAGGGGCAGGGGGCCCGCGGCAGAGTTTCGGTCGCCCTCGCGGCGGAGGAGATCCTGCGCGGCGAGCTGGCCGCCCCGCCCCGGGATACGGCCGAGGCGGACGTCTCCATGGCCGCGCTGCTGGCGCGGGCGGAGCGCTCCGGCCGCCGCCTGCCCCTGGAGGTGAAACTGGCCGGTGAAGGCACGGCGCACGCCTCGGTGACGCTGGCGTCGGCCTCCCGCCGCGCCGACCGCCCGGCGCTGCAGCAGGGGATGGCGATTGCCCGGCGTCTCGTCGGTCCTGGAGGGCAGACCGTGGAGAGGGTACAGGCCGGGGACGAGGTGGACCTGGTGGTGGAGGTGGAGGCGCCGGCGGTGCGCCGCTTCGTGGCGGTGGAGGTGCCGCTCCCCGCGGGGGTGGAGCCTGTCGATCCGGAGCTGGCCACCACCGCGCGCCACCTGCGCCGGGAGGAGCAGGCCGCGGAGGATTTGGCAGCCTGGTGGCGGCCTGGTTTCGACCACGTGGAGCGCCGCGATGACCGCGTGCTCCTGTTCGCCACGACGCTGGCCCCGGGGGTGACCCGGCTGGTGGTGCCGTGCCGGGCCACCACTCCCGGCCGGTTCGCCTTTGCCCCGGCGCGGGCCGAGGAGATGTACGCCCCGCAGATCTTCGGGTCTTCAGCGGGAGGCGAGTTCCACGTCGTTCCGGCGGCGCGCTGAGGGGGTGCGGTGAAACTTCGGGCGCCGGTCGCGTGGCGACGATCCCTGGTCGGGTTGGCGATCCGATGCGGAGCCGTCCTCGGGCTGCTCCTCGCGGCCTGGGTGGCCACGGCACCCGACCCCGCGCCGCTGCTGGCCTTCAACCCGGCTGCGGCGTTGGAAGTGGTGGACCGCCACGGCGGGTTGCTGCGTCTGGGGGCGGCCCCGGGGGGGGCGCGGGCGATCCCGGTGGCGCCGGATGAGATACCGCCGTACCTGCTCGCGGCCGTGCTGGCCGCGGAGGATCGGCGCTTTTTCGTTCATCCGGGGATCGATCCGGTCGCCATGATCCGGGCGGCGGGACAGAACGTGCTGGCGGGGCGCGTCGTCTCGGGCGCGTCCACGATCACCATGCAGCTCGCCAGATTGCTGCAGCCGCGTCCCCGCGGCTGGGCGGCCAAGGTGGCGCAGATGCGGCTGGCACTGCGGCTGGAGGCAGCGCTGGCCAAGCGTGAGATTCTCGCTGCCTACCTGTCGCGCGCACCCATGGGCAACCGCGCGGTGGGGTACGCGGCGGGGTCGCTGATCTACCTGGGCAAGCCGCTTCGCCATCTCTCCCCGGCCGAGGCGGCGCTGCTGGCGGTGATTCCGCGCGCGCCGTCGCGCCTGAACCCGTGGGCGGGCGAGGACGAGCTGCTGGCGCGGAGAGACGCCGTGCTCGCGCGCATGCGCGGGCGGGGGATGCTGGCGGAATCCTCCTTCGTGGCCGCCCTGGCGGAACCGCTGGTGCTGGCGGCGCGGCCGCTTGACTGGCAGGCCCCCCACTTCGTGGCGCGGGCGCTGGCGGAGGCCCGTGCTGGCGGGGACGCGCGCCGGCTGGTGACGACGCTGGATGGGGAGCTGCAGCGCCGCGTGGAGGTCATCGTGGCGCGCGCGCTGACCCGGCTCGGAGCGCACGGGGTCAAGCACCTGGCGGTGGCGGTGCTCGACGTGCGCCGGGGGGAGTGGCTGGCGTTGGAGGGCTCGGGCGGCTTTGCCGGCACGCCCGGTGGTCAGCTGGATGGTAGCCGCGCGCCGCGGCAGCCAGGCTCGGCCTTGAAACCGTTCACCTACGCGGCGGCGTTCGATCAACGTTGGAGTCCCGCGGATCTCCTCGCCGATCTGCCGGCGGTGTTTCCGTGGCGCGACGGCACCTGGACGCCGCGCAACTACGACGGGCGCTTTCGCGGTCCGCTGCGGGCGCGGGAGGCTCTCGCCTGTTCGGTCAACGTACCGGCGGTGCGGCTGCTCGCCGCCCTCGGCCCGGAGGTGCTTGTGAACGTCGTGCGGCGGGCGGGCATCGCCACCCTGGATGGGAGCGCCGGGTCGTACGGGCTGGGGCTCACTCTGGGCGCCGGCGAGGTGCGGCTCGATGAGTTGACCAACGCCTACGCCGCGTTGCTGCGCGGCGGCCAGTGGCGGGCTTCGCACGCCTGGCGGCGGCTAGAAAGTGCAGACGGGCGTGTCCTCGCCACCCCGCCGCGCCCCGAGCCGAGGCAGGTATGCAGCCCCGAGGCGGCGGCGCAGGTGGTCGACATCCTCGCCGATCCCCAGGCACGGGCTTGGGCGTTCGGCGAGTGGAGCGTGCTCAGGCTGCCGTTTGCCGCCGCTGTGAAAACCGGCACCAGCGAGGGGTTTCGCGACAATTGGTGCATTGGCGGCACCGGCGAGGTGGCGGTGGGGGTGTGGTGCGGCGACTTTGACCGCTGGCCCATGGGGAACCTGTCGGGGGTGACCGGAGCCGGCGCCGTCTGGCGTGAGGTGATGTTGGCGTGGGCCGAACTGGCCCATCCCGGCGAGGATCTGAGTTCCGCCGAGACGCTGCGTGCACCGCCTGCCACGCTGGTGCGTTCGCGGGTATGTGCGCTCTCCGGGTTGCGGCCGACCGCCGCCTGCCCGGCCAGCGTCGAAGAGCTTCTCCGGCGGGACGCCCCGCCCCGTCCAGCCTGCGACTGGCACGACCGCACCGGGGACGGTCGCACCATCGTGCGCTGGCCGGCGCCGTTTCTTGGCTGGGCGCTCGAGGCGGGGCTGGTGAGCGAGACATCGCCGCCGCGAGAAACCCCGCTGGCCGGCTGGGAGGGCGATCCACGGCCGCGCATCCTGTCTCCCGCGCACAACGACGCCTTCGTGCTGTCGCCGGAGCTCCCCCGGGTGTATCAAACCCTGCTCCTGCGCTGTGCCGTGCCGCCTCCAGCCGAGAAGGTCACCTGGCTGGTGAACGGCCAGGCGGTGGCGACGGTGGCCAGCCCTTTCAGCGCTTCGTGGATGCTGCAGCCGGGCGTGCACCGCATCGAGGCGCAGACCGGCTCCCTGCGCTCCGCGCCGGCGGTGGTCACCGTGTACGGCCGGTGAGCCAGCCGGGCTACTCTTCGAGACGAAGCAGGTGTGGCACCAGTTCCGGGCGGCGGTCGCGCAGGAAGAGCCTCCGTGCGGGCGACGACGCGGCCGCGGCGAGGTCGCAGTCGGCGTACAGGATGTGCCCCTCGCCGGCCGGGGCGCGGGCGATGACCCGGCCTTCCGGATCGCAGACGAACGAGCCCCCGGCGAATTCCAGCAGTTCCTCGCGACCGACGCGGTTGGCGAGGGCGGTGAAGTAGCCGTTCTGAAAGGCGGCGACGCGCATCTCCGCCTCGAACAGCCCTTCCGGCCACTCCCCGACGGCGCCGGCCTGTGGGACCACCACCAGCTCGGCACCGCGCAGCGCCAGGCCACGCATGACTTCGGGGTAGTGTCGGTCATAGCAGATGGCGACACCGATGCGACCGGCGGCGGTGGCGTAGACCGGCATGCCGCGGTCGCCGGGAGCGTAGTACCCCTGCTCGTGGAACGCCGGCATCTCGGCGATGTGAAGCATGCGCGTGACGCCCAGCAGGCGGCCGTCGGCGTCGATCACCGGGGAAGAGTCGAAGGCGCGCTCGCCAACGCGCTCGTAGAGATTGAGCACGATGACCACGCCGAGCGCCCGGGCGAGGGCCGAGAACGCCGCAGTGGTCGGCCCGGGCACCTCCTCGGCCAGCGCCAGGGGCGGCGGGCCGCACGCCGGCCGCTGCGGGAAGAAGGGAGTGAACGCCAGCTCGGGGAAGACGACGAGGCGGGCGCCCCGCCCCGCCGCCTCGCGCACCGCCGCCAGGCCGCGTTCGGTGTTGACCCGCCGATCCTTGTCGGCCTCCTGTTGTACCAGCGAGATGCGAGTGATCATTTTCTCAGTGTCCCGCGCCAGACCCGCCGCCGGGGCGGTACTCAAGGCGGCGCGGCGTTGCTGCCACCTGCTGCTGGTACGCCTCTCCCTCGACCCGTTGCCGCAGCCGCTCCGAGACCGCCAGCACCATCGGATGGACGCCCCAGGAAATCGGCTCGCCGGTGTCCCTGTCCCACACCTCCCGCGCTTCGAGAGCGCGGGACGCGCTGGCAAGGGGCACCCCGGCGAGGGTGGCGGCGAGCGCGCGATGAAGCGCCTCGTGCGCGGGGTCGAGAAAGCGCAGGTGCTTTCGACTCAGCGCGGCGATGTGGAAGTGGCTGGGGTGCACGAAGATGCCGTCCAGCTTCAGGCTCTCGCACATGACCACGAGCCAGCCGAACACCTCCGTGAGAATGCCCAGCCCAGGGTGCTGCTGCCCGGGCAAGGGCGGACGATGGGCGGGAAAGCAGGCGCGGGGGTTCTGCAGCAGCAGCCACTCGACAATCAGCACCTCCATGTCCGGTACGGCGCGGGCCGAGCGGTTGAGGCGTACCTCGATGAGCAACTCGGCGCCGGGAGCGCCGTTGTACACCCGCAGCGTCTGGCCCAGCGGGTGGTCCAGATCCAGTTGCAGGGTCGGAGTGCGAAATCCCTTGGCTCCCAGTAGATTGAGAATGCCGAAACGCTCCAGCATCAACTCCACCCCGACCTTGGAGTAGTAGTTGAGGAAGCGAGTCTGGCGCGGCACACCGGGCAGGATGCCCACCAGGTCCTCCTCGGTCAGGCCCCAGTCACCGTCTAAGGCCGTCGAGGTGAGGGCCAGGGGATCCAGCCGCGCCTTGATCTGGCGGAAGCGCAGCAGCGTCAGCTCCTCGTTGTCGGGAGGCTCGATGGCGCGGCGCGCCAGCAGCCAGGCGAAGAAGCGCGCCGAGTGCCGCCACGCCTCGTCGCCATAGCCGCCGCCGAGTAGCACCACCAGGGGCACGCGCCGCCCGAACGCCTGTTCGGCGACGAGGCGGTCGCGGGCAACCAGGCCGTCGGCGGTGATGCGCCAGTTCCCAAGGGCATCGCCGGCGGCCACATCGCACCCGGCGATGAAGATGATCAAGGCAGGATCGAAGCGCTCGGCCACCGGCGGCAGGGTTTTCAGCAAGGTGCCGAGATACGCCTCGTCGCTCACGCCGCCGCCCAGGGCGATGCTGGTGGACTCCACCGCCGCCGTCTCCCCCCAGTGATCGTTGTGAATCGAGAAGGTGTGCACGCTGGCGTCATCGGCGAAGGCAGCGCGGGTACCGTTGCCGTCGTGCAGGTCCAGATCGACCACCAGGACCCGTCCCGCAAAGCCGCGCTGGCGAAGCCTGCGAATGGCCACGACGATGTCGTTGAAGACACAGAACCCCATTCCGCGGTCGGCCGTGGCGTGGTGGAAACCGCCGCCGAGATTGACGCCGACGTTGCCCGAGGCAAGGGCAATGCGCGTTGCCTGGATGGTCCCACCCACCATCAACCTCTGCAGATCCAGGATGCGCTCCCGGTCTTCCTCGCCCACCGGCGTGCCCAGAATCGAGGTGAGAGTCGCGGCGCGCTGCAACGTCTCGACGTATTCCGGCGTGTGCGCCAGCAGGAGGTTCTTCATGGCCGCCGGCCGGGGGGTAGAGATCTCCTCCTGGGTGACCAGCCCCTCCTCGGCGAGAAACGCCAGGATGCGGTCGGCGCGCAGCGGATCCAGCGGCACACCCCAGAGGTGCCGGTCGTACATCAGGTCGTACACGAAGCGAACGCGCGGGGGGCGCAGAGCAAACATCGCTCGACGCCACTGGCGACGAGCGAGCCGGACGCCACTCTGGAGCACGCCGGTGCTGCCGTTGCCACGGGCGCCAGGGCGGGGCGGGGGCTCCCTCATCGCCTTATGGTAACCCTCCCCGCCGTGTTGCGCGTCACGCGAGGGGCCCCCGGCGGCCCTTGACACGGAGGCACCAGCGCCCCAGGTTGGTGTCACCCGGGGGGAGCGTGAGGGTGCGAACAGCTGGGCGCTCGCCGTGACCGCGGGGAGGTCGACATGTCGAGGCGGAGAACCCTGTCAGCAGCCGTGGTTGGATCGCTTCTGGCCGGGGTGGCGGGAGCCGGGGAAATCGTCCTTCCCGCCTTCGCCTACCAGGCCGGCGGCAAGTCCGGCAATCGCTGGACCACCGAGATCTACGTGTCGAACCCGCATCCGGCCGAGGCAACGGTACGACTGGTGCGCGCCATCGTCTCCTACCAGCAGGCCGACCGGCCCTGTCTGCCACCCGCGGTGACGGAGCGGAAGGTCCCCGCCTACAGCACCATTACCTGGCCGGCCAGTCGCATCGCCACCGACCTGGGCTGTGCTGATCGAGTGCTCGGGGCGCTGGTGTTCGACGCCGACTGGGCCGTGGTGATTACCGGTCACATGGTCAATGAGCGCGGCGCCATGGACGTCTCCCGGGATGATCTGCTGCGCGGCTTCGGGCAGGATATCCCGGGCATCCCGTGGTCCGAGCTGCCGGGCCCGGGGGCGGTGTGGATGCTGCCGGGCCTGATCTGGCACCCCGGACCGTGCGGCCCGCCGCTCTTCGACCTCCACCTCCACCTGGTCAACCCAGGAGCGGTGAAGGCGGTCGTGCGCCTCAGCCGGGACCGGGCCGGCACGGCGGGGCGCATCTCGATCGACGGCGCTGATGTGACAACACCCTTTGAACTGACGCTCCAGCCCGAATCGTGGCGCCAGGTCCGTATCGCCGCGCCGGAACCACTGCTTACCGTGTGCATGAATCCCGAGGTGGTGGATCTCTTCTTCACCGCCGATCAGCCGGTGGCCTCCTACGTCTCGGTGGTCGACCGGACCACCAACGACCCGCGCACGGTATTGCCCCTGGCGACGTTGGAGTAGCACTCCGCGGCCGCTCGGCCGCTCGCGCCCGGCGCAGAGACTACAATGCAGGCGCACCGGAGGTCGCCATGCTGCGCCTGCTCATTCCTCTGCTGCTGGCCGGCGGGGTCGCCGTCGCGGCCAACCCGCGCCCGCGCCAGCTGGGCGTGGTGACCGGCATCCTGCCGCCGGGCCCGCTGAACGCCATCACGGATGTCAGCGGCGTGCGAGTCGGTCACGCCACCCTGGTCGAAGGGGAGGACACGCGCACCGGCGTCACGGTGGTGCTTCCCCACGCCGGCAATATCTTTCAGGAGAAGGTGCCGGCCGCAGTGGCGGTGTTCAACGGCTTCGGCAAGCTCACCGGATTGAGCCAGGTGCAGGAGCTGGGCGTCATCGAGACGCCGATCGCCGTGACCAACACGCTGTCCGTCTGGCAAGTCGCCGACGCGCTCGCCGAGTGGGTTCTGGAGCAGCCCGGGAACGAGGAGGTGACCTCGGTCAACCCGGTGGTGGGTGAGTGCAACGACGGGGCGCTCTCTGACATCCGGCGGCGCCCGGTGGGGCGTGCTGAACTGCGGCGGGCGCTGGCCGCTGCGACGGCCGGCCCGGTGGCCGAGGGCTCGGTGGGGGCCGGCACCGGCACCACGTGCCTGGGGTGGAAGGGAGGGATCGGCAGCGCCTCCCGCCGTCTGCCCGCCTCGCTGGGAGGCTTCACCGTAGGGGTGCTGGTGCAGACCAACTTCGGCGGCGCGTTGACCGTCGCGGGCGTGCCGGTGGGGCAAGAGCTCGGCCGCTTTAGCTTTCAACAGGCACTCACAATCGATGCTGGCGGTTCGTGCATGATCGTCGCCGCCACCGACGCTCCGCTCGATGCTCGGCAGCTGCAGCGGCTGGCGGCGCGAGCGCCGTGGGGGCTGGCGCGGGTGGGGTCCTTCGCTGGGAGCGGCAGCGGCGACTACGCCATCGCCTTTTCCGCCCACTCGGAGGCGCGGCGGCGCCACGGCGCTCGCGAGGTGCGCAGCGGTCCCCGGCTGGATGAGGATGCCCTGTCGCCACTCTTTCTCGCTGTCATCGAGGCCACCGAGGAGGCTGTGCTCAACTCTCTGTTCGCCGCCGTCACGGTGACCGGCCGCGGCGGGCGTACGGTGGAGGCGTTGCCGGTGGAGCGGGTGATCGAGATCCTGCGGGCGCGGGGCGCCCTGGCGCTGCCGGAGTAGAGGCGAGGGCGCGGGCGTGCCGGGACCCGGCCTGGCGACCAGGCCTGCGGGCGTGCCGAGGCGTTGGGGGATGGCGCCGCACGCCCCGCTGGCGCTGCTCGCCGCCCTGATCTTGGCTGGTGGCGGGTGCCTTTCGGCGGGCAGGCGCACCTTCTTACCGCTTGAATCCGAAGTACGGCGTGGCCAGCTAAGGAGGTCTTGAACTCTCTCAAGGCTCTGTCCGCCGGCATGGTTGCAGGCCATCGCGGCCGCGCGGCACTCCCTCAACCTGGAGCGCTACCTGTTCAGGGACGGGGAGATCCCCTCGGCCTTCGCCCGCACCCTCGCCGAACGGGCCGCCGCCGGGGTGGAGGTGCGCGTGCTCGTCGATGGGGTGGGGGGGCGCCTGGATGCTTCGCTCACCGAGACGATGCGGGCCGCCGGCGCGCAGGTGCGGGTGTACAAGCCCATCCGCCTGTTGTCGATCTTCCGGCTGGGCGATCGCACCCCCCGGCGGTTGTTGATCATCGATGGGCGCATCGGCTACTGCGGCGGCTGGGGCATCGACGACCGCTGGCGCGGCGCCGCACGCTCGCCCGGCGAGTGGCGGGAGCTGACCGTGCGGCTGGAGGGCCCGGTGGTGCGTCAGATGCAGCGCATCTTCATGGAGGACTGGGTGCGCACCACCGGCGAGGTGCTGCACGGCGAGCGGTACTTCCCGGTGGTACCTGCGGCTGGCGAGGTGCTGGCCCAGGCGATCGCCTCCTCGCGCACCGATCAGAGGTCCATGTGCAAACTCATGCTCTACAAGGGCATCCAGGCGGCGAGCGGGCGCATCTGGATCTCAAGCGCCTACTTTGTCCCCGGCCGCCAGATCCGTCGCGAGCTCGTCCACGCGGCGCAACGAGGGGTCGACGCGCGCGTCGTGGTGCCCGGCCCACCCGTGGACATCCCGCCGGTGCGCCGTGCCTCGCGCTTCTACTACGGCGAACTGCTGGCCGGAGGGGTATAGATCTACGAGGACCAGCCGACCAGGATGCACACCAAGGCGTGGTGGACGGCGTGTGGACGAGCATCGGCTCGGTCATCTTCTCCAATCGCTCGATGAAGAAGGACGCCGAGGCCAACGTCATCATCTACGATCGCCCCGTCGCGGCCGCGGCCGAGACCGCGGTGGAGAAGGACAGTGCCGCCGCCGATCTGTTCACCTACGAGGAGTGGAAAAAGCGGGGCCTGTGGGACCGCCTGCTGGAACTGCTCTCCTCCCTCTTTTCGGAGGCGTTTTGAGCCCCGGGCACGGGCGTAGTTGCTACCATGATGGTGGAAGGTGACCGTGAGGACCGACTCCCCCGCCCCCGTCTACACCCTCGGGGAAGAGATCGCGCACAGCGTCACCCATGGCATCGGCATCCTGCTGTCGATTGGCGGCTTGGGGGTGCTGGTGGCGTTTGCGGCGCTCCGTGGCGACGCCTGGCACATCGTCGGCTGCAGCATCTTCGCCGCCACCCTGGTGCTAGCCTATACCGCCAGCACCATCTACCACGCTATCCCCGGCACCTTTCAGCGCGCCAAGAAGGTGCTGCGTGTGCTCGACCACGCCGCCATCTATCTGCTCATTGCCGGGACCTACACCCCCTTTACCCTGGTCAACCTGCGTGGCGCGTGGGGGTGGACGTTGTTCGGAGTGGTGTGGGGGATGGCGGTGGCCGGGATCATCTTCAAGGCGACGCTGATCGGCCGCCTGCGCGTGCTGTCGGTAGCGTTCTACGTGGTCATGGGGTGGCTGGTGCTCATCGCCGCCCGGCCGCTCGGCCAGTCGGTGGCGCTGGGGGGGCTCGTCCTGCTCATCGCCGGGGGAGTGGTGTACACCCTGGGGGTCGCCTTTTACGCCTGGGCCCGCCTGCCGTACCACCACGCCATCTGGCACGGCTTCGTCCTCGCCGGAAGCACGCTGCACTTTTTCGCCGTGCTCTTCTACGTGGTGCCGCTGGCCGGCTGAGCGTCGCTGGGCGACGCCGGCTGGCGGCGTTGAGCGAGCATGACCGCCCGCCGCGGCGGACGAGGGGGAACTCTGGTCAGCGCACCGCTCGCCAAGCGAGCAGCGCCAGGGCGATGCCGAAAAGCGTGCCGCACACCGGGAAGATGCGGTCGGCCAGGATCTTGGGCAGGAAGATGTCGGCCACCGAAGCGCGCTCGGCGCCCTGGCGCTGCGCCAGCAAGGTGAGCGGACAGACCCACCCGGAGGCTGCCAGCACCACGCTTTCCACCAGCAGGAGGACGACCGCCACCCACGTCCAGACGGTGACGCGGCCCGCCAGTCCGCTGTACAGGGCGTAGAGGACGCAGCCGGAGAGCAGGAAGAAAATGATGGTGTGGACCATCTTGATTTGAAAAATGGTGAACGACCTCACGCTTCTCCCCGCGATCACGCCCCGGTCGTCGACTCAGGCGCTGGTCGAGAGCGCGTTGTACCGGGCGATGGCAAGCTGCGTGCGACCGAGCATGGCATGGGGCGCCAACCGCCCGCACGTTCCCCTCCCCGCGATGGGTGCGCACAGGCCGCGGCAGAAACTTACCTGCCGGCCGTTGTAGGGACAGGCCAGCGAGCGGTACGCGGGCAGGCTTCCGGGCGATTTCGTGAGGTTCTTCAACAAGAGCATCGTCTCCCCCCGACCGTCATGGTAGTACATCATCGCCCACAGGGGCGAAGCGGGCGATGAACTGGGGCAACGCCGGAGGGCGATAGGTGCAGCGCAGGCCTCTCACCTCGTGGCGCCGGGTGTGGAGCTCGACGAGGGCGTCGGCGGCGTAGGCCAGGTGGGCGTCGGAGTACACCCGGCGGGGTACGGCGAGGCGCAACAGGTCGAAGGCCGGCCAGCTCCAGCGGCCGGCGGCGGGATCGAAGCGGCCATAGGTGACGTTGCCCGATTCCCAGGTGCGCACGCCGCTCGCCTGGTAGTAGGCGGCGGATGCCGACCAGGCCGGAAACTGCTCGTCCGGCAGGTGCGGGCAAGAGGCGCGACCGTCGACGTACACCGCGTGAGCCCCTACCGGCTGCACCACCGGTACGCCGCCCGCCAGCAGGCGCTGCGCCAGGCGGGTGGTGGCGGCGACGCGGTAGGCGAGGTGCGCCTCGTCGAGCATCTCCTCGAGGGCGACGCGCATGCACTCCAGGTCGCGGCCCGCCAGCCCCCCGGCCGAGGGGATTCCCTCGCTGATCAGCAGGCGGGCGCGGATGGCCTCGGCCCAGGCGGGATCGGTGCACGTGATCAAACCGCCGGCGTTGCCCAGGCCGTCCTTCTTCATGCTCATGAACACCCCGTCCGCGAGCGAGAAGATCTCGCGGGCGAGTTCGGCCGGCGTGCGGTGGCTGCACTCCTCCTCCCGCGTTTGGATGAGGTAGCAGTTCTCGGCCACCCGGGCGGCGTCCAGCCACATCGGTACGCCGTGGCGGCGGCACAGTTCAGCGGCGGCGCGCAGGTTGGCGAGGGCGACGGGTTGACCGCCGCGGGCGTTGTCGGTGACGGTGAGCACCACCAGACGCACCGCCGCCTCCGCGGCCTCGAGGCGCACGGCCAGACGCTCCAGGTCGATGTTGCCCTTGAAGGGGTGGCGGCTCGCGGGGTTGAGCGCCTCGCGGATGGGCAGGTCCTCGCAGGCGGCCCCGGCCTCCTCGAAATTCACCCGGGTGGTGGCGAACAGGGTGTTGGCCAGCACCACGTCTCCGGGGCGCAGTACGGCGCGGGCGAGCAGGTGTTCGCCGGCGCGCCCCTGGTGACAGGGGATGATGTGGGGGTGGCCGAAGAGCGCCCGCGCGGCGGCGACGAAGCGCTCGAAGCTCGATGAACCGGTGAACGACTCGTCGGAACCGTGCATCGCTGCCCACTGCGCCACCGACAGCGCCGACGTGCCGGAGTCGGTGACGAGGTCGATCATCACCTGCTCGGCCTTGAGCAGGAAGGGGTTGTAGCCGGCCTCGGCGAGCCAGCGTCGCCGCTGCTGCCGACTCGACAGGTGGATCGGCTCCACCACCCGATTGCGGTACGGCTCGAAGGGTAGCTCCGTGGTCATGAGGCCGGCTCCGAACTGCGCCGGCGGGCGAACTCGGCAGGGGCGAAGCACACGGCTGGTATTGTAGACGCCGGAAGGCTACATGCGGGAGCGTTCGGCCTCCGACTGGCGGTCACGCGTGTTCAGCCAGGCAGCGAGCGGCGCCGACAACGGGCGCAGGTAACTGTCGCTGGCTCTCAAGCGTTCGGCGAGGGCGGCGGCGAAGGCATCGAGGTGCTCGGCGCGAAAGAGTGCCAGTCCCTCGGCGACCAGCGTGGCCGACGCTGCGTCGTCGCACTGTTCGGCGAACGCCCTCTTGAGGACAAGAAACCCGGCGAACCCCAGCTCGACCGCGATGTGATCGGGCGGATCTTCGGCGGCCGGCCGGTAGGCGAACGCCTGGTAGAGCGCGTGCAGTTGCGCCAGGATGGCGGCGGGATCGCTGTCGGGGCGGTACGCGACCTCTCGCGGCGATGCCGCTCCTCCCGGACCCAAGACGGCCAGGTACGCTCCCTCGCTGGCGTCCTCCGCGATGCGGCGGGCACAGGCGGCGAGCTCGCCGTCGGCGGTCTCGCGCGCAAGTGCGAGAATCTCCTTGCGCCAGCCGTCGCGCGGGCGCTCGAGCAGCGCCGAAAGCAGCCTCCAGCCTGCCGCCTGGGCCAGGAGGGCGGTCACTGTCACAAGCGCTCTCGCAGCACCAGCGGCACCCAGCCGGTGCGCATCTTGCGGGCCCCCGCCTCGGCGTGGGCTCCGTCCCAGACGGCGAACGCCACCGCCCCGCGACCGCCGGGGCCGACGCCGCGGGGCAGCGGCCGCGTCAGCTGCACCTCCCACCCGGAGGCGGTCAACCGCCCGTTGCCGCTGGAGAGCGTCTGGGGCGCCGGCCGTAGCGTCCCAGGGCCGTCGGCGATGAGGTCCTCGACCGGGCTGGCGCGGGGCCCTTCCATGACGTTGGCGAGGACGCGAGCGGGGGCGTAGCGGCGTGCCATTTCCGCCTGTTCGGGGGAGCCGGATGGAAGCGACGGCGCGGTGAAGGGGTAGTGGTCGGGGTGGGCGCGGGGGTAGAGGGCGGTGATGTCGTCGGCTCGCCCCTCCACCGTGGCCTGCCAGGAAGCCCGCCAGTAGGTGATCTCAACCGGCCGGTCAACCTCGCCCATCTGGGGGGCTGGCAGGTCGGCGGCGACATCGGCCGGCAGTTGTACCGCACAGGCATCGATGAAGCTTCCGGAACCGGGGAGGTCGTCGCGGGTGGCGTCGGCCCAGCTCAGGCGAAAGGCGACGCGCGAGCCGTCGTGCAAAGCCTGTACCTGCATCGCAGCGGTGGTGGCGGCGAGCTGCCGCGGCTCCACCAGGTCCTGCAGGAGCAGGGGGGCAGTGTGGGCCAAAACCCCTTCCCAGCCACGGTCGCCCGGTCCCTGAGGCAGCAGCGGGCGGTGGAAGGCGGTCACTTCGGGCAGGGGTGCAGCGCCCTTGCCGCCGCACCCCGCCAGGGCGAGAAGCAGACAGCCAGTCAGAATCTTGCGCATGGGTCCCTTCCTTCATGGTTACGGAACGTTGGTACGCACCACGCCGCGGGCGCTGTCGAAGGCGGCGCGCACGTAGACCGGTTCGCGCAATGGGACGCGCAACATCTCGCGCCCGTTTTCCTCCAGGCCCAGCACCGAATCGCCGGCGCGTTTCCAGCGCGGCATCACCTCGTGGCTGGAGCCGAACAGAGCCAACAGGCCGGCCAGGTCAGGGTCGTCCGGGGCACCGCGGTAGGTCTCGATGGCGGCGCCAACGCCCGGGCCGAACATCTGTTTCAGGTAGGGAAGGGGCACGTGCACCGGGGGGATGTAGTACACGTTGGGCTCCAGCCCGAGCTGCGGGAACAACGGCAGGGCCACCTTGCGGACATGCACCAGGTAGTCGATGGGATTGTCGGGGCGGGCGTTCTCAGGGGTGGAGAGGAAACCGGCCAGGCGGATCTTGCCGATGCAGTTGACGAAGCACTGGGGCTGCTCACCCTGCTCGATCTTCGGGTAGCAGGCGATGCACTTCTCCGAGGTACCGGTGGAGGGGTTGTAGAACACCTTCTTGTACGGACACGCCTTGACGCACTCGCGGTAGCCGCGGCAGCGAGCCTGATCGACCAGGACGATGCCGTCCTCGGGGCGCTTGTAGATCGATCCGCGCGGGCACGAGGCGAGGCAGGCGGGGTAGGTGCAGTGGTTGCAGATGCGCGCCAGGTAGAAGAACCACGCCGAGTGAGGCAGCTCAAGCGCCGCCCCGGCATCGATGCGGCCGGTGCAGTCGTCCTCCCCGACGTTGGGGTGGGCGTAGTCGAGATCGTCGGGACGCCAGCCCAGCACCCGCTCTCCCGGCGGTGCCGCCTCGAAGAGAGTTCGCCCGGCGTACCGCGACCCCTGCCAGTGCTGCGCCCCAAGCATGTCGAGCAGCTTCACGTCCCAGGCCAGCGGGTAGAAGCCGTACGGCTTGGACTCCACGTTGTTCCACAGCATGTACTCCTGGCCGCGCCCCGAGGTCCAGGTGGTCTTGCACGCCAGGGTGCAGGTCTGACAGGCGATGCACTTGTTGATGTCGAAGACCGCGGCGAGCTGCTTGCGTGGCCGCGCTTCGGGGTACCAGTAGGACATGTCACGGCCCAATTGCCAGTTTCTCACCAGCGCCATGGCCTCAAACCTCCTTCCCGGCAGCGGTGCTGACGTAGCCGCCGGCCAGGTAGCGGCGCATCGCCTCGTTCTCGTAGCGTGGTCGCAACCCCTCCGCAGCGGGGCGCCACATGCCGCGACCCTCCAGCCCCCCGGGTTCGGCGCGCGTGATCTTCACGATGGACTCCCGGGGAGCGCCCGTGGGGCAGTGCACGTCGGGCAGGAATCCCTTGCCGATCTCCTGGCCGAACAGACCCTTGCGCACCAGCGAGTCGGTCATCCAGGTGGGCTTGAGCCAGCCGCGTGTGGCCGACTGGTGCGAGCCGGAGCGGAACATCGCCTGATAACCGCTGCGCGGGTTGCGCGCCAGCCCGTCGGGCCGGGTGGTGTGTCCTTCGAAAGAGCCCGGGGTGGCGCCGTACATGTTGAACCACATGCGCGTCACGCCGCGGGGCGTGCCGGGGTAGTAGCGGGCGCGGCAGAGCAGTCGGGAAAACGGTGCGTTCTTCGTGTCCTTCTGCCAGCCGCGGAAGGGACGGTCCGAGGGATCGGAGTCGATCCACACGTAGTCACCGTCGTCGACGCCCAGGGCGCGGGCATCGTCGGGGTTGATGTCCACGTACCCCTCGCCGATCCATGGGGAGCGTTTGTCGCGCCGGTAGATGTCGCCGAATGGGCCGAACAGCACGGCGATCTGGTCGGTGTCGATGGGGGTGGTGTGGGCGCCGTGACGGTACTTGGGGGTATGGAAGATGAAGCGATAGCCGTCCTTGGCCAGGGGGTGGGCGGTGCTCTTGACCGCCGCCCACGGTTTGACGACGTTGCGCCCCTGCCGCACCTCGCAGGAGAGGTCGTCCTCCTCGACTCCGTAGTCGCGCGGGCCGGCGGGGCGGATCACCTCCATGGGCGGCGCCACGATGACGTTGGGTTCGTAGAAGGTGGAGTCGATCGGTTCCCGGTGCACGGGGAGGTTCTCCCCCGCCTCGATGAACTCTCTCTCCTCGCGGTAGAACTCCAGGCGGCCCGACTTGGTGAACCACGGGCGGGAGTCCTCTACCTGTTCGAACCCCACCGCCTTCGGGTACGTGCGGTTCATCATCAGGGCCGGAACCCCTTGCCGTGCCTTGGTTTCCAGGTCGGCGATGCGGTACCCGCGGGTATTGGAGGAGGCGTCCAGTACCCTCTGCAGGTACACGTCGGTGCGCCCCTGCCGGACGAACGCCCAGGCGTCGGCGAAGCGGCGATCGCCGGTCCGCGCGGCCAGCTTCTCCCCCACCAGCGCCAGCACCTCCGCGTCCCCCACGGTCTCGAAGACTCGCTTCAGTGGAGTGCGGGGAAAGACGTTGAGGAACGGGTTGGTGACCGAGGCGGTCATGTCCGGGTGCTTCAGCTCGGCCCACGAGTCCACCGCGAACACCACGTCCGCCCACTCGCAGGAAGCCGACCACCACCACTCGTGCACGGCGATCATCTCGATCTTGGGCAACACGTTGATGACCGTGTTGTAGTGCCACTTGACGTTGCCCAGGATGGAGTTGGCGTTGGCAAACCACATTGCCTTGGTGGGGGCCGGCATGTGGGTGGAGCCGGTGAGCAGGCGGGTGCCCACGCGCAGGGGATGGTCCTCGTGGTTGTAGTAGTGGGCCGACTCGGCGCGCCAGAACTGCTTGACGTTGGGCGGTTGGTCCGCGTCGAGCTGGAGGTCGAAAGGGTTCTCGTTGATGTACTGGGGGGCGCCGTTGAACAGCGCCACGCGGTAGTTGCCCGCGTACGAACCGACGTTGCCCCCCACCCGGCCGATGTTCCCGGTGAGGGCGGCGAGCAGCAGGATCGCCCGATCCTTGTTGTCGTTGTTGAAGAACTGATTCGGCCCCATGCCGGTGGCAAAGAGGGTTTGCCCAGGGACGCCGGCAATCGCCCGTGCGAGTCGCTCCACCGCGGCCGCCGGGGCCCAGGTCAGCTCTTCCACGGTCTTCGGGTCGAAGTGGGCCGCGTACTCCTTGAGCAGGTCGAACACCGGACGGCAGCGCACCGTGCTTCCGCTGCCCAGGCTCACCTCCACCGCGCCCTCGAGCAGCGGATCGTCCACCGGCGAGAGCTTGCCCACCTGGTCGCGGGTGACGGCCTGGGGTGCGTTGCGCCGCCGGTCCCACCACACCAAGTCGCCCCACTCGGCGCGCATGGCGGCCGGCAGGAGCATCTCCCGCTGCGCGCCGGGTGGGGGAGCCTTCTCCCCCTCGCCCAGCACTCTGGTTTGATTGCCGAGGGGCGCGGGGGGAGTGCCGAAAACCTCGGCGGCGCGCAGGTACGCCAGCGTATCGGTGCGCACCAGCAGCGGCAGGTCGGTGAAGCGGCGCACGTAGGAGAGGTCGTAGAGCCTGTCGCGCATGACCACGTGGGCCAGGCCCAAAGCCAGCGCCGGCGTGGTTCCCGCACGCACGACGATGGCTTCGTCGGCCTTGGAGCAGGTAGCCGACACTTCGCAGGCGATGACCACGATCTTGGTACCCTTCAGCCGCGCCTCGGTGAGCCAGTGGGCGTCGGGCATCTTGGTGGTGATCCAGTTCATCCCCCAGATGACGGCGATCTTCGCGTGTTCGATGGCGTTGAGATCGAACTCCACGGTTTGCTGGCCGGTCACCATGGGGTGACCGGGGGGCAGGTCGGTGTGCCAGGAGTAGTTATCGAACCCCCGCGCCCCCAGCGCCGCCTCGGGGCCCACGCCGCGCACGTGCGCGTCCAGCAGCGCCAGGGTGTTGGCCATGCGGTAGAGACCGAACACGCGGGTCATGCCGAGCAGCGGCATGCCGCCACGCAGCTTCAAGGTCTGCGTGCCCGCTCCGCGCATCGCCTCGATCATCTCCTGGTCGTACCCCTGCCGCCGCAGGCGGCTGGCTCCCTCGTCGCCGGAGTAGATGGTGGCGATGTTGTGCAGGGCGGCGGCGACCATGGCCGCCGCCTCGGCGTGGGAGACGCGCAGCCACTCGTCGCGCCCTCGGTTGAAGTACTCCTTGGGAGGTTTGCCGTCCGCGTCGCGTGGGAAGCCGGCCTCCACCCACGCCTTGAACCCCTTGCGAACGAGCGGGTGGCGCACCCGCCGGTCGCCATAGAAGCGGCGGGTCAGGGCCAGGCCCTTCTGGCACACCCGCGGGTCCCAGCGGTGGGAGGCGGTGTTTCCCTCCAGGTCGGTTGCCTTCCCATACTTCATGGTGGGGCCGATGCGGGTGACGACGCCGCTGCGCACGTAGGCGTTGAGCAGGCAGTTGTGGGTGTCGTTGGGGGCGCAGAGGAACGTGAAGACCTCGTCGTGCCGGAACAGGTCGCGGTACACCCTCTCCCAACCGCGGTCCGGGTAGTGGGCGAGGGGGTTGTCCAGCGCCCCCAGGCCCCACGCGCGGGTGGCCGAGGCGATGAAACCGGCAAAGCCGGCGGCGGCTGACGAGGCCAGGAACTGGCGGCGAGACGGCCTGTAGGGCGTCATCTGGTTCCCTCCCAGGTGCGGATGTAGGCGACGAGCGAGAAGACCTCGTCGGGGGCAAGGGCGCGGCGGGTGGTGGAAGGCCGGGAGAATCCCTCCATGGTGGTGCCGCGCCGTCCTCGGGCGATGGACTCGGTGAGGTAGGTGTCGGTGGCAAGCTTTAGGAAGGCGGGCACCGCGAGCGCCGGCCCCTCGCCTCCCTCGCCGCGGGCGCCGTGGCAACCGCTGCACGCCGCTCGGTACAACCGCTCCCCCTCGGCCGCGTCCCCGCGCACCCAACGCGGGGGCTTGGGGTCTTCTTCGGCCTGAACGCCGCTCCACTCGCGCAGCCAGCTCACCAGTGTGGCTATTTCCGAGGCGTGGAGGCCACCCTCGGACGCCCCCCAGGCCGGCATGCGCCGCCCCGGGCGACCGCGGGCGATGGTGGCGGTCAAGAACTCGTCGGAGGCGAGGGCCAGGAAGTCCGGGTTGGTGATCGCCGGGAAAGGCATCATCCCCGGGTACCGCATCCCTTCTCCCGAGCGCCCGTGACAGGCGGCGCAGAAAGTGCCGTAGAGGGTGGCGCCGTCAGTGGCGAACTCGCGCTCGCCAAAACGCTCGGACCGGATGCGGTCGTTGGGCCAGTACGCTTCGGGAAAGGGACTGCGGCGCAGCGAGAAGGTGAACAGGACGAGGGCGTCGATCTCATCCTCGGACAGCCCCATCGCCGGCATCTGCGATCCCCCGACCACCGCCGAGGGGTTGCGGAAATGTTCGGCAAACCAGTTGGCCAGGGTTGGCTTCCCCGGGACTGCGGCGAACGACGTCTGACCCGGGTCGCGCTGCCCCGCGATCGTCAGCTCTGGCCCGTCATCGCCGCCGACCCCGGCCACCTTGTGGCAGCCGCGGCAGCCCAGGGAGTGGAAGAGCGCCTTGCCCTCGACAAGTTTCGGCGCCCCAACGCGCGAGTCGAGGAATGTTGCCAGCGAGGCGCGCTCCTCGGTGGGGATGGGCCTGAACGAGGTGCTCCACGGCCCGGCGGTGGCAGCGGCGTGGGCGGCGAGATGGGTGTCGTACCAGTCGCGCTGATACCCCCGCGCTCCCACCAAACTCAGGTCTGGGGCGATCAGACCGGCGGCCCCACCGGGCCTGATGGTGCCTCCTCGGCCGTCCACGGCGTGGCAAGCGAGGCAGTCGTGGCGTTCCAGTACCGCCTGCCCCTGGCGTAGGGTCGCCAGATTGGGCACCTTGAGGTGGGTGTGGCAGCTTCCACACCCCGCCTGCGAGTCGGCGCGCGGGAGCATCGGCGCGGGCCAGTGGGGCACCGTTCCGTGCGCGTCTGCGGTGTCGGTGGCGAGCCCTTGCCCGCCGTGACAGATCACACACCCCATCTCCGCGGCGTCGTGGGGTATGGGGGGGTGGGCGGCAAACAACGGGTGGCCGGCGATGGCGTGTTCGCCTGGCGCCATGCCCAGGTGGCAGGTGATGCAGCGGTCGGTGGCTTTCAGCGCCGGAACGACGATCTGCCGCAGCTGTGGGTTGAAGGCGGCGCGGCCTTCAGCCGGCAGCTTCGCGGCGTACTCTCGCTGCACCTCGCGCCAGTCGCGAAGCACGTTCTCGTGGAACGCAGCCCACCCCAGCACCGCCAGAGTGACCAGAGAGGAGAGCAGCAGCAACATCTTGTTGGCCCGCGAGGGCTCGCGCCCAGCCCCCGCTGAGGGCCGGTCAGACGAGGTCGGAGGCGGAAGGCAATGAGGTGAAGTCGTCATCGTTTTAGTGTCCCGGCCACTGGGCGGGGGACCAGTAGAACTCCCAGTTGGGTCCGCGGAAGTACGTGCCGATCACGGTCAGCACCACGAAGCCGGCGAGGAAGCAGGTGAACAGGCCGAGTGCACCGGCGCGGGTGGAGTTGAACCGGCGCACCAGCCACAGCGAGTAGGCGGCGTAGACGACGGTGAGCACGGTGCCGGGGTTGACGGCGGTGATGACCAACTGGGGAACCCCGGGCCACCACTGGCGTAACCAGCCGAAATGGATGGCGAAAGCCTCGATACCCACGGCGGTGAGCAGCCCGAAGATCGCCGCCTGTGCCACGAGAGAGCCACCGCCGGGTCCGCCGAACCACTCCCCGGTGCCCTGCTCCTCCCGATCCAGGTAGGGGATCAGCCCGAGGCCGACGAGAACGATCATCGGAATGCCGATGCCACCCATGAAGGCGGAGTGGGCCACCAGCTCCTGCAGTCCCAGGAAGTACCACGGCGCCTTGGCCGGGTTCTCGGGCACCGCCGGGTTGGCGAGTTCCTTCAGAGGTGCGTTGAGGAGGACGGAGAGTACGAGACAGATGCCGGTGGTGAGCATGAACAGCGCCAGCTCGCCGTACAGGAGGTGGGGCATGGCCGGCAGGGTGCCTTCCGGTCCCCGGCCAACCGCGGGGGTCTGGCCACGCACCACGGCGGCCAGGTGATAGGTCTTCTGGGGCGCCTCGGTAAACACCGGGTAGGTGGCGGGGTGGGGGGGGCCGAGGCGGGCATCGGCGTCGGCGGGTCGGGCCAGGCCGCCATCCTTGCGGACGCGCCAGAAGTGCACGGCCAGCAAGGCGACGAGGATTAACGGGAGGAGCATGACGTGAAATAGATAGAAGCGGATCAACGCCTCTTCACCCACCTCGTCGGAGCCCAGGAGGAGCACCTTCTGCAGGCCGCCCGGGTCGAAGGAGGCGGTCACGTTGAGAGCGTCAGTGATCTCCCTTGGGGACTGGGCGATGTTGGCACCGATGGTGATCGCCCAGTAGGCGAGTTGGTCCCATGGCAGCAGATAGCCGGAGAACGACAGCCCCAGGGTGGTGACCAGCAACCCAATTCCCACCAGCCAGTTGAACTCCCGTGGCCGGCGGTATGCGGCGGTGAAGAACACTCGCGCCATGTGCGCCAGGACGGCGATGACCATGACGTGCGCCGCCCAGCGGTGGATGTTGCGCATGAGCCGCCCGGTAGGCACGACGAAGTGGATGTTCTTGATCGACTCATAGGCCACCTCGGGGTAGGGCTTGTAGTAGAACATCAGCAGCACGCCGGTGAGGAGGGTGATGAGGAAGGCCGACAGGGCCATGATGCCCAGCCCCCAGGTGGTGGCCCAGCGCAGACTCCAGCGGTGCACCCGCGCCGCATGCAGGTGCAGGAAGACGTTGCCGAAGATGAACGAGGAGCGCGACCGATCGCCGCGCAGAGGGCCGGAGCGAAAGGCGCTGCCCCTGAATCGCCGTGGCAGCGCCAGCAGGTTCGCCAGCAGCGTCCGCAGTCCGTCGGGGTGTGGATGCGCAGGGGTGGGGGCACCGGCGCTCATGCCTGCACCTTCGTGCCCGGCGGCACGGTGGCCGCCTCGTCCACGATCACTACACCAGCGCTGACCGGCGTGACCGCCACCCACGGCAAGGCAGCGGGAGCCGGCCCGCGCATTACGGCGCCGTCGGCGGAGAAGCGGGAGCCGTGGCACGGGCAATCGAACCCTTCGGGGGTGGGTTTGACGATGCATCCGAGGTGGGTGCACACCGTCGACACGGCGAAAATCCCCTCGCCGTCGCGGAACAGGGCGACCGAACGACCGGGGGGCACGAACGCCTCCCCGGGGGCCAGCGACTCGGGGAGCTGCACGCGGAACTTCTTGGACGGCGACGGGAGGACCGCGGCCTTGGGCAGGCGCAGCGCGCCGAGGGCGGCAAAGCCCAGGGCGGCGGCCGCTGACCACAGCGCCGCGAGCCCGAGAAAGTCGCGTCGCGCCACCGGCTCGGGCTCGAGGCGCGAACGAGGGGAAATGGGCGGGTGAGCGGTACTCATGCGACCCTCCATTGACACGCGAACGCCACGCGTTCCATGGCGATGGCGTCGACCGGACAGCGCTGCACGCAAAGGGCGCAGCGGATGCAGCGGTCCTCGTCCTTGAGGATGGCGGAGTGCTCGGAGGTATCCACACCCGCACCCAGGGTAGCGGCGATAGCTGCCTGCAGGGCGGGCGAAGGCTCGAGGTCGGCGAGGCTGACCAGCTTCAGGCAGGCGGTTGGGCACACGTCGGCACAGCCACCGCACAAGACGCAGCGGCTGCCGTCGAATACCGGCGTGACGCCGCAGTCCAGACAACGCGACGCCTCCCGGCGGGCTGCAGCCTCGTCCCAGCCGCGCTCCACCAGCGCCGCGCGATTCGCCAGGCGCTCCTGCGGCGACAGGGTGGGAATCTCCTGGCGGGGGATCAGGTCGTACCCCGGTTCGCGGGCGTAGCGTGGCAGAGTGAGGAACGACTCGGTCAGCTCGCCGCGCAGTTCTCGACCCGTGACGTAGCGATACACCGAGCGCGCCACCCGCTTGCCGGAGGCCACCGCGTCGATGAGCAACCGCGTGCCGTGCGCCAGATCGCCGGCCACGAAGACGCCCGGCGCCGTGGTGGCCAGGGTTTCGAGATCCACCTTTGGCCACCCCGGTCGCGCCTGTTCGATGTCACTGCCACCCTCGGCCAGAAAACCCAGGTCGGTGGCCTGGCCAACTGCCAGCAAGACGGTGTCCGCTGGCACCGTGAGGCGTTCGGTGTCGTCGAATACCGGCGCGAAGCGTCGCTGCTCGTCGTACACGCGCAGGCAGCGGCGGAATACCACCCCGGTGACAGCACCACCCTGGCGCACGATTTCCAGCGGCCCCCAGCCGTTCAGGCGCTCCACTCCCTCCTCGTCGCCCTCGACGATCTCCACCGTGTCGGCCGGCATCTCCTCCAAGGTTTCCAAAGCGGCCAGGCGCACCCGCCGGGAGCCCGGCAGGCGCGCCGCGGTCCGGGCGGTGTCGTAGGCGGCCTGGCGCACCACGGTGCGGGCCACGTCGTAGGCGACGTTGCCGCCGCCGATGACGAGCACCTCCGCGCCGAGCTCGAACGGCTCGCCGAGGGCCGCGGCGCGCAGCAAGTCGACGCCCCCGAACACCCCCGGACCGTGCTCGCCAGGCAGCCCCAGCGAGCGGGAGCGCTTTGCCCCCACCGCCAGGATGACGGCGTCGAACTCCTTCCGTAGTTGCGCCAGCGACACGTCCCTGCCCACGGTGACGCCACAGCGGATCTCCACACCCAACGCCTGGATCACGGCCACCTCGCGGCGGATGACCTCGCGGGGGAGGCGGTACTCGGGTACCCCCAGATAGAGCATGCCGGCGGCCACTGCTTCGCTCTCGAAGACAACTGGGGCGAGGCCCATCAGCGCCAAATCGTGCGCCGCGGCCAGTCCAGCCGGGCCGGCGCCGACGATCGCGACGCGCTCGCCTTTGGCGGGCGTCACGCCGCCTGCCTGGGCGCGCAGCAGCGCCGCCAGCTCCTCGGCGTGCGCCGCCACGGTGGGGATGAAGGAGCGCACCGCGTCCCACACCTGCTCGGGGGGATGAGCCTCGACGCCGTGGCGCTCGCAGACGAAACGCTTGAGGGCGCGGATGGCGATCGGCCGGTCGTCGCCCAGCCAGCCACCGCGCTCGTCAATCCGGGGAATGCGGCCGCGCCGGCAGGCGGCCTCGCACGGCGCGCCGCACACGCGGCCGCAGATGGAGGCGAAGGGGTTGGGACCGCGGGCAATCAGGTACGCTTCCTCGAAGCGCCCCTCGGCAATGGCCCGCACGTAGCCGCGGGCGTCGGTGTGGACCGGGCACCCCTGCTGGCAGGAGATCAGTTCCCGGTGGTGTCCCTCGCCTGGAACGGCGACGCGCAGTCGGGGCGGTGACTCGTTCTTCATGTCTGGTTGGTACCCGTCGGTTCGGGAAGCCACGGGAGCGGCCCGCGCAGCTGGTCGAAGGTCACCGTGCGGAGAAACTCCAGGTAGCGGTCGCGCACCTCTCGCCAGCGGTCGTGGGCTGGGCAGGGTTGCTCGTCGGAGCAGGGGTGCAGAGTCCCCAACAGGCACTCGGAGCGGCCTTGCGGCCCGTCGAAAAGCTCCACCACCTCGAACAACGTCACCTCGCCGGCCCGCCGCGCCAGACGGTAGCCACCGTTGACCCCGCGTGCAGCCTGCAAGATGCCGGCGCGCGTCAAGGTTGCCAGGATCTTGGAGAGATAGCTCATCGGCACCTGTGCGCTCGTTGAAAGATCGCGCGCCAGGACTGGTGTGCTGGTGGGTTGGCTGATCAGGCTCAGAAGGGCGCGGACGGCGTGGGCTGCGGTCGTCGAAAGCATTTTGGAGTTCCCTATCCAGAACTCTAGAATGAACGAAGCCGCCTGTCAACCCCCTGTCACCGGCAGCTCCGCCGAACCCCGGCGTGGTCAAAGCTCGTCACATGACCACAGGCTCCGACATCTCTCCAGGGGGGGGTCGCGAGACTCCTCGCCCGCGGAGTGAATCGGCGGACTTCGTACCTCCCCGCGCCCCACCTGGCGCCGAGTCGCGCTTGATGCGTGCCAGTCGCTCATGACGGCTCGTCGTCGCCACAGAGTAATGAGAACAGGGTCGCGACGCAGAGAGATCGAGGTGCGGTGGCGCTTGGAACAGGCTGATCCAGTGGAGCTTGTGGCTATTTTCGGTCCAGTTCCCGACGCTCTCTCAATCGCTGGTGCGGCTGCGGTGGACGCGCAGCAGGTTGGTGGCGGGGCGGGTGCCGACGGGCGCACCATGGGTGACGACGATCAGGCCACCCGGCGGCAGCAGACCGTGCGCCTGTGCTTCCCTCTCGGCCAGTTCCACGACGCTCTCGTGCTCGTGCGGGACGGCGGGGGCGAGCCTCGGCTCCACCCCCCACAGCATCGCCAGGGCGCGCGCCACCTCGGGCAGCGGAGTGAGGGCGAGAATCGGCACGTCGGGACGATGGCGCGCCACCAGGCGGGCGGTCCGCCCCGAGGTGGTAAAGCACACGATAGCGGCGGCGCCCACGTCCCGCGCTGCCACCACGGCGGCGCGCGCCACCGCCTCCGCCACCGATTCATCGACCGCCCCGGGCTGCGCCGTGGCCGGGCTCATGGCGGTGCCGAACATCGGGTGTGCCTCGGCGCCGGCGACGATGCGGGCGCAGGTCTCCACCGCCAGGACCGGGTGGGCGCCGATGGCTGTCTCGGCGGTGAGCAGAAGAGCGTCGGCGCCGTCGAAGACGGCGTTGGCGACGTCGGAGGCCTCGGCGCGGGTGGGCCGGGACGCACGCACCAGGCTCTCCAGCATCTCGGTGGCGATCATCACCGGCACGCCGCGTCGCCGCGCGCGCTGGACGATCTGTTTCTGCAGCACCGGCACCCGCTCCGGAGCGGTCTCGGCGCCCAGGTCGCCGCGCGCCACCATGACCACATCGGCGGTGGTGAGGATCGCCTCCAGTGCTCCCCCCTCGGCCGCCTGCGCCTTTTCGATCTTGGCGACGATGGGGGCGCGGCTGCCCAGCCGCGCCAGCCGCTGGCGCAGATTGAGGACGTCGCTGGCCCGGCGCACAAAGGAGAGGGCGAAGACGTCCACTCCCGCCGCCACGCCGGCCTCCAGCGCCGCATCGTCACGGGCAGCCAGAGAGGGAAGCGAGGTTTCGAGATCCGGGAGGTTGATCCCCATGCGCGGCGCCAGACGTCCGGAGGTCTCGGCGACGGCGACCGCGAACGGAGGGCGGAGGGCGTGCACCCTAAGGCGCAACGTGCCGTCGTGGAGCAGAACACGATTGCCCCTTGCCAGTTCGGCGGCGGGCTCGAACCCGTCCACGGGGATCGCGGCTTCGCTGCCCGCCGGCCCGATGAGGAGTTCCTCGCCGGGGTCCACCCGCCGCTCGCCCGCGGAGGGATGGACACGCAGTTTGGGCCCGGGAAGATCGCAGAGTACGGCCAGCGGGCGGGCACTGGCACGCTCCGCCTCGCGTACCAGGCCGACGAGCCGGGCAAACTCCTGTGGCGGAGCGTGGGAGGCGTTGATGCGGAAACCGTCGGCGCCCGCCTGGGCCAGAGCGGTGACAACGTCGCCGGCGTGGCTCGCCGGGCCCAGGGTGGCCATGATCTTGACGCGCTGGAAGCGGAGGGCCGGGCTCATGGGAGGCAAACCTAGCACACGCCCCGGCGGGAAGTGGCCGCAGACCCGAAATTGACCCCTGGCCAGGAATGCGCTAGGGTTGGAAGAGAAGGTGCTGATCTGTTGGATTTTCTCTCGAGCCCGCCAGCGTGGACGGAGTGATGGTGGATCTATCGTTCCTCCCCGAAAGGCTACGTTCCCAGCTCGCCGAGGTGGGCGAGGTCGATATTCTCGTCGGCATTCCCTCGTTCAACAATGCCCGCACGATCGGCCACGTGGTGCGCGCCGTGCACGCCGGCTTCGCCAAGTACTTTCCGGATCGCCGGTGCCTGCTCATCAACTCTGACGGCGGGTCCACCGATGCCACCCCGGAGGTGGTCGGCAGTGCCACGATCGGCGACTACGGCACGCTGCTGGCAGCCCACCCGCTGCGCGCCGTGCACAAGATCATCACCCCCTACCACGGCATCCCCGGCAAGGGCAGCGCCCTGCGCCTGGTATTCGGCGCCGCCCAGGCACTCAAGGCGCGGGCCTGTGCGGTGGTCGACTCCGACCTGCGCTCCATCACGCCCGAATGGGTCGATCTGCTTGTCGGCCCGCTGCTCAAAGAGGGCATGGACTTCGTCGCACCGCTCTATCACCGTCACAAGTACGACGGAACCATCACCAACAGCATCGTCTACCCGCTGACGAGGGCGCTGTACGGCGCCAGGGTGAGGCAACCCATCGGCGGGGACTTCGGCTTTTCCGGTCGGCTGGCCGAGTACTACCTGGCCCACGATGTCTGGGGCAGCGACGTGGCGCGCTTCGGGATCGACATCTGGATGACCACCACGGCCATCACCGGGGGCTTCGAGGTCTGCCAGTCGTTCCTCGGGGCGAAGATTCACGATACCAAGGACCCGGGAGTGGATCTGTCGGCCATGCTCATGCAGGTGGTGAGCGCGCTCTACTCGTTGATGGAGACGCACGCCCGGCGCTGGGGGGAGGTCAGTGGGTCGCAGCCGGTGCGTTCGTTCGGTTTCGAGTACACGGTGGGCCTGGAGCCGGTCAAGGTCAACGTCGAGCGCATGGTGAGCATCTTCAAGACCGGCGTTCGAGACCTGGCGGAGGTCTGGGAGCGGGCACTGGCGCCCGAGACCTACCGGCAGGTGGCGGCGCTGGCCGCCGCTCCCACCCAGGAGTTCCGCTTGCCGGCGGAGTTGTGGGTGCGGGTGGTGTTCGATTTTTCCGTGGCCTACCACACCTACGCCCTCAACCGGGAGCACCTGCTGCGCGCTTTGACGCCGCTGTACCTGGGACGGACAGCCTCATTCGTGTTGGAGACAGCCGAGGCGGACGCCGAGGAGGTCGAGGGGATCATGGAGGCGCTCTGCCTGGAGTACGAGCGGCAGAAGCCTTATCTGATCGAACGCTGGGGGGCGTAGCGTGTTCGGAGAATCTCGGCGCTCATGGCTCGCGACCGGCCGCGAACGCGCGGGGACCTCGGGGTTGGCTGAGGAAAGGAGGACATGACGATCATGTCGCCGAGCTCGTTCACTGAAAGGCTCATTGATGCCCTCAACGCCTTTTTCGAGGGGATCATGCGCTTCCTTCCCGGCCTCCTCGCCGCCATCCTCATCGTCTTTCTGGGTGCGGCGATCGGCTGGGTGGCCAAGTACGTTGTCCGCCGCCTTCTCTTCCTGGCCAGGTGCGACCGCTTCTGCGATTCCGTGGGGCTGCGCCAGCTGTTGCAGCGCGCCGATGTCACCGCCACGCCCTCAGCCCTGGTCGGCTCCTTGATCTTCTGGCTGGTGTTCGTGAGCTTCCTGATGGCCGGTCTGTCGGCGCTGCACGTGGAGGTGATCAACCGGCTGATCTCCGAGTTCTTCCTCTACCTGCCACGCATCCTGGCGGCACTGTTGATACTCCTCGTGGGCTTCCTGGCGGGCAACTTCCTCTCCCGCGCGGCGTTGCTGGCGGCGGTCAACGCCAACCTGCCGTCGCCACGGGTGCTGGCCCTGCTGGTGAAGTTCCTGGTGACCGTCCTGGCCTTCGCGATGGCCCTGGAACAACTGGAAATCGCCACCAGCATCGTGCTGGCTGCGTTCGTCATCTCGTTTGGCGCGGTCATGCTGGGACTGGCGCTGGCGTTCGGTATCGGGGGGCGGGAGGTCGCCAGGCGAGTGCTGGAACGCCAGCTCGGCGACGACCGGCGGGCCGAGCAGGGTGACGATCTCCAGCACCTGTAGCTCACCGCCTGCGGAACGACGCCACGTCCAGCCACTGGTCGTGCCGCGGGGTGAACTCCAGCCCCTCGCGTATGCCGATCTGACTCCACGACAGCGTCAAGGGGAGAATGGGCAACGCTTCGAGCACCCGCCTCTGCGCCCGCTGCAGAAGCGCCAGTCGGCGCTGGGGGTCCATCTCCCGGCTCGCCGCCTCGAGCACGGAATCGGTCTCGGCGTCGGCGTAATCGGTGAAATTCTCGTTGCCGTAGGTGCCGTCGGCGAGCGGCGAGTGAAAGGCGGCGTTGAAAAGCTCGGCGGCATCGCCGGTGGTGCACAGGCGGCCGAACAGGCGCGCGGTGATCTGCGGTGTGGCGGCGCGGTCGATCAACTCACTGAACGGGAGCCGATGCGGGCGAACTCGCACACCGAAGCGGGTGAGGTCCTCCGCCAGCAGGGTGGCCACTTCTGCCGAGGCCGCGCCGAAGCCGAGCTCCAGCGCGATATCGCCCGGCGCCACCCCTGTCTGTCGCAGGAGTTCCGCGGCCCGCTGCGGGTTGTGGGGAACCTCGGCAATGGAGGGGTCGAAGCCAAACACCACCGGGTGCACGTACTGGGTTGCCACAGCGCCGCTGCCCCGGTAGGCGACGTTGACGAAGCGTTGCCGGTCGGTGGCAAGCAGCAGGGCGCGACGAACCCGAGGGTCGGCGAGGGCGCGCCGGGTTGCGCCCGCGGCGTGGGCAGGGTTCAGCTCGAGGATCTGTACGGTGGTGCGGGGCTGGGCGAGAAGACGTCGTCCTGGCCGGCGGCCGACGGTTTCGGCCGCGCTGGGGGAAAGCCGCACCGCCAGATCGGCCTGGCCGGTGAGCACGTGCCGGGCGCGGTCGCCGTCTTCCGGAACAAAACCGAACTCCACTGCGACGATGGGCGGGCGACCTCGCCAGCCGTCGAAGGCCTCTGCATCGACCACTCCGTCACTGCGCCGGCGCACGAAGCGGTAGGAGGCTGTGCCCACCGGCGCGGTGATTACGGGGCGGGTGGCTTCGCCCGCGGGCATCACGAACACAAGCGCCAGGCGGTTGAGCAGGGTTGGTGAACCTCCCGACGTGTGCACGTCCAGGGCGAGTTCGCCAGCCGCCGTCACCGCCTCGACGCCCTCGAGAAGGTGGCGAATGCGCGATGCGGGATCGTCCCGAGCCCGCAGCAACGACGCCACCACGTCGGCGGCGGTGAGCGGCGAGCCGTCGTGGAAGCGCACGTGCGGGCGCAGGTAGATGCGCAGGCGATCGGGCGTCCGGGTCTCCCAGCGGGTCGCCAAAGCTGGCTGGAGGTGCAGTTCCGGATCGAAGCGCACCACCGCATCGAAGAAGTTGGAGAGCAACGACCAGGCGACGACGTCGTTGTGGTGGTGGGGATCGAGGGTGCGGACATCTTCCTCGAAGACGACCCGCAGCGGCGCCGGGGCCCGGGCGCACCCCGCCAACAGCGCCGCGACAATGAGGACGCATCCGCAATGGCGCACCCGTGTGGGCCGTCCCGTGGCACGTGATCGATGCAGGTCCATGCCTGCTACCACTGTACCCCACAGTCAGGCGCCGCGTCCCGCGCCTCTCATCGGCTATACTCACCGCCGGCTTGCCGCGCGAGCCCAACAAGGGAGACACCATGATCCGCATCATTCCCGTCGTGCTTGCGGTCTTGCTTCTGGCTGCACCGGCCTGTGCGCAGCAGGCGGCGGTTGCGCCCACCGCCGCCGAGGCCGTGGTTGCGACACTTGCCGGGCAGCCGATCACGGCCCGCGAACTGGAGCAGGAGGCGGCTCCCAGGCTGCTGACCCTGCGCCAGCAGGAGTACCAGATCAAGAAGGAGGTCATCCGGGAGCTGGCTTTCCGCCGGCAGCAGGAGCGTGCGGCGGCCAGCGCCGGGATTTCCGTCGAAGAGCTGATGCGCCGGGAGGTCACCGAAAAGGTGACCGCCCCCTCGGAGGAGGAGATTGCCCAGATCGTGCAGCAGTACCGCTCAGGGCTGCCGGCCGACGAGGCGCAGGCCAAGACCGTGGTTCGGCAGGGGCTGGCGCAGCAACGCCTGCAGCAGCGCGAGGCGGCGTTTCGAAAGGAGATCCTGGCCGGTGTCGAGCTGCGGATTCTGCTCGAGCCGCCCCGGGCCGCGGTGCGCCTTGGCGAGCATGAACCAGCGCGAGGCCCCGCCGGGGCGCCGGTGACGCTGGTGGAGTTCTCCGATTTTCAATGCCCGTACTGTGCGCGCAGCCAGTCGGTCCTGCAGCAGATTCACGCCGCCTACGGCGATAAGGTCCGTTTCGTTTTCAAGCACCTACCGCTGGATATGCACAAGGATGCGCGGCGGGCCGCCGAGGCGTCGTTGTGTGCCGCCGACCAGGCCAAGTTCTGGGAGTTCCACGACTGGATGTTCGCCAATATGAACCAGCTCTCGGAGCCCCAGCTCATCGCCCAGGCGACGGCCCTGGGGCTGGACGTCGAGCGGTTCACGCGCTGCCTGACGAGCGGCGAGAAGGCCGAGACGGTAAACGCCGACATGATGGCGGCGCGAGCGCTGGGCATCACCGGGACGCCGGCGTTCGTGGTCAACGGGCGTATGGTCATGGGCGCCCAGCCGTTCGAAGCCTTCAAGGAGGTCATCGACGATGAGCTGGCCCGCGCCGGGGCCACGGCCGCCGCGCGCCGCTAGGCGGCGATCGGCGCACCTGCAAAGGGGTCTGCATCGCTCGGCCGGCGGGGTTGGTTGAGGGCGTGTGCCGGCGGAGCGGGCTGCACACGCTGGAGGGTGTATGACGGGCTTCCTCGACAGCCTCTTGGCAGTCACCACCGCGGTAGCCAACTTCATGTGGGGCAACTGGATGATTGCCGCGCTGGTGGGCACCGGGGTGATCCTGACGCTGGCGACGCGCGGCCTGCAGGTGCGGCGGCTGGGCGAATCGCTGCGATTGTTGCTGGGCCGCGGGAGTCGCGCCAGCGAGGGGGAAGGGGACGTCAGCCCGTTCGCTGCGCTGATGACGGCGCTCGCCGCGACGGTGGGGAATGGCAACATTGCCGGGGTCGCCACCGCCATCGCCGTCGGCGGGCCGGGAGCTCCCTTCTGGATGTGGGTGTCGGGGTTCTTCGGCATGGCAACGAAGTACGCCGAGGGGTTTCTGGGCGTGCGTTTCCGCCGTGTGGCGCCGGACGGCACCATGTTGGGCGGCCCCATGTACTACGCCAGGGACGCGGTGCGCAACGCCAGGGTCGGCGCCTTTCTGGGAGGGTTCTTCGCCCTCGCGGGCATGGTGACGGCGCTGTTCGGCACCGGCAACATGGCCCAGTCCAACTCCATGGCGCTCGCCTTCCACGACCAGTTCCGCGTGCCGTTTCTCGTCTCCGCCGTGGCGATGACGATCCTGGTTGGCATCGTCATCATCGGCGGTATCAAGCGAATTGCCGAGGTGTCGGAGCGTCTGGTGCCGTTCATGATCCTGCTCTACTTCGCCGGCGCCATGGTGATCCTCGGCGCGCGCATCACCCACATTCCCGAGGCGCTGCGGATCATTGTCTCGTCGGCGTTCGGCATCCAGGCGGTGGCCGGGGCGCTGGTGGGCACCACCGTGCAGCGCGCCATCAGTCTGGGGGTGCGGCGGGGTGTGCTGTCCAACGAGTCAGGGCTGGGCTCGGCGGCCATCGCCCAGGCCGCGGCGAAAAGCGACGATCCGGCGAAGAACGGCCTCCTGGCGATGACCGGCACCTTCATCGACACCCTGGTGGTGAACACGCTCACCACCCTGACCATCGTGGTGACCGGGATGTACCAGCTGACCGACGCGTGGCGGGGCGCAGCGGAGGGCAATCTCACCTCGACCGCGCTGACCGCCGCCGCGTTCTCATCGGTGATTCCCTATGGCGGCTTCATCATCGCTCTCGCGTCGTTCCTGTTCGGCTACTCCACCCTGCTGGCCTGGTGTTACTACGGCGAACAGTGCTTCAAGTACCTCTTTGGCGTGCGGTGGACCATGGCGTACCGGTGGGCGTTCCTGTTGCTGCTGTTCGTCGGCGCGCTGCTACAGGGCCGCTACCTCAACATCGTCTGGTACGTGGGCGACACGTTCAATGCCTTCATGGCCTTGCCCAACCTCATCGCGCTGCTGCTACTTTCCGGGTACGTGGCGATGTTCTCCCGCGAGTACTTCCGCGACCGCCCAACGGCGCTGGCCAAGCTGCGCGCCGGAGAGTATTTACGGGACTTCCACGGCAGGCAAGGCTAAGCCCGGACCCGAAGCACGATCTTCCCAGTGTGCGCGCTGGCCGCCATGCGCCTGTGAGCTTCGGCGGCCTGCGCGAGCGGGTAGACGCTGTCGATGACCGGGCGCACCCGCCCCGCCGCGACGGCTTCGCCGAAAGCGTCCCAGAACGCGGCAGCCAGCGCCTCCTTCTCCGCCGCCGGGCGAGCGCGCAGCGTCGAGCCGAAGACCGAGAGGCGCTTGCGCATCACGGTGCGCAGGTCGATGGGCGCCTCACTGCCACCCATGGTGCCGATGAGCACCAGTCGCCCCCCTTCAGCGAGGACCGCGAGGTTGCGGGTCAGAGACGGAGCCCCGACGGCGTCCAGCACCACGTTGACGCCAGCGCCGCCGGTGACCTTTCGAGCCCGTTCGGCGAAGTCCTCCTGCCGATAGCAGATCGCCTCCCTGGCACCCAGACCCATACATCGCCTGCACTTCTCCGGAGATCCGACCGTCACCAGGGTGTCGCCGCCCGGCTCGCGGACCATGGCGAGGGCGGTCGTGCCGATGCCGCTGGCGCCGCCGTGCACCAGCAGGCTCTCACCCGGTCGCAGGCGGGCGATGCGGAAGACGGTGAGGAATACCGTCAGTGCGGCCTCGGGGAGCGCTGCCGCCTCCTCCCAGGAAAGAGACGAAGGTAACGCGAGGGGGCAGCCCGCCGGTGCCACCGCCTCCTCCGCGTAGCCGCCCCCGGCCAGCAGCGCCATCACCCGCTCGCCGATCCGCGATGGCGAGACGCCCTTTCCCACCTCCACGATCTCGCCGGCGCACTCCAGGCCGAGCACCTCGCTTGCCCCGGGGGGCGGCGGGTAGCGGCCCTGGCGCTGCAACAGGTCGGCACGGTTGAGCGCGGTGGCGACGACGCGGATGCGCGCCTCGCCGGGACCGGCAACGGGCAACGGGAGCTCGATTAGGGGGAGCACCTCCTCGTCGCCGGGACGCGCGACGATGGCGGCCTTCACGGCGCCGGCTCCGGCGCCGTGACCCGGTAGACCGGCAGAACGCCATCCTCGTTCACCAAGGTGCGAAACGCCGGGTACTGGTAGAGGCCGTACAGCAGCGTGGGTTCCAGCAGGGCGGCGGCGGTGCGTGTAGCATTCTGATCCATGAGGAACCAGGAGCGTGCCGGGAGGCAGCGATCGCCGCCCGGGAGTGCTGCAGGTGACGATCGGGCGCCCCTCGTAGCGGTGATACACCTCGTCGTACTCGTCCTCCACGCGCAGCAGGCGGCACGGGGACGCGATGGCGGCGCGGGCCGAGGAGGGCGAATCGAAGGTCACACCGTGACTTTCCAGAACGGGGCGGAACGCCTGGGCGGCGGTGAGCTCGACGGCGTACCCCCAGGGAGTGGGCTGCGCCGTCTTGACGACGCGGTCGTGCATCACCCCGGCGCTGGCGACCCAGATGGTACGCGCGGTGGCCAGTTCGATCACCGGAACGTGCGTGACTCGCACCGCGGTGTTCGCCCAGAAGGTGGTTGTGGCCAGCCAGGGAGGCAGCGGGATGGCGCGCGCCGCGTAGGCTGCGGCGAGGTCGACGCGGCGTTGCTCGTCGGCGGCGAGCAGCCAGCGCAGCAGGTGCAGGTAGGCACGTACCCGGGCGCCCAGGTCGGCGCCGGGATCGGGCGCGCGCCGCTTCACCCCCGCTTCGATGATGAATGACAGCCCGCCGTGGAGCGCCAGGCCGTTTCGTGCATCCTCCGCATCCAGGGTGGACGGACGCAATTCCCCGAGTGGGGGGGCGTCACCCGCCAGGCGGCGCTGATAGGCGAGGCCGTTCTCGGCCATGGTGACGGCCGTCTCGTGGACCCAGCGCAGTCCAGCCTCGTGGAGCCGGTCCGCCAGGAAGGGATGGTTGGCGGTGTCCACCATGATGAGCTCCCATTCGCCCCACTCCCGCTCCAGGTAGTCGCGGCTGTCCCGGGCGAACTCGTGTCAGTCGACCAGCAGATGGGGCCGCACCCGCCGCGCCAGGGCGTGGAGGGCGCGCGTCTCGGGTTGCGAGAGCAGCAGGTGCTCGCGGTTGCGGCGGCGCCGTCTCTTGACCTGGATCAAGGCGGTGGGGAGGGGCGCGGGCGACGATAAAAACCAGCGTGGTCGGATCGCGTATCCCGACAACGCCGGTCGGAGGGGGGGAGATCCTCCAGACCCGGGGAGGGGCGATGCCGCTGGTACGAATCATCGAGGAGCTGTGCGACGGGTGTGGCGACTGCATCCCGTCCTGCCACGAGGGGGCGCTGAGGATCGTCGATGGCAAGGCTCGCCTGGTCGACGCGGCGGCGTGCGACGGGGCTGGCGCCTGCATCGGCGAATGCCCCCGTGGCGCCATCGTGTTCGAGGACGCGGCGGCGCCGGATGCGGCGCCCCCTCCCTTGTCTCTGAATCCCGCCGTCGGCCCGGCCTCCCCCTGCCCGGGCGCCGCCCACCGCGCCGTGGCGCCGGCGGCTGCGGGCAGGCCGCTGGCGGCTCCCTCCGCCTTGCGGCAGTGGCCGATTCAGCTCCACCTGCTCTCGCCTGCCGCCCCATTCCTGGCCGGTAGCCATCTGCTGCTGGCGGCCGATTGCGCGGCGTTCGCCTGCGGGGGCTTCCACGCTGAATGGCTGGCCGGCCGCACCCTGGCCATCGCTTGCCCCAAACTGGATACCGGCCAGGAGGTCTACGAGGACAAGCTCATCGCCATGCTGCGCGACGCCTCGCTGGCCTCAGTCACGGTCTTGATCATGGAGGTTCCGTGCTGCTCGGGCCTGGTACGGCTGCTGCAGCGCGCGGTGGCGCGGGCCGGCGTGGCCGTGCCGGTACGGGTCGCGGTCGTGGGGGTGAGTGGCGGGCTGGTCTTCGACAGCGACCGCGAGCTCCCACCGGCGGCGCGCGCGGCGGTGTAACCGACGGCCGGCGGGGGTTCGTCGTACAATGAATGATGCTGCTCGCGATCCTGGCGGCGGCGTCTGTCCTGGCGCAGACGCCTGCGAATAGAAGTGTTACCGTACCGGATGGGACGCGGATCGTAGCCATCCGGGTGGTACGCCACAACGTCTTCGACGTGGACAATCCGGAGACGTCCGCGTGGCCGTACCGCGCCGCCAACTCGCTGCACGTCGTCTCTCGGGAGCGCTTCATCCGTTCTCTTCTGCTCTTCAGGGAGGGCGAGCGACTGGATTCGGCTCTCCTTGCCGAGAGCGAACGTCTTCTGCGCGCTACCGGGTTTCTCAACCCCGTCAGCATCACCGCCCGCCCGGGCGACGACGGCGCCGAGGTGGTGGTGGAGACGTTCGACCAGTGGACGCTGGACGTGGACGTGAGCTTCGGCATCCACGGGTCGCGCCGTCGCACCGGCCTGGCGATCGAGGACTCCAACTTCCTGGGCTTCGGCAAGGAGCTGTTGGTCGACTGGCGTCGCGATCAGGAACGTAGCTCCGTCACCCTCGGCTACCAGGATCCGGTCTTCCTGGGCACGCGGTGGCGTCTTGCGGTCAGCCACGTGGAGGCGTCGGACGGGGACGGTGACGAGTTTCGCCTGGAGTACCCGTTTTTCGCCCTCTCGACCCCCTTCGCTGGCGGGTTGAGGGTCAAGCAGGAGGACCGCACCTCGTGGTTGTACGCCGGGGGGAAGAAGCAGGTGTCCGGGCACACCTCCCGGACCGCGGCGCGGGTGTGGGCCGGGGCGCGACTGCCCAGCTGGGAACCCAACAATGATCGCCTGATCGTCGGCTTCTTCACCGACCGGGTGTCGTACGACGACTGGTCGTGGCTGGACGGAGAGGCGTTCGAGCCGCCGCCTGCGCGAGAGCTGTCGGGGTTGGAGGTGGGGTGGGAGCGGCAGAGCGACCGGTTCGAGGTGGTGCGGGGGTTTCGCTCGTGGCGGCGGCAGGAGGACCTTGCCCTGGGTCCGAACTGGAGCGTGATCCTCGGGGTGTCGTTGCCGGCCTTGGGCGGCGAGGGTTCACGGGCGCTGGTGCGAGGGAGCGGCCGCGCCGGTTTCCTGCACGGCCAGCTCTTCACCTCGCTCGAGGCGGCGGTCTCCGGAAGGGTCGAGAAGGGCCGGATTCACGACGGTGTGCTCAGCGTCGAAGCGGTGGCGGCGGTGATCGGCGAGCGGGGGTGGAGGGCGCGGCTTGCGGCCGATGTGGGTGTGCGGTTGGACCGCGACCGGCAGCTCACTCTGGGTGCCGACACCGGCTTGCGCGGCTGGGATCCGGACACCTTCGACGGCACGTCGCGGGCGGTGGCCAATCTGGAGTGGCGGGCGCGGCTCACCGACGAGGTGCTCCACCTGGCGATCCTGGGCGTATCCGTGTTCGCCGATGCCGGATACAGCTGGGGGGCAAGAGTCGGACGCAGCACGGGTCGCGTCCGCGGGGACGTGGGCATCGGATTGCTCGCCGAGATCACCCGCTCGGCGCGGGTGCGGGTCGTCCGCATCGAACTGGCCAAGCCCGACGACGGCGGCAAGCCGCTCTTCTTGATCAGCGGTCAGGCACTGTTCTAGGCGGCCGCCCGGCGCGGCGCTGCGGGTTCAGGCGCGGGAGAGGTACTCGCCGGTACGCGTGTCGACCACGATCTTGACTCCGGAATCGATGAACTGCGGCACCTGCACGGTGACACCGGTCTCCAACTTGGCGGGTTTGGAGCCGCCTGCGGCGGTCGCACCCTTCATGGGCGGATCGGTCTGCACGACCTGCAGCACGACGCTGTTGGGCAGTTCCAGCCCGACCGGCTGCCCCTCGTAAAAGTCCACCGTGATCACCGTGTCGGGAAGCATCCAGTCGAGAGCGCTGCCGAGCGCCTCGTCGGAGAGGGTGATCTGCTCGTAGGTCTCGGTATTCATGAAGTGGTGACCCACCGAGTCCGAGTACAGGTACTGCATGTCGTGGGTGTCGAAGGTCGCCTTCTCGACCCGGTCCTCGGAACGGAATCGATGCTCCAATTGACTCCCCGTCTTGATGTTGCGCAGCTTCGTCTGGATCATGCCGCGCCAGTTTCCGGGGGTCACGTGCACCACCTGCAAGACCCGGTGCAGTTGGCCGTTGTGGACGATGACGTAGCCGGCCCTGAGATCGGTGGCAACGAGCTGCATGGGAACGACCTCCTCCCCGGTCCGAGCCCGGGCGAGGTGGAGTATATCCCGGCCGAGAAGGGATTGCCGATGAGACGGGATCTAAGGTATGGTGCCCGGGAGGGGAGTCGTTTCTTGCTATGGACCTGCGATTGCGCGGCAAGCGCGCTCTGGTGACCGGTGCCTCGCGCGGCATCGGGCGTGCCATTGCGTTGTCCCTGGCGGACTTCAAGGTGGACGTGGCGATCAACTTCTTCCGCCACCGCGCCGCCGCCGAGGAGGTTCGCGGCGAGATCGAGAAGCGTGGCGCCCGCTCCCTCGTCGTCAAGGGGAACGTGGCCAATCCGCTCCAGGTGGCAGAGATGTTCGGGGAGATCGAACGGGAGTGGGGAGGGCTCGATATTCTCATTTCGAACGCCGCCTCGGGCGTGCTGAAGCCCGTCGAGGAGCTGACCCTGCATCACTTTCAGTGGACCATGGAAATCAACGCCGCCGCCCTGCTGCCGCTTGCCCAGCACTTCGTGCGGCTGCCGGCCAACGGCGAGAAGATCATCGTGGCGGTCTCCTCGCTGGGTGCGGTGCGGGCGATTCCCAACTACACCCTGGTGGGCGCATCAAAGGCGGCGCTGGAGTCGATGGTGCGCCACCTCGCCGCCGAACTGGCGCCGCGCGGCGTGCGGGTCAACGCCGTCTCCGCCGGCACGGTGGACACCGATGCCTTGAAGCACTTCCCCAACCGCGACGACTTGCTGGAGGAGTCACGCCGCCGTACCCCGGCCGGGCGGCTGATCGCGCCGCAGGATGTGGCCAACGTGGTGGTGTTCTTGTGCACCGAGTTCGCGTCCATGATTCACGGGCAGACGATTCTCGTCGATGGCGGCTACGCCATTCGTGCCTGACGGATGCCACGCGACGAGCGCACATCCGATCCGACAACGCACGGGCGGCCACTGGTCATCGGTCACCGCGGCTTTCCCGCCCGCTTTTCCGACAACTCCCTGGAGGGGATCCAGGCGGCTCTCGCTGCCGGCGCCGACGGCGTCGAGGTCGACGTGCGACCCTCAGCCGAAGGGGTGTGGGTGTGCCACCACGACCGCACCCGTGCCGGCCGAGCGGTCTCGTCACTGTCGCTGGCCGAGTTGCACGCGGAGGGAGTGCCGCGCGTGGCGGCCGTGGTTGACGTCGTGCCCGCCGCCAGCACGCTGTTCGTCGAGATCAAGCCGCTGGCGAGAGAAGTTCTTCACCGCACCGTCGACTCGCTTCTGCGCCTGCTGGAGCCGCGGGTGGAGACAACGATGATCCTCTCCTCCTCGCTTCCCGTGCTGGCCCTGGTAGGCGCCCTTTCGCCGCGATTGCGCCGCTCGTGGGTGGTGGACCGCGTGCCAGCGATCATTCCCACGGGCCTTCACCTCTCTCCCCATCATCCTCTGGTGGAGAGGCTCGTGCCCAGTGGCCTGGCGTTGCACCCCTGGACAGTCAACGCCTCAGCGCGAATCGCACAGGTGGCGGCGCTCGGGGTGGCGTCGATCACCACCAACCGCCCCGATCGCGCGGTCGAGGTTCTCGGTGGCTAGGAAGGGGCGGGAGAGGGCGTCGCCCGCCCCCGGCGGGACGCCGCGTCGAGCACGCCAGCGTTGCGCGCGCGTCGCGATCCTGGTCCCGAACCTGTTTCTCTTCGTCCCGGTCGAGACCGCCGTGAAGGGCGCCGGCGCGCAACCCGTGACGATCCGCGAGCCGGAGGCGGCCAGCGTCGAGGGATGCGGGGTACTGGTGGTGGACCTGGACGCCCTTGGGGAGCGAGCGGCGGCGCGCCTGGAGCCCGTATGCCGGAGCGGCGTCGTGGTGCTTGCCTTCGGCCCGCACGTGGAGGGAGGGAGGCTGGCCGCGGTGCGCGCCGCCGGCGCCGTGACCTTGCCGCGCTCGGCGTTCTTTCCGCGCTTGCCCGAACTGCTGACGCTGGCGCTTGCCACCGCCGGCCGCAAGCGCTGAGTCTTTCCTATAATCCCGCGGGAGCACGCGCATGACCTTGACCGCCAGGCTCGTGGAGCAGCTCTCCGACCCGACCTTCTATCCCCACCCCACCAGCCGCGTGCAGGTGCTGCAGACCCACATCTCGTGGCTCTTTCTGACCGACGAGTTGGTGTACAAGCTCAAGAAGCCCGTGGACTTCGGCTTTCTCGACTACACCACGCCAGACAAGCGGCGGGCGATGTGCGAGCGCGAGGTGCAGCTCAATTCCCGCCTGTGCCCCGGCGTCTATCTGGGTGTCGAGGAGGTCCGCGAGGCGAAGGGAAAGCTGTCGCTCGGCGGAGGCGGGGAGACGGTCGACACCCTCGTCAAGATGGTGCGCCTGCCGGAGGATCGGATGCTCCGGCAAGTGCTGGGGCGGGGCGAGGGCAACAGTGAGCTATTCGCCACGCTGGCGCGCATCCTGGCGGCTTTCCACGGGCACGCCCGTGTGGACGAGGGGGCCGCCGCCTTGAAAAACCTCGCCGGCGTGAAGCACAACTGCGACGAGAACTTCGCCCAGACCGAGAAGTACGTTGGCAAGCTCGTGTCGGCGCACGCGCACACCTTCCTGAGCACCGCCACGGAGTTGTTCTTCCGCCGGCACCCGCGGCTGTTTGCCCGGCGCCTGCGGGAGGGTCGCATCGTTGACGGTCACGGTGACTTGCACCTGGATTCGATCTGCGCCACCGACCCGGTGTGCATGTTCGACTGCATCGAGTTCAACGAGCGCTTCCGCATCCTCGACGTGGCCGAGGAGGTGGCCTTTCTCGCCATGGATCTGGAGTTCCACGGGCATGCGCCCTTCGCGCGCGCTTTCGTCGACGCCTACGTCGCTGCCGCGGAGGATCGCGAACTTCTCCTGCTGCTCGACTTCTACAAGGCGTACCGGGCGTTCGTGCGCGCCAAGGTACATTCCTTCCAGTCCGACGACGGAGGACTCGACGACCCGGCGCGGGCGCGCCTGCAGGGCATCGCCGGTCGCTACTACGACCTGGCCCTGAGCTACGCGCAGGCGTTCAACCCGCGGCGGCTGATGGCCGCGTGCGGCCTCTCCGGATCGGGCAAGAGCACCCTGGCGCGCCGGCTGGGCGAGCGCCACGCCGTCGAGGTGGTGCGCTCCGATCTGGTGCGCAAGGAACTACTCGGCCTGGATCCGCTGGATCGCCGGCACGTCCCCTTCGGGGCGGGTGAGTACGCCCCCTCGGTCACCGAACGCACGTACTGGGCGATGATGGAGCGGGCAGAGGGACTCCTCGCCAAGGGACACTCGGTGATTCTCGACGCCAGCTTCATCACCAGGCAGCACCGGCGGTGGGCTGTGGAGGCGGCGCGGCGCGCCGGCGTGCCGTTCCTGCTGCTGGAGTGCCGCACCTCCGACGAGGTGATCCGCCAGCGGCTGCGCCGCCGCGCCGAGAAATCCGCCTCGGTTTCCGACGGCCGCGTTGAGATCTACGAGCGGCAACTGGCCGACTTCGAGCCCCCGGAGGAGTTCGGAGGCGCCGAGAAGGTCATCGTCGACCGCTCCCGCGACGTGGAGGAACTGCTGGCCGAACTGGACACGGTGGTCCCCCCCCAGTGGTTGGACGCTCCGGAGTGATCCCGAGGGAGGGCAACGTCAGCCCAGGTCGGCGGCCAGTTCCTTCCTGGTTTCCTCGCCGAGCACCGCCTGCGCCTGGTACGCGGGGTGGTCCAGTATCAACTTCAGCACTTCTCCCTCCCGGCCCACCAGTTCCGCGTGCCGGGCGGTGAGTGGAAACCTCACGTACTGCACCGACGAGATTCTCGCCGGCGACACCTGGGCGGCATCGAAGGTGGCGACCACCGGCGGTGCATCGCCGATGAGCAGGCGCAGGCGCCCCTCAATTCCCACCAGTTCGGCCAGCTTGACGGCGCGCTTGGCGGGGGAGTCGTACTCGATCATGAGGGTGGCCGACAACTCGCCGCTGGCCGGGATGAGGGCGTTATACGCGTCCAGCTCGGCGGCCGCCGCCCCGGGTCGTGCCCAGCTCCCCTCGGCGCGCAGCATCTCGTGCACCTGGTACCACATCGTCTCGCGAGTTTCGAAGTGCAGCGTGGCGTGCTCGCCCAGGGGCACGCGCCGGCGTGCCTTGAGCGCCATGATGCGCCGTCGCATGTCGGGGCGAATACGTTCGTACTCTTCGGGCGAAAGGATCTCGTCAGCGCGGATGGGTTCCATGGGCTTCCTCGTCGTACGTCAAGCCGGGTTGGATGCAGGAGTGAGGCGAAGGGGAAAGCCGTCCTCGCGGTAGGCGCGCGCCAGGATCTCCACCGGGTGGAGCGCCTTGACGCCGCACGCCTGCTGGAACTGGATCGCCGCCAGCGGGCAGTCGGTAGCCCAGACCTCCGCCTGCGCCTCGCGCATGCCGGCGAACGCCTTCTCGCCGTTCTTGAGAGCGGCCGCAAAGTTCTCTCGTTTGAGCGCCCAGGTGCCGTCGTGGCCACAGCACTCGGCCACCGGGCGCGGCTTGACGCCGGGGATCTGGCGAAGCAGGTCGCGGCCACGGAAGCCGATGTTCTGCAGGCGCAGATGGCAGGGGGCGTGGTACGCCACGGCCGCCCCGGGGGTGCTCTTGAAGTCGGTGCGCAGGTGCCCTACGCCGCGCAGCTCCCACAGGTACTCGCTGAGGTCACGGACGGCGGCGGCGACGCGCCGGGTGGCCTCGCCGAGGCGAGGATCGGCGGGGTCGTCGAGGAGCAGCCGGTACTCCTCGCGCATCATCAAGGAACAGGTCGGGTTGATCACCGCCACCCGGTAGCCGCGCTCCACCCAGGGAAGCAGCGCCGCGACGTTGCGCTTCGCCTTGGCCTGGGCAAGTGCCACGTCGCCGGCGTCCAGGGCCGGCATGCCACAACACTCGACGGCCGGAGCGGCGACGCGGCAGCCGTTATGCTGCAGCACCTCCAGCGCCGCCTTGCCCACCTCGGGGTTGTTGTAGGTCACGAAGCAGGTGCCGAAAAGCACGACCGGGTGGGTGCCCGCGCTGGTCTCCAGCGAGTCCCCCATCGCCCTGCGGCACCACGTGGTGAACGGCGTCGAGGCAAAGCTGGGAAGCAATTTGTCGCGGTGGATGCCGGCGATCGCCTCGATCGCCAGCCGGTTGGGGCGGAGGCGGTTGGCCCAGTTGGCGACGGTCGCGGTGCGGCAGCCGATTCGCCCCAGGCGGTCGGGATCGGCCAGCAGGCGATCGCGCCACGGTATCCCGTCCCGGCGGCGCCATACCGCACGGGCGCGCTGCAGCAGGCGGGGGAAATCCAGTCGGAACTCGTGCCCCTCCTTGTCGGTGTACGGGCACTGGGTGTAGCACAGCTTGCACTGGAAGCACTCCTCCACCACCTGCCGGGCGGTGGCGGGTGGGATTGCCTGCACGTGGCCGTGACGATCCACGGCCGCGAAGAGGGTGGGGAAGGACTGGCAGTACTTGAAGCACATGCGGCAGGAGTGACACAGCTCGAAGCTGCGGTCCAGCTCCTTTTGCAGGGCTCTCTCATCCCAATACAGCGGGTCATTCGGGTTGTAGGTCAGGCCGTCGGTCGGCTGCACGGCCACGTTGGACCGGTCCCCACTCGCATCGGTCATGGTCGCCCCCCTCCGGCGCGGACGGCCCTTACCGGGCCGGGGCAATCACGCGCTGCCCCGGCCCGGCGATTCTCAGCTCACAGGTTTTCGAGGGCCTTCTGGAACTTGCCGGCGTGGGAGCGTTCCGCCTTGGCGAGCGTCTCGAACCAGTCGGCGATCTCGAGGAAGCCTTCCTCGCGGGCCGTCTTGGCCATGGCGGGATACATGTCGGTATACTCGTGGGTCTCGCCGGCCACCGCCGCCGCCAGCATCTCGTGCACGTCGCCGAGAGGCAGGTCGGTGGCCGGGTCGCCGGCCTTCTTGAGGTAGTCCAGGTGGCCATGGGCGTGCCCGGTCTCGCCTTCCGCCGTGTCGCGGAACAGCCCGGCCACTTCGGGGTATCCCTCGATGTCCGCGGCCTTGGCGAAATACAGGTAGCGACGATTGGCCTGGGATTCGCCGGCGAAGGCACACTTCAGGTTTTCCTGGGTCTTGCTGCCTTTCAGTTCGGGCATGTCACACCTCCTTTGTGTGTGAGAGTCGCGTGTTGAGATCGTCCTCGCAGCCGCCGCGATCGTCCTCGCCACCCCGCCGGCAGCTGGAGCAGAGGACCTCGAACGTCACCTGCACGCCGTGCACTGGCAGCCCGGCGCCGAGGCGAGACGGCGGCGGGGGCGGCTCGTAGACCTCGGGAGGGACATCGAAGATGCTGCCGCAACAGGTGCACAGCGCGTGGTGATGCGGGTTCACCGTGCCGTCGAAACGCTGCCGGCCGTCCACGGGAGGCACGCGCCGGCAAAGCCCGCGGCGGGTGAACGCTTCGAGGGTGTTGTACACGGTGGCAAGGGACAACGACGGGTGAGCCGGACGCAGTCGACGATAAACCTGCTCGGCGGTGGGGTGTCTGGTATCGTGCTGCAGCACCTGAAGAATGGCGAGGCGCGGCCTGGTGCTCCGTAACCCGGCGGCGTGAAGCAGTTCCACCTGGTTGGCAAGGTCCACTGGGGGGGCGTCTGTTTCCATAACCATTCCAAGTTACCAATTCCCATGTCCCACGTCAATCCGGCGGGGCGACACGTTGTCGCGTTCGGACATGCTGCTGTCGCGCCTGGACATTCCCCACCAGGGCGCGTGAGCCGATGCTAGGTGTGAGCTCGGGTCGGTTGATCGGGAGGCCGTCATGGGCGATCGCTCTCATCTGGTTCGGGTGGTGTTCACCACGTTGACCGCAGCCGCGGTGGTACTTGCCGTCGCCGGCGGTGCCGCGATACCTCCCGGCGGCGAGGCAGGATCTGGCGCAGCGATTCTCGCGCCGACCCCGTCCCCGACCACCGTCACGCTCGAGGCGGTGGCCGATTCGTACGTCGACAACGGCGCAGCGAGTACCAACTATGGCGGTTCTGCGTCTCTTTTCTCCTCGCTGTACGGCGAGTTCAACAACGTGCAGCAGACGCTGGTGCGCTTCAACCTCTCGTCGATTCCCGCCAACGCCAGCGTGCAAAGTGCCCAGGTCCGACTTTACCAGCAAGCCGGCAGCGGCCTGTCGTCCGTGACGCTCAACCTCGGTCGGGCGGGTTCGATCTGGACGGAGTTCGGAGTGACGTTCAATACCCGCCCGACCCTCTACCTCGTGTCCTCGACCTCGGTGGGGACGAGCACGGGGTGGAAGAGCTGGGACGCCACCTCGCTGGTTTCGGCCTGGCTGAACGGCACCCACGCCAACTACGGTGTGGGCGTCACCGGCCCGGTGGCCGGCAGTCTGTGGCTGCGCAAGTTCTCCAGCCGGGAGGGGAGCGTCGCTCCGCAACTGGTGGTCTCGTACCTGCTGCCGACGCCCACGCCCACGGTCACGCCCACCCGCACGGCGACCAGGACGCCCACGCGAACTCCCACTTCGACCTGGACTCCCACGCGCACGCCGACCTTCACCCCAGTGCCGACGATCACCGCGACGCCGACGCGCACGCCCACCCCGACCCCGACCGGTGGCCCGGTGTGCCCGGACGCCTTCGAGCCCAACGACACCTTTGCAACAGCCATCCAGCTGGCGCCCATCGATCCCGCCGGATACCGCTCCTATGTCTGCTCACCTGCCGATGAGGACTACTTCCGCTTCTACGCGGCGCTCAACGACGAGATCCGCGTGACCCTCGACGAGCTTCCATTCAACTACGATCTTGAGCTGTACACCCCGTACAACAGCCTGGTGGCCTTCTCGCGCAATTCCGGCACGGCAAGCGAGATGATCCAGTTCCGGGCCAGCCGCCACTCGGGCCAGTACCGGGTGCGGGTGGTCTCGGCCACTGGCGAGTCCAGCACGGCGCAGCCGTACCACCTGCTCGTGGAGGTCATACCGGCGTCCGAGGTCGCCTTCGTGGTCAACACCACCGATGATCTGGACGACGGCACGTGCACGGTCGCTCACTGCTCGTTGCGCGAAGCGATCAACGCCTCAAATGCCTGGACGACGGCCACCGGCTTCCAGCCTGCCGCAGCCCCGGCGCCGACGCCGATCCCCACCCCGACGCCGTCGGCGTCGAGCCGGATCTCGTTCGATATCCCGCCCAGCGATGCCAACTTCCGCTCCGGCGCCTGGTGGATCACGCCGGCGTCTCCCCTCCCGGTCATCGATCGCACCGTGTCCATCGATGGCACCACCCAGACCGCGGCGCGCGGCGACACCAATCCCGGCGGTCCCGAGATCGTGCTCAGCGGCAGCGGCGCCGGCAGCGGTGCGCATGGCTTGCACTTCGATGGCACGTCGGGCTCCACCGTCAAGGGGCTGGCCATCGTACTCTGGAGCGAGGCGGGCATCTACGCCGATCGCGCCACCCAGCTTCACGTCCTCGGTTGCTACATCGGCATGGGACCCAACGGTGCGGCCTCGTCCAGCAACCGCGATGGCATTGTGCTGGTGGGCGGCTACTCCCAACACATCGGCGGCAGTGGGCCCGGGGAGGGTAACCTGATCTCGGCCAATCGCCGGTTCGGCGTGCACCTTTCCGGTACCGCCGTCGCCCAGGTGCGAGGCAACATCATCGGTGCGGATCGCACGGGTGCGGTCGACTTCGGCAACTCCTCCCACGGCATCTACCTCACCGGTCACGCCGACTACAACCGCATCGGCGGATCGACGAGCGGCGAAGGCAACCTCATTGCCGGCAACGACGGTCAGGGCATCCTCCTGAGCGGCGCGGAGGTGGACCATACCGGCATCTACGGCAACACGATCGGTGTGCGTCGTGACGGCATGGCGGCGCTCCCCAATGCCGGGGGGGTGAAGATCGTGGACGGCAGCCACAACGTCGTCGGCGGCAGCGCCGCCGGCCAGGGGAACGTGATTGCTGGAAATGGCGGCCATGGCGTCCATATCGACGGGGGCGACGCCAACGTCGTCAAGGGGAACCAGATCGGGCTCAGCGGCAGCAGGCTTCTTGCCAACGCCTTGAGCGGCGTCCGCATCGATGGCGGAGCCTCGCGCAACACCGTCGGGCCAGCCAATACGATCCGCGGAAATGCGCACCACGGCGTGTCATTCTGGGAGCGTCGCACCATCCGCAATACCGTGACGGAAAACAGCATCAGTGACAACACCAACAAGGGCATCGACCTGGGCGGCGGCATCAACGTCGCCAACGAGTCGATCCGCCCGCCGATCATCGCCCGCGAGGATCATGGCGAGGTGCGCGGTGCGGCGTGCGCGGGGTGTCGCGTCGAGGTGTTCAGCCGCCAGGACGACCAGGGAAGGACCTTCTTGGGGGCTGTCACGGCGGCGGCGCACGGCGGCTGGTCGTGGAGCGGTTCATCGAGGGTCCGCGATTTCACCGCCACCGCCACCGATTCACGCGGCAACACCTCCGAGTTCACCGACTGTTGGGACAGCCGAGAGCCGAACGACGACTTCGAGCACGCCTACGCCCTGGATCTTCGCTATAGCTACGGGGGCCGCATCTGCCACTCCGGGGACGTCGACTTCTACTCGTTCACGGCCAGCGCCGGCGATGTCATCGTCGCCGAACTGGAGGTCACGCAGGGGTACCTGCTTCGGCTGTACGACTCCCATCGCCGGCGGGTCGCGGAGCGGGGTTCGCGCACCGATCGGTCGCTGCGCCGTATCGCCTACAACGTTCCCGAAGACGGCACCTACTTCGTCGAGGTCAACCCAAACGGAATGGGCGCGCCCACCTACCCCTATACGCTGTCGTTCAGCGTCGAGCCGCTCAACCTGCAGGCCAACGTGTGGCTGGACGAGGGCTGGGTGGGTGCCCCGGATGTCTGGAAGCTGCGGCCGGACGCCGGTGGACCCACCGATCGGACGTTTGTCGAGGTGGTGGTCGAGGCCATCGCCGACACCTCCGACTCTATCGGTGTCTACGCCTCCGTGCGTATCCCCAGCGATCGTTTCGGGTTCCCGGTATCGGTGCAGCGTCGAGACTGCACGAGCTGCCCGGGCAGCGCGGCGGCCGTGGTGCGGGTGGATGCCGGCCACTACCGCACCTTCATGACGCTCGCCGGGGAGGGCGCCACGAAGCGGCGCCAGGCTGTCTTCCGCTTCAGAATCGAGCCGGAGGAACCGCTGGGGCCCACCCAACCCTCCGCCGAACTGCGCCTGCGCAGCGATGGCGAGGTCATCGCCCGCGGCCACGGTCCGCTGATCTACGTGGTCAACACCGTACCAGTGGTGATGATCACCAGCCGCCACCACCTCTACACCAACTACGACCGCCAGGAGACGGCCAACTTCCTCGCCTCCGTAACCCAGGCGGCACAGGGGGCGCCGCACGGGCCAGCCGGTGCCCGGCGCGCCGCGGTCTACTTCGTCGACGACTACTGTGCCGAGGCGCGAGGCTGGGACAACCTCACCTGGGACACCGCCAGCGAGGACACGGCCAACGTGGTGACGCGGCGCATCGACGAGTACCTCGAGGACTGGCTGCAGGACTCGGGCGGCGATGAACAGGTGGTCATCCTCGGCGACGACGACGTCATCCCCCAGTTCCGCAGGAAATGTCCGTGCGAGGATACCGAAAGTGATTACTCGGAGACGGATGCCGTGCTGGGACGAGTGGTCAACAACGACTACATCCTCACCGACAACCACTTCGCCGACACCAACCACTCCAAGTGGCACAAGGGCAAGGTGGAAATCGACGTCGGCCGCATCATCGGCGACACGGCCGCCGACCTGCAGCGCCTGTTCGAGTCGGGGATCGAGGGAATCAGCTTCGGCTCGCCCGCCCGCGCCGTGCTGGCGAGTTGCGACAACGGCGACCTCGACTTCTGGGGCAGCCAAGGGGTGATCGACCACGTGCGGGCGTGGGGTTTCTCGGCATCCTCGACGATGGTCGACAACAACGACTGGCGGAGGGACGATCTGCTCACCGCCCTGGGCACCCAGTTCAGCCTCTTCGCCTTCTCTGACCATTCCAATCCGTGGGGCGTGGGGACGCCTCCTAATCCCACCAAGGGTGGCCTGGCGGGCTCCGAAATGGCGGGCGCCATCGACGAGAACATCGCTCTGGTGCAGCATCCGTTCGTGGGCATCGATGGGTGCCGCTCGGGCATGACGTTGGTCTCCAACAGCATGGGCGATTACTTCGCCCGCGAGGGGGCCTCCGGGTATCTGGGCAACGGCGGCATCTCCTGGAGCTACCCGCCCGGCTTAGAGGCGTACACGGAGAAAGTCGTCAATAAGTTCTGGCGGCGCACCATGCCCGACAGCGGCGTGCCCCGCTCGGTGGGGCAAGCCCTGCGCAACGCCAAGACCGACTATTTCGCCGCCTGGGGGTGGGACTGCCGGGACAAGACGGCGGTGCAGCAGACGACGCTGTTCGCCGTGCCGTGGCTCACCATCCCCCGCCCCGGCTCGGGCTCGGCGAGCTCCCTTCTCGTCGAAAAACGGGCTGTGGCCTCAGCGTTCTCAGCGGTTCGCGCCCTCGCCCCCTCCTCATACGAGGCAACCCTGGTCATCGACGCCGCCAGCTACTCCATCGACCGAACCACCGCCAGCGGTTTCGATCTCGTCGAGGTGAACGGCTTCGAGCAGAGCATGGTGTCCGGCGTGATGCTGCCGGCCCGGCAGGTCCACCATCGCCTGCCGCCAGGTGCCACCGTCACCGCCGTGAGCGCCAGCCGGGAGAACCAGCTCGACCTGGGGAGCCTGCGCATCCCCGTGTACGCGCCGGGCGTGGAACTGCTGGGAGGAGGAACGCCGGCGAAGTGGGCGCTGGCGCCGGCGTCTCTCGGAGTCTTGCCGGCGCAGGCAGCGGCGTGGGAGGCGTTCGCCGCCGATGCCAACCACCAACTCCTGGGCATCACCGTGATTCCCGTCGAATTCAACGCCGCCACCGGCCGAGCCACGCTGTACCGGCGGCTCGTCGTCCGCATCACCTACACCACCGCCGAGTCGCTGGTGGTTACCGCCATGGGGCCGGCGACGCGCACCTTCCTCCCCGGGCACTCGCCACGCCTGTACGTGGAGGCGAGCAACGTGGGCAGCGCCGCGGCGTCGTTCACCACCTCGTGTCGACTCCTCGATGCCGAGGGCGGCGAGGTGGCAACAGGCAACGACGGCCCGTTCTCCGTCGCCGCGGGCACCAACGCGGTCGTGGCCATCTCCTGCCCGGCGGTCGGGCAGGAGGGGGGCTACGCGGCGCTGGTCGAGGTGAAGCACGGCGGTAGTGTGATCGCCACCGGGGCGGCAGTGATCGACATGCTGGACGGCGAGATCAGGAGCTTCCGCACGCCTGCCAAGGTCTTCCCGGGCAGTGAGGGCAGGTTCGAGATCACCTACGTGAACTACACCGCATCGCCGGTGGAGGCCAGTTTTGCGCTCGAGATCGCCGGCGAGACGGGGCGGGTGTGGGCGGCGCCGGACGCCGAGGTGCGCACGGTGGCGGCGGGGGAGAGCGAGACGGTGACGTTTGTGTGGGACGGGCTGACGGCGCCGCTGGGCGTGCACACGGCGACCGCCACGGTGCAGGTGGGCGCGACGGAGCGGCGCGCCGTGCGGCCGGTGGAGGTGGCGGTGCCGCGCCCGGTGGGACGGCGCGTCGAGCGACCGTAGTCGTCACCCAGGGGACCGGCGGCCGCACACCGGCTGGATCTCCAGCCGGCACGTCGGCGAGTGCAGGGTGCTCGGGAGAGTCCCGTCCCCGTACCAAGGACGCGGATACGGCGTGAATCTGCCATTGCGACCTCTGCTGCGGCGGAGCACGCCCCGCCGCGAGAGGCGATGCCATCGCCACCAGGGAATATGACTCGATGGCGGCGAGCGATGCCGGGTGGTCACCAAGCCTCAGGAGTGGCGGCGCTTGGGCCGCGCGGTGCGTCGACCTCCCGAATGGCGTGCTGCAGTAGACCTCGCTCGAAGTCGTTGCGGCTTGCGGCGAGGAGATTGCGGAGGGCGGCGAGCCGGACGGCCACGGCGCCGGAGTGGGCGGGTGCAACGGCGAGCACGGCGCGCGTGAGGTGAAGAGCGCGCACGGCGTCTTTGCTCGCAAGGAGGTCCTGGGCCCGCTCGACGACCGCGTCGGGCCCCGCCAGCTCCGCCGCCGCCGTCGAGTCAGCGAGCGCATACCGGCTTTCTGGCTGCCCGTCGAACCAACCGGCATACAGCTCGTACAGACCCCTCACCGACCACGACACGCGACCGAATCTCTCGGGGAGAACGAGGTCATCCGGGAGCGCGAGGTCGCCCATCAGCGCGTGCACGCCCACGCCTTCGTTGATGCCTCGCACCACCGCGTCGTGGACCCAGGCCACAGCGTCGCGGTAGGTCTGGAGCCGCCGGCGCACGGCGTCTCGCCCGAAGATCGGCTCTTCATGACCCGGCAGGAGCAACTCGGGCTCGCTGTGGCCGGCAGGGAATCGTCGCTCAAGTACACTCACCGATGAT